>JAHJQM010000007.1 GCA_018819285.1 Candidatus Omnitrophota bacterium
GGTATCGTAGGAGAAGGAGAGCGCACCGTAGTTGAGCTTGTTGATGCTATCTCCCAAGGCAACCTGCAGAAGATCCCTCAGATTAAAGGTATTGTCTTCCGTGACGGCTTAAAAATAGTCCGTACTCCTCCCAGGGAATACATAGAAGACCTGGATACGCTACCTTTTCCAGCACGGCACCTTTTTCCTGCGCTTAGTAAATATACATATCTTTACTATAAATCTTTACCACTCGCCACCATCATCACCAGCCGGGGCTGCCCTTACCAGTGCACCTTCTGCGACCGTGCTGTCTTCGGCAATCAAGTAAGGATGCGCAGTGTAGAAAACATCCTCGATGAGATAGAGATGCTGGTCAGAGACTACGGCGTGCGCGAAATAAACATCGTAGACGATCTTTTCACCATGACTCTTCGTCGGGTAGAAGAATTCTGTCAGGGGCTTCTTTCAAGGAAACTTAAGATCTCCTGGGCGTGTATGGGCAGGGCAGACCGTGTAACTTCAGAAATCCTGAAGACGATGAAAAAAGCAGGCTGCTGGCGGATTAATTACGGCATAGAGTCAGGCAACCAAAGAGTTTTGGACAGCATCAAGAAAGATGTGACTTTGGCGGAGATCGAAAAAGCTGTAAGATGGACCAACGCTTTAAATATTCGCACGTTAGGTTTTTTTATCCTGGGCTTGCCGCAAGAAGACGAAGCTAGTATACGCGATACTTTGAGATTTGCAAAGAGCCTGCCCCTGGATCGCGTGGTCTTCTTTATAGCCCAGCCGCTTCCAGGCACGCAGATATATAAAACAGCACTATCTCAAGGGAAAATCAATAAAGATATAGAATATCGTTATTATCACTTGTACTGTTTTCCGGAGAAGCTTTCATTTATAACAGATGGCTTAACTGCGGATACCCTAAAAAGATACCGCAAAAAGGCCTATCGTGATTTCTACCTGAGGCCGAGGTATATTATTAAGCAGCTTTGTGCATACCATGAGGTAACCGAATTGCCTACACGCATTAAGGCGCTTCTGAAGGCTATCTGGTAGCGGTAATTATATAGAAGATGAATAATTTCAGATTGAAATATAAAGAAAAGATAAGCAGTCTTTCGTTTTTTCATCTGCTGCGGTTAGCGAAAACAATCTTTAAGTCTCCCCGCGGCAGTATCAATAATGGCATTATAAAAGTAATGTTCAACCTGACCTATAGATGCCAATGTAGTTGTGATTATTGCTGGTGTTCACGATATGAAAAAAATACCACAGAAGAACTGTCTCTCGCGGAAGTAAAGAGAACAGTAGACCAGATTGCGCAAAGGAGTTCCTTGTTTACGCTGGTATCTTTTGTAGGAGGCGAACCTTTATTGAGAGAAGATATCTATCAAATCGTCAAATATGCTACAAAAAGAGGTTTGTTTGTAGAAATGGAAACCAATGGTGTGTTATTGTCTGAATCTTGCGTCTTGAAACTAAAAAGTTCCGGACTTAACCATATATTCGTGAGAATAGAGGGCTCGGATGAGACTGCTCATGATTCAGTATCCCATTGCCCAGGCTGTTTTAAACTCGCTATAGAGGGAATAAGAAGATGTTTAAGGGCGGGATTGTCTTGCAGCATATTTGCCAATGCTTCTAGAGAAAAGATTCGCAACGGACAGGTGGAGAGGATAATTGATTTAGCAAAGCGTCTGAGAGTAAATTCGGTAAGGGTAATCTATCCTACGCTAGCCGGAGGGTGGATTAATGCTGAGAACCAGAGATTGAGTGCAGAAGAAGAGGCAAAAGTAGCAGCATTGCTTGAACCCGGTTTTGTATATCTAGAGTCTACCGGTTCATGTTCTAAGGGCTCTTCCAGGAGTTGCGCGGCCTTGCAGAAGAAGTTCTTCCATATATCCTGCTATGGAGAGATACAGCCTTGTCCTTTCGTGCCGCTTAGCTTTGGAAATATACGCCAGAGGGATTTGAATGAAATAGTGAACGGTATGTTTAGGCACCCTGTTTTTTACGAAGGCTATAACAACTGCCTTATGAATGACCCTGATTTCCGCCGTAAATATATTCTGCCGGCAGAGTTATGGGCTTGCTACAGGAATATCGTATTATGAGAATGGATAAAGCCGTATTTTATAAGAATGATAAAGCAAAGTGGCGCAAGGAGGGGGATTCCGAATCAGTAGTATATTATAATAACAAGTTTATACGATTAAATGAGACGGCCTCTGAGATCTTTCATTATTGCCAAGGGGCTGATCTCGACAGGATAGCCAAACCTTTCACTAGATTTAATCCTGCCGGTAAAGATTATCTTAAGTTAAAGATAAGCGATTTTTTAAAAAGGCTTCTCAGAGAGAACGTTATTATAACAGGACCGGCTGGCAAAACCTCTTTAAGGGATGACTTTCCCAGGCTTACTAAAGAGCCAGGCCGGGAATTCCTCATTCCCCAGATGCATACCTTCCGGATAGGCCGCTGTGATTGTTCAGATTTTCCCAGGCCGTCAGCTCCGCTGAGAATATTTTTTACACTTACAGAGGATTGTAATCTCAGTTGTAAAACTTGTTATAACGATAAACATAAAGACGATCTCTCCGAGCCCCAGGAGGATACCATAAAAATGATAATAGATAAGATGAAGGATTCTGGGGTTTTGGAAATCATTCTTACTGGCGGAGAGCCTTTTTTATATGAGGGCATATTCAGTGTGGTAGACTATATCTTATCAAAGGGCATAAAAGTCAGAATAAATACCAACGGTCTGCTGCTTACCGATGAATACATACAAGAAGTAAAGAAAAGAAAGGGCGTTGTATTGACGGTAGGCATAGACGGCACGTCAGAAAAAACGCATGATTTTATAAGGGGTAAGGGGAATTTCAGAAAGGTAGTTGCTGTAATACAAAAACTCTCCAATAGCGGCATACCCTTGTATATTAATTTTACGGTAACCCATAAGAATCTTTCTGAGATCTGGAGATTAAGGCAATTTTCAAGGGATTTTAATATAGCAGAAATTATTATGAATATTTTCATCAGAGCAGGGCAAGGGTATGCGCAGCAGAGCGTCCTGGAGCTTACAGCGGCAGACCTCCTCACGCTGAGGATCTTTGGTTTTTTGAACCGTCTTACAAGTAGTCCGGAAGTTACGCTCATAACATCATGTTATGCCGGATATATAGAAGCAAATGTGGATTATAAGGGATTATTTTATTTTTGTGAACTCCTTGATTATCCGCTAGGTAACGTGCTCGAGAAGAAAGTGCAGGAATTATGGAATTCCCCAGATATGGTAAGCCTTATAAATCCTGAGGGGTTTAAAGAGCCATGCAGGAGCTGTTTCTTTAGAGCGCGGTGTAAAGGAAGCTGCCGGGCGGAAGTCTTTTTCCGGACTAGGGATTTATACTCTGGGAATCCTTACTGTCTTAAAGGAAGAATATTTCAATACATGAGAAAAAGTATGTGCAGGTAAAAGACAGCGTTTTTTTGCAAATGGGGTATTCTTGAGCCAAGCATGCATCTTGCGCCGAAGGATATATTGACGAAAAAGAAAGGCCCTGAGTGATTGCCTCGGACTTATTTGTGGCCAGGCAATAAATATTTTATCGTATAACAGACGGGCCTCGGTATGCTATAATACTTAAAATCAGCATGAGGAGGAAACGCTCAAAAATGAAACTTAAGATTACAAAGAAAGCCATACAAGCGCCACATTTTCTAAATGAACCTATTGAGTACGGAAAATCCTTTTCCCGCGGTATAAATATTACCCTGGGAAAAACGAAACTGCTTTTTATTTCCGGGACAGCAAGTATAGATCAAAACGGTAATACATTCCGGCCGAGAGATTTTTCTTCCCAGGTCAGTCGGACTTTTGAAAATCTGACCGCGCTCCTTCAATCGGCTCATGCAACCTGGCACGATGTTGTCCAAACCAGGTGTTATCTGAAGAATATAAAGCAGGATTATAGTAAGTTTAATGTAGTTAGAAACAACTTTTACAAGAAACAGAAGCTGCGAATATTTCCTGCGAGTGTCTGTGTAGAGGCAAATCTATGCCGTCCTGAGCTTTTGGTAGAGATAGAGGCTATAGCTATCCTGAAGGCTGCGAATAAAAGATCAAAGTTTTCAGGCAGAGCCTTTTAGACAATTAATAAAGATGGCATTAACATGTTCCATATTTTTTAACCCAAAAATGCGCAACCCTGTCATAAAAAACAAAAAAACCCTTCTTTGCTTGACGCTAGCCTTTATGATGTTGTTTTTTTGCTCTTATTGTGAAGCAGCTGTTGAAGAAAGGAATAAGATAGCCTCTTTAGACTTTTCTGAAAGCAGCTTCGTAGGACTAAACAAATCTTTATCCCAAGGTAATCTTTTGGATTATTTAAAAGTCAGAGAAAAACTCATCTTGTTGTCTTATGATGATCTTGCTGCGGTTAAAGAACGGGTCAAGGGAAATGGTTCTTTGCCTGAACTCAACAATCTTCTTGATGTGATCCTGGATAAAATGGAAAGAAAAGGGAACTATCTCTTGGAAGAAGATATGTTCATTAATAATACTCCGGTATTGCGAGATTTCCCTTTCTACGAAGGCCCTGCGCAGGGATATAACATTACAGCATTGCGTCCTTATGCGGAGCATCTTTATTTTAATAATTTGAGATTGAAATACGTCAAGAATAACCTTGTTAAAAAGGCAGAACTACTTTGGGTTAATCGGGATAAGATTAAGAGAAATGATCATTCTGAGCGTGGGAGCACGGATACAGAATTTCAGATCCAGCCGTTTGACGATATATCAGTAAGGGCCGTACAGACCTGGTCTTATATTTTATCCGATGATAATCTCAGCGACTATTTGATCAGTTCGCGTCAATGGATAAAAGAATACGAAGAAAACAGTCTGTATCCTGTTGTCTACGGAGACGCCCTGATAATGAGGAACGCCTCCACCATATTCTGTATCGACTCCTTAAGCGGCAAAGAGATATGGTTTTTTAAAGATCCCAGTGATTCTGGGAGCTCTTTGTATAATACATTCAGGCGGCCGCATATTAATATGCACGGCTACCAGTTATTGCTTGCGGATAACATGGTATTTACTGAATTAGGAGAAAAATTAGTAGCTCTTACGCTAAAAGAGTTTTATAACCCCAAGCTTCTTTGGGAGAGGGGTCTGGGAGAATATGCTGTATGTACAAAGCCGGTCCGTAACGATAACAGCCTCATAGTAGGCCTGATTAATGCAAGGGGAGAGTTATGGGTGAGCGCCTTTAACTGTAAGGACGGAGAGCTTCAATGGAGTACGTATATCGGCACCTGTTCTTTTCTTTCCCCTCCCTGCCAACTCTCTCTGATAAAAGACGGACAGCTTTTTTTGGGAACGAATAACGGTGTATTGGTATCTCTACGCCTGAATGATGGTAAACTTATTTGGCTGCGGGAGTATAAGTCGAGGAGTTACAGCTTATTCGATTACTGGGAACTTCATTTTTCAGAAAAAAACCTCATTGCCTATGACACTCAATTTTTGGAGGCAGAGGGCCAAAAGATATATTATAAACCCCGCGAATCGGAATATCTGTATATACTAGATTCAGAAGAAGGCCGGCTGCAGGACGCCATTCTCATCGATACTGACGGTTACCGTATCCTGAAGATAAAAGACGGGAAGGGTATTTTTCTCGCAGGCACAAACAAAGCAGATAAAAACGCTGAGATAAAGATCATTGATTTAAGCTCAGGCAAAGAGATTTATACTAAAAACATTAAAGGAGGGGCACTGAAGGGTGTTTTTTCCCCCAGACGTGATGAAGTGCTATACAAAATAGATAATATACTTCATATTTTAAGAATATCCGGGGATAAAATAGAAGATAAAGAAGTAGATATGGCTTTGAAAGATAGTTGGTTGGTAGGTGCAAGCATGCGGTTTATATTTACCGCGGATAAAAGAGCATTATCCTGTCTGGATATATCCGACCAGAAATATCCGTTTCCGGAAGCCAAAGGTTCTCGCAAGGAATACTTTGAGAGTATTGAAAAGCTAAAGAACGACCTGAAAAAAGCGCTTCAGCTGAACCCATCCGACAACGAAGCAGCGAAGTTGAGGAAGCGATTAGTAGCTGAGCTTAGCTTCCGCAGTGTCCCTTTGCCGTTAGGAGAGATCTTCACGGTCATTACAGATAATCTTGATAGATTACGTGACCCGAATTGGAGAGAATTTACGCTAGCATTGCTTGATCAATACGGAGAGAAAATAGTCATTTATAGAGATATCGAAATTGTATTCAAGAATCTTCTTACCGAAGCCGGGCTTCTCGACCGCTCTCCTCTGGTTAAATCCTGGAATTCCAAGGACGAAGCTAATAAAAGCGTCGGCAGTGATAAAGATTTTAAAATCATAGCAGACAAGATATTTCCAGTGCCAATCAAAACTGTAGAAGGCCAGAGATTACCAGATTTTTTCCTCCTGTTGAATCGCGACCAGCTTCTGTGCATAAATGAAAATGGAAAAATCCTCTGGTCTAAGAAGATATTTTATCGTCCATATCCGACAGTAAACCGTTATGTAAATTATGATACGGATAAAAATGTCGGCCGCATGTATGCTGATGATGTAGAAGCTTACTTTTATCGCGACGTCTTGATTATTAACGACCGCGTAAACATCATTGCGCTCAACGCAAAAGACGGCAGCTATATATGGAGCATGACGAGCAAAAGAGATATTTTTGAGAAAGAAAGAGAGTTCCCTCCTCCGGGTATAGATATGCTTTATAGTAGATATGGTTTTGACAGGGCTTTCTTGAAGAATGTAATGTTGCATTCAGAATTTTTAGGAGATAAGTTTATTGTAGTGCATGGGAACAAGGTCTATTCCATTAGCCCTCTTACTGGTTACTGCGAAAGATATTGCGAATTAGATATCGAAGGTGCGATAGGATTGTCAGTTTCAGGGGAAAAGATATACATCGCATCTTGTTTTTTGGACAGCTTAAAAGTATTGGATGCTAAATTAAGACTCTTAAAAAACATCCCATTAGATTTTATCAATGATAAAAATTCCCCTCTTGACTTATTATTTGTTAGCAACCGCGTTGTATTACACTGCGGTTCTGATCTGTATGTTGTTGATGCAGAGGATGGCAGTTTTAAAGGTAAAACCTTTATAGATAGTCCTCGTGAGCCCCTGGTAGAAACATCTGCAGATAAGATACTGGTGTTCGTACCATTTGAAAAAATAGTCTGTTATAGCTTAGAGAAAGATGCGTTGACAATAGCATGGGAATTTAACGTGGAATCGGCTGATCAGGAAGTTTTATGGAAGTATGGGGAAAGAAAAACACGGTATTATTTTATTGTCGATCGGCGTATCCTGTTGCCGTTCAGGAGAAACTGGGAATTCTTTTTCGCATGTGTAAGTCTTGATACGGGGGAAAAAATATGGGAAAAAAATGTGCCCGGAGTCAAAGGATTTTTTTACGATCTGTCTAGCGGTAAAGAATGTCAGGATACAATCAATTTTATTATGACTACAGGATGCGAGGAAATGCCCAAGAAAGAATTAGAGTATTACTCTAATTTAATTTCGATATTCATTAGCTCGAAATTATGTACTATGAATATATCAAATGGAAAAACAATTAGGAAAGAGAAGATGCCCTCTTTGATTTCTGATAGATCGATACTGAAAAGCGACCTAGTTGAAACGAGTGAGCGCTTTGTCTACGTTATTAATGGTGAGATATTAATCATAAAGAGCAAGCATTTATGAAGTCATTGAAATTAAAGTTTGGTTTAGCGTTATTATTAGTTATTTTTAGCTCTTTTTGTGTAACAAGTTACAAGCTATATGGTCAGGATGCGCTTGAGGAAAAAATACCAAACGTTGTCATTATAACTTTTAGCGGCGTCAGGAATACTGAGACTATTGAAGATCCTACTCATCAATATATACCTAATCTCTGGGGGAGGATATTTAAAGAAGGAGTATTATATACCAATCTTGTTGCCTTAAACCATCAATTTCATATGCCTGTTTTTCACGCTATTAATACAGGCATGACTTATCTTGTTTATGCTTATCCTTCGAGAGCGCCTTCTATCTTCCAATACGTGAGTAAGAAATACGGGCTGCCAAAGACCAAATTATGGTCGGTGGGGAGTTGGTTTAACCAGGATTACGCCCTTACTACGGATGACTATCCCCAGGAGACCTATCCATGCGCATTAAGTTTCATGGATTTTAATATGTCTAAGGAGCTAAAAGATATATTAACGAAACAAGAATTAATTTTCTGGGAATCATTTCCTGATTTGGTGGAAAAAAACCCAGAAAAATGGCCTAACTGGGATAGTCTTGGAGAAGTGCAATACCAAATGTTTAAGAAGATTCTGCAGAAGTTTAAGCCAAAACTCATTCATTATGTCTTAAACGATGTTGAAAGCGCTCATGCTGATAGCTTTGCACGGTATGTTCTTGCCTTGAGAAAGTGCGACAGAAGAATTTCGGAGATATGGGAGTTTATAGAGAATGACCCTTATTATAAAGATAATACCTACTTGATTATTGACGTAGACCATGAAAGAAATAGGTACTATATGGATCACTTTGAGAGTTCCTATCCTAATCCAGGTAAGGTTTGGATGTATATTCACGGTCCGGATATAAAAAAGGGAGTGGTTATACAACGGCCTGTTTATCATACGGATATATTTGCCACTGTAGCGTATCTTATGGGTGTAAAGACTCATGCAAACGATGGAAAGATCCTGAAAGATTGTTTCCGAAAAGGTTTTCCGAAAATATCCTCTGGTGGCCCGTGAAGAAAACGTTAATTATGCGTATGGTATTTTTATTGATGGCGAAGGCGCTTCTTGGTTTTTTTTTGGTTTTTATCTTTCTTGAGTCTGGATTGCGGATTACAAAGCATGTGTTTCTTTTCCTGCAGGAACATAGAAATGAAGCTAGGATGTTCAAGAAAAGCGCATACCGCATTCTTTGCCTGGGAGAATCTACTACTGCCGTAGGGGGCGAAGATTCTTATCCTAGCCAGCTTGAAAATATCCTGAATCGCAGCAATACCGACGTGCAATTCTGCGTGATTAATAAAGGCATGCCTGCCGCAAACTCGACGGTTATCGTTAATCTTCTGGAAGAATACCTTGTCAGATATAATCCTCATATGGTCATAGCAATGATGGGCGTGAATGATTTGTTGGCGGGGCAAGGCAATGAATTTTTTTCACCGGTTAAGAAAGTAACGTTTTTTACGGAGTTAAAAACATATAAACTCGCAAGAATATTATGGCTGCGAATTACGAAGAGCCCGGATAGTTTGGAAAGATATCCCCGTACGTATCAGGAACTTGAAAATAATCATAGAAAAACAATTGAGATGCACCCGGGGGACCAAAAGGCGTACATCTATCTGGGGCGGTGTTATATGGACGATTCGCAGTATAACCGTGCAGAAACGTTTTTCAAAAAGGCCATAGAGATAAACCCTGCAAATAACGAACCATATCTTAATTTAGGGCAGTGTTATAGAAACCAGTCCAGATACGATGAGGCTGAGGCAATGTTCAAGAAGGCCTTGGCAATAAAACCGGAAGATATCAACGGTTATATTGATCTGGCTTGGTGTTACGAGCTACAGGCAAAGCATGAACAGGCCGAAGAGTTGTTCAGGAAAATTAAATTAATGTCTCCGAAGAGTGAAAAAATATTCGGCAAGCTGGCGGTATATCATCAAGAGCAGGGAAGATACAACCTTGCGGACGAGTATTTTAAAATAGCGGCCAGATTAAGGTCTGTAAGCCAAAATCCGATGACGCGCACGAATTATCGGAGATTAAAACAACTTGTGACGCAGAAAGGCATAAAGCTAGTATGCGCTCAGTATCCCATGCGTGATGCTGGACCCCTGAAAGAAATGTTGAAACCATATGGTGCAGGGGTTGTGATTGTAGATAATGAAAAGGTGTTTAAGGACGCATTAACGAAGTGCAAATATAGAGAATATTTTACGGATGATTTTGGCGGTGAGTTTGGACATGGGACATCTCTTGGGAACCGGATCTTAGCCGAGAATATTGCGAATTGCGTATTGAACAATTTTTTCGATAGAAAGTAATTGGAGTATGCGCGGTTCGCCAGAAAAAGGAAGAGGGCATGCCGTTGTTAGAATCTTGCAGGTTTAAAAGATTGCTCTTATTCTGTATAGTATTAGTCGGCGCCGGGTTGAGACTCTATAAGTGGAATGGGTATAGCTTATGGTATGATGAGGCCATCTGGACGTATATAGGTACTGGCGACTTTTTACATTCGGTTACTTTAACAGTAGGAATATCAAAGCCCCCGTTTTTCAGAATCCTGCTTTATTTTTGGAGTTTTCTCGGACAGGGTGAGTTTGTCTTGAGGCTACTTCCTGCCATTATAGGTATGGCATCGATCATAGTCGTTTATAAACTTGGCAAGATACTATTCGACGAAAAGGTAGGGCTTTTTGCCGCTTTCCTTATTTGTCTTTCCCCGTTTCATATTTATTACTCGCAGGAGCTGACTCATTATAGCTTAACAATGTTTTTGGCTCTTTGTTCAGTTTATTATTTGGCCCTTAGTTTGGACAGAAATAAAATTTCCTTTTGGATAAAATTTATACTTTTTACAACGCTATCCATATATAACAGCTATCCCTGCGTATTTCTAATTATAGCGCAAAACATATTCTTTTTATTTTCCTACCGTAAGTATAAAAGTTTGACAAAAAGATGGTTCTTTAGTCAGCTGGCTATACTTTTATTATATTCTCCGTGGCTAATGCTATTGCCTAATCAATTCCTTATTCTGCTTTTTCAACAAGACTACCTTGATTGGGTACCCAAAGGTTCTCTCGCCCATATTTTTCAGACAATAAGATTGTTTAACGCAGGATACAATGCAGCTTTTCCAGTTCATTTATTTGCGCTGTTGCTGTTTACCCCTTTGTTATTGGTTGGTATTTTCCACAATCTAAAGAAAAACTGGAAAAAAATCAAACTCCTTTTGATATGGTTTTTCCTCCCCCTTATCCTATCTTTAATATTTTCTAAGATACAAGCCACTTTTACTTATAGAAATTTCATCTTTATCTTGCCTGCGTATTATTTTTTAATAGCGCTCGGTATAACAAGATTAAAACAATGCCTTTATATATTGCTTTTTTCCTTCATTGTCGTAAGTAGCCTTTCTCTTTATAATTATTACAAAGACATTTTGCCCTATCCAGAAGGTTTTTACAGGCCAGGGGTACATAATAAGATTGATAATCGAGGATCGACTGTGTACATAGCAAGTAATTTTCAGAAAGGCGATGTTGTTATGCATACCTGTAGATCAACTATGAGGCCCTACCTTTATTACCTTTTTGTCCTGAATAATAAAAATATAGATAAAATAAATAATTTATTTTTTAATCCGTTTTATTTGCCGGAGGAAGAGAAAGGCTTTACGGATTTAGCATATAAAGCGTTTCAATGGGAATCTGGGCTTACGATAAAAAGCGCAGAAGGGGCCTCGAAACTTATAATGCCTGGTAGCAGGAGGATTTGGCTTGTTTTTTCTTCCTGGGAGCCACAATTATTGTTCGCCGACCGTTCTATGGAAGAATACAAAGTTAAAAAATGGCTTGATGATAATTTTATTATTACAAGTTATAAAGAATTCGAAGGCATTAAAGTCTATCTTTATAAAATACCGCATGCCTAAAAACGCGTTTCTTTATTATAAGGTTATATGTTTTTCGCGCCTGCTAAAAAAATAGGGACTGGAAGACACATCATATACCCCTATACTCTGAAAATCCATCTTTTTCCTCAAAAGCCATCTTAAATCCACAGGCGGAATCATAAGCACTTCTTTTCTTATATCAGGTATCTTCTCCTGAGCCA
>JAHJQM010000008.1 GCA_018819285.1 Candidatus Omnitrophota bacterium
AAGACGTTTGGAGAAAATCGAAAGGTGGCACGGCAGGGCGGGCATGTTGCGGGGAAAGCGAGAAAAGAAATTGAGTCGAAGACAGGCAAAAAGGTTATAACTAAAGACAGTTACATAAAGCTGACTCACGATAAAAAACTATTAAGAGAATGAACAAGACTTTTGTTAAGAAATATTGGATATCTGGTTGGGATTTTGAGGCATGCCCAGTAGGCATATTCCACCAGGGCCTATTGACAAAATAAAAATATAGGTTATACTCTATATAGAGATAGGTTATAATCTATATGCAGGCATAGCGGGGATTTCTATGGATTCTAAGCTGAGAGAAGCACAAAAACTTGTTCTGAAGGCCTTTTCGCGTGAGACAGGGGATTTTGCGCTTGCTGGTGGCACAGCTCTTGAATTGTATTATCTGCATCATAGGTTTTCCTCGGATCTAGATTTTTTTTCAAGGAAATACCTTATTCCGGAAATAGCTGCCTTAACAGAGGCCTTTGAAAAACATCTGGATCAGAAAATTCATCTGGAATCAGAATTTGTTTCCGGCAATAAGGCGGCCGTCCGGTTTTATACTGTGCCAGTTAAGGGTTCGAACAGGCCATTAAAGATTGATTTTGTTGAAGATGTTGTGTGCGTTCAACCGGTAATACGGAAAATCGATGGCGTCCGCGTATATAGCGCAAAGGATTTATACCTGCATAAAATAGCCGCTATTTCCGGCACTCAAGTTATAACAGATGAGGTTGGCAGGCAAGTCAGCGAAGGCCGCAAAGAGGCGCGGGATGTATTTGACGTGTACATGCTTTCAAAAAAAATACAGCCATTGCACATATTCCTGCGCAGCCTTTCGCCCCGGTTCCAAAAGGGGATAGTCCACTGGTATCGGACATTTTCCAGGCAGGAACTCAAGCTTGCGCTAATGGAGCTGGATATTTACGATACGGAATTCAATGCCAAGGAATTGGTTATTTACCTGGAAAACGAGGTCAAGCAATTAGCCATGGAGGCAATAGAATAATGATTATTTCAAAATATTTTTGGGACATAAATGAAAATGCCCTGAAAGAAACAGCCAAGATACTTAAAAATCCAAAACATCCGCAATTTCCGGTTAAAATGGTAATCTTTCTGTCGCGCTGTGATAAGCCAAAGGAACTGTTTTCATTGATTACCAAGGCCGAGTTTATAGACGCATGGCCAAAGATAAAGGCTCAATGGATAAAACGCGCGCGGCAGTCAGATTTCAGGGATTGGTGGGAAACAATCTATGAACAGCTAGTAGATATGCATGGACGAGGCCGCAGAAAACCTGCAAGCGCCACGCCGGTTTTTTTCCGGAAGTTTGGGGCGCTTATTAAAGAAGCGAGGATTCAGAAAGGGTTGAGCCAGAAACAATTGGCGCATCGCATAGGCATGAAACAGCCGGATGTTTCCAGGATAGAAGAAGGCAGGAAAAATGTCACGCTATATACCGTCATGCGTTTCTGCAATGTTTTAGGTATTAAGAAAATCACAGTAGGCCAGGTTTAGAGGAGGGGAGGGATGGTTAAGGGGAAAAGAAGTTATGGCTGGGTGCCGGATAGGCCTGATCAGAGGGATTATTTATATAAGGCGATAAGGCCTGTGGTGAGATTGCCGAAAAAGGTGGATTTAAGGGAGTTTTGTTCTATTGTGGAAAATCAAGAGACGCTTGGAAGCTGCACTGCGAATGCGCTGGCAGGGAATCTGGAATATTTGGATCACAGGATAGATGACGTGTATGAGGATGTGTCGAGGCTTTTTATTTATTATAATGAGAGAGTTTTGGAAGATACAGTTGATTATGATTCAGGAGCGTCTTTAAGAGATGGCATTAAGACACTGAGGAAACAGGGCGCGTGCTGGGAAAAGACGTGGCCGTATTTAATAGAAAGATTTACAAGAAAACCTTCTAAGAAATGCTATGCTGAAGCAAAGAAACGCCGCATAGAATCTTACCACCGCATAAATAGCCTGCCTGAAATGCTTACCTGCCTCGCAGAAGGATATCCGTTTGTGTTTGGCTTTACTGTTTATGAGAGTTTTCAGTCACAGAGAGTGGCGCGTACAGGCGTGGCTAATATACCTAAGAAAAAGGAAAAGGTACTTGGCGGCCACGCGGTCCTGGCAGTAGGCTATAACCAGAAGCAAAAGAGATTTATAGTGCGAAATTCCTGGGGGACTAAATGGGGCAAAGACGGATATTTCACTATGCCATATGAATACCTGGAAACTTTATCTGCGGATTTCTGGACGATACGGAAATAAAAGAATTTGACTTTTCAGATATTCTATGTTAACCTTTATAGTGTAAGTTAACATAAGTTAACTTAAAGGATATTAGTTAACGAGGTAACATATGATAAATAAAGATGTTATAACTATTCCAGGACTAGCAAAGCTTTTAGGTATAAGCAGGATAGCAGTGTTTAGAAAAGTGAAAAGAGGCGAAATCCAAGCTGAAAAGATAGGCAAAACCTATATAATACCGCTTAAAAGTTTATCATTGGCTTTAGGCAGGACAATTTCTAAGGAGCAAAAAGAGAGTGTTGGTCTTGCGGTTAAAAAAGCTGTTAGTGAATACGGCGAGGCTTTAAAAATGCTTGGAAATGAATAAATCATGAAAGTTATTACGCTGGCGCATGTAGAGTCCGTGTCTTTTAAATTAGCCAAAGAAATGTTGGAATATAACGAACCAATCCCTGATTTTTCTACAAGGTTTCCCAATGTTTTAGAGAGTTGTTTATTAACGCCTTTTCAGAGTTTTAATAAGAAGCAGTTGTATAAAGCTCTTACAGGCAAAGCAGCTATACTTTTTTATCTAATGATTAAAAATCATCCTTTCCAAAATGGCAACAAGAGGATAGCCGTTACTACATTATTGGCATTTCTTTATATAAATAAAAAATGGCTGGAAGTAAACAATCAGGAATTATATAATTTTACGATGTGGATTACTCAAAGCCCTCCAAAACTTAAAAAAGAAACAATAGAAGCTGTCGAAAAATTTATACACACCTATATTGTAGATATAAGAGGAATGCGGTAATTCTAAGTGATGGATATTTCACCATGCCGTACGAATACCTCGAAACCCTTTCAGCAGACTTCTGGACAATAAGAAAGTAAATAATTGTATTGACAAAGAAGTCATAAAAGACTACAATCGTAGTCATAATAGACTACGATGGAGACAGGTATGATTGAGATTACAAAATCAAAAACTAAAATTGCCATACTCGGGCTGTTTTTTAATGAACCTGAGGCGGAGTTTTATCTTAGGCAGCTCGAAAGCATTACGGGCTATTCTGTTGGCAATATTCGCAGGGAGATGATGAAGCTGGAGGAAAGCGGATTATTTTTAAGCCGAACCTTAGGCAAGATGAGGCTTTACAGGTTAAATGGTTCACACCCTCTTTATAATGAAATTAAGAATATTGTGCGCAAGACTATAGGGATTGAGGGTAAATTAAAAATACTTATAGAAAAACATAAGGCTGTAAAGTTTGCTTTTCTATATGGTTCTTTCGCGAAAGGTGGAGAAAAGGGGCTAAGCGATATTGATATCATGATAGTAGGCGATATAAAACCGAAGGACATAACAAGAGGCCTGTATAAATATCAATCTGAGATTAATAGAGAAGTAAATAGCGTCATTTACTCTCCGGATGAATTTTTAAAAAAACTTAAAGCTGGAAATCATTTTATTAACGCGGTAATAAAAGAACCTAAGATTTTCTTAAAAGGGGCAGAGGATGAGTTTAGAAGATTTATACAGATTCGGGAAAATACAAAAGCATAAAACGAGCCAGGAAGAAATTAAGAATCTTTTTGATGTAGCGGATAGATGTTTAAAAGACGCTTCTCAGGAAACCATATCTCTTGATCTGAGATTCGTTTCTGTTTATCAAGCGGCTTTAGCTGCGGCAGAAAGCCTTTTATATTGCAATGGATATAAGGCCCCTAGAGGCAACTATCATTACATGACATGGGAAGGCTTGCGCAATATACAGGACGATCATATAAAGAAATCCATTATTATTTTTGATACCGCCAGGCAGAAAAGAGGCATTGCTTTTTATGACCATACAGACGTAGTTAGCGAGATTGAATTTAATGAGTTATTTGATGAGACGAAGAAATTTATGAATTATATAAAGAATAAGATCAAAAAAGAATACACTAAATGAAAATTTTAAGAATAATAGCTAGGCTTAATATAGGCGGGCCGGCGAGAAATGCAGTCTTGTTAACAGAAGGATTCCCGGGAACCGCGCTTATTTGCGGGGAGGTGGCTGAGAGTGAGGGCGATATGATGTATTTGGCCGGCGAGAAAGGCATTAAGCCTATTATTATAGAAGAATTAGGCAGAGAATTATCCTGGAAAGACGACTGGACAGCGTTCTGGAAAATATATAATATTATTCGCGAGGTAAAGCCGGATATCATACATACGCATACGGCAAAGGCTGGGGCGCTGGGGAGGATGGCGGGGATATTATATGGTAAAGCTATTTTAATACATACATTTCATGGCCATGTGTTTAGCGGGTATTTTGGGAAGGTTAAGACAATATTTTTTATATGGGTAGAAAAGATACTGGCGTTATTTACAGATAAAATAATCACTGTAAGCTATGAATTAAAAAGAGAATTAAGTCAGGAATTTAAAATAGCGCCTGAAAGAAAAATAGAAGTGATAGAGCTTGGATTTGAACTGGAAGAACTTTTTAAATTGCCGACAAAAAATAAAACTGAAATTATAAATATAGGCGTAGTTGGCAGGCTTGTGCCGGTTAAAAATCATAAGATGTTATTTCGGGCAGTCAAAAATCTAAAAGCTAAAATTATAATTATAGGCGATGGGGAGATGAGGCAAGAACTGGAAAGGTATGCGGAAGAACTAGGCATAAAAGATATAGTGGAGTTTAGAGGATGGGTAAAGGATTTAAAGGCTATTTATGAAGGATTGGATATAGTGGCGTTAACATCGCTGAATGAAGGCACGCCTGTATCGCTCATAGAGGCAATGGCAGCGAGAAGACCTGTAATAGCTACAAATGTAGGCGGCGTAAAGGATATTGTGAAAGATGGCGCGAGCGGGTATCTTGTAGAATCAGAAAATGTGGAAGAATTTGCCAAAAAACTCCTCGAATTAATTAAAGATCCTGAAAAAAGAAGAAGATTCGGCGAATGCGGCAGGAATATCATAAAAAACCGATTCTCAAAAGAAAGATTGATTAAAGATACCGAGAAGTTGTATAATAATACTCTACAAAAAAATAAAGATTTTTGAAAGAATTTAGCCTCCAGATGTGTCTAGTATGGTAGAAAGGAGGCTGATATGGCCATGAACAAAAAAGAAAAAGACGGAATAGCGGGATTAAAAAATGATGTGGGAGGACTGAAAAGTTCCATGGAAGAGATGAAAAGTTCCATGGAAGAGTTAGGAAGACACATGGGTGTCTTGGTGGAGGGCTTGCGTTCAGAAGTTAGATTGGTAGCTGAACAGCACGGAAGTATTATTACAAAGCTTGAAGAACACGATAGAAGATTTGATGTAATAGATATAGATTTAAAAGCCATTAAAGGCACGTTGTTTGGTATGAGTCATAAGCTGGATAATCATGAAGTCAGGATTTGCAAACTAGAACAAGGAGATTAGATGAAAGTTTTGATTACAGGCGGGGCGGGGTTTATCGGGTCGCACTTAAGCGATGAATTGATAGCAGACGGGAATGAGGTAGTTATATTGGATGACCTTTCTACGGGAAGGTTCGAGAATATTGCCCATCTGGACGGAAATAAGTCATTCCAATTTATAGAAGGCACTATACTTAATGAAATGCTTGTGGATAAATTAGTTGAAAGATGCGATGTGGTATATCATCTGGCAGCGGCAGTAGGAGTGGACCTTGTAGTAAAGAAGCCGCTGGAATCTTTAGTTACAAATATAAAAGGAAGCGAGATAGTTCTTGATATGGTGCACAGGTATCATAAAAAGATTCTTATCACCTCTACGTCCGAAATATACGGCAAGAATACAAACGGCCCTTTAAAAGAAGATGATGACAGGATCCTGGGTTCGCCTCTTAAAGTAAGATGGGGCTATTCTACTGCAAAAGCAGTGGATGAAATGCTCGCTTATATCTACTGGAAAGAGAAAAAAGTTCCGACTGTCATAGTGAGGCTTTTTAATACAGTCGGTCCGCGCCAGACAGGCGCTTATGGTATGGTAGTGCCCAGATTTATAAATCAAGCGCTTAAAAATGAAGATATAACTGTGTACGGAACAGGCAAACAGTCCAGGTGTTTTCTGCATGTCAAAGACGTTATCAATACGCTTATCAAGCTGATGAATGATAAAGACGCAGTAGGCCAGGTATTTAATATTGGGAGCCAGGAAGAAATCACCATAGAAAATCTCGCCAAAAAAATAATAGAGATATCTAAAAGCAAATCTAGATTAGTTTACATATCATACGAGAAGGCATACGAAGAAGGCTTCGAGGATATGCAGCGCCGCGTGCCTGACACTACAAAGGTCAAAAATTTAGTCGGCTTCAAACCTACCATATATTTAGAAGGTATTATAAAAAGCGTAATAGAATATTATAAAAAATAATGGAGTAGCGAAGCGAAGCTTCGCGCAATATTATCATGCTCAAGTCTTACCTAATACCATTTCTATTATCTTTCAGCCTTTCAATACTTATAACCCCCATTGTTAAAAGAATAGCTATATTAAAAGGCTATATCGCTAAGCCGCGGGAAGATAGGTGGAACAAAAATCCCACGGCGCTTTTCGGCGGGGTAGCTATTTTCCTGAGTTTTATTATCCCGTACAGCATCTTTGTAAGACTCAACATGGAAAACCTTGGGATTATCCTGGCCGGGTGCTTTATATTCGGCGTAGGGATTTTCGACGACATAGCCCGCATAAAGCCTTACACAAAACTCCTTACTCAGATAGTGGCAGCCGCGCTGCTTCTTAATTTTGGAATAAAGATAAACGCGATTCCTTATCCTCTCATAAGCGCGCCTCTTACAATATTATGGATAGTCGCGATTATCAACTCCTTTAATCTGCTGGACAATATGGACGGGCTTTCCGGAGGCATAGCCGCTATAGTAGGCGTGGTCTTATTTTTATTCTCTATCTTAAACTGGAATTTTGAAGTAGGGTTGCCCGCTATTATTCTTACAGGAAGCCTTTTAGGATTTTTGAGGTATAATTTTAAACCCGCTCAGATTTTTATGGGAGATTCTGGAAGCATGTTTATAGGCCTGATGCTGGGGGCTATTACTTTACATGGGAGCTGGCAGGAATCAACGCATCTAGTGATGGTGCTTTTTATACCCATGCTTATCTTGGCGGTCCCTATATTTGACACAATGTTTGTAGCCTTGATGAGAAGCGTAAATTCGCGCAAGGTTTTTCAAGGCGGCAAAGACCATCTATCCCACAGGATGGTGGTTCTGGGGCTTTCTGAGCGAAAGACTGTTTTGGCGCTCTATTCTATAAGCGTAGTTTTCGGGGCTATAAGCATACTTTCTATGTTTGTAAATCTGGCTGTAACAGTTGTCTTGATACTTTTAGCCGTAATAAGCCTGATTTATTTCGGAGCTTTTTTAGGCAAGGTTAAGGTATATGAAGATAATGGTTCAAACATAGCCAGGAAAAAGAATGGAGGGGTTGTATTAAATGGCGTCTTAATGCACAAAAGAAGAATATTGGAAGTTGCAGTGGATTTTATCCTTATATGCCTGGCGTATGTCGCGGCAAATCTTTTAAGATATGAAGGCGTTTTATCCGTTGCCAGCCAGGATTTGATAGTTAAATCTTTGCCTTTAATATTGATCGTAAAATTTATTGTATTCTTCGGATTCGGGCTTTATAGAGGCATGTGGCGTTATGTGAGCGTGTCGGAGCTTATAAATATTTTTAAAGCAGTATCTTTCGCGTCTATCGTTTCCAGCCTTACAGTGCTTTTTATATGGCGTTTTCAGGGATTTTCAAGGACTGTTTTTATAATAGATTGGCTGTTGCTTTTTATTTTTGTTTCAGGATCCAGGGTGCTTGAGAGGGTATATAAAGAGATCTTTGACCAGGCTAACCTTAACGGCAAAAAGGTCCTTATTTACGGCGCGGGCGATGCGGGAGAATTTATGCTTAGGGAAATCAGGAACAACAAAGTCCTTCATTATGATCCTGTGGGATTCCTAGACGACGACGAAGAAAAAATAGGCCGCCGTATACACGGGATAACTGTCCTTGGGACCAGAAAAGACATGGAAAAATTCCTGAAAACTAAAGAAGTGAACGAGCTCATAATAGCCATACCCGGTATAGAGAGGTTTATCCTGGAAGAAGTGATAGCCATTTGCAATAGCCTTGATATCAGGTATAAAAAAATCTCAGATATCCTACCCAAATAATAAACCGCGGTGGTTTCAATGAACATCGGCATAGATATCCGCTCTACCCTCAAAAGAACAAATACCGGCATAGGCCGATACACGCTTAATCTTATAAAAGCCATTTCAAAAATAGACCAAAAAAATAATTATTATCTTTACAGCAGGAAAAAACTTTTTGATTTCAAGAAAAAACTGCCGGTTCTTCCTGGTAAAAACTTCAGACATGCAAGAGGTTTGTCAGAATTAGATATATTTCATACTTCTTCATATGACCTGGTGAAGCCGCGGAAAGCCGGGAAATTTATAGTTACTATACATGATGTGATTATCAAAGCCTATCCCTATGGCCATAGCGAGAAAACAATAAAAGAAGTAGATGAAAAGCTGAAGAGGGTTTCAGGAGAAGCTGATTTATTAATAGCTGATTCGCATAATACAAAATCGGATATAATTAAATTTTATAATATTTCAGATTCGAAGATTAAAGTTATCTATCCGGGTGTAGATACCAGTGATTCTTCTCGACTTCGCTCGAAGAATATTGCCAATATTGTTCGAGCGAGCAGCGAAGCTGCGAGTCGAGAACAATATATTCTTTTTATTGGCACCATCGAACCCCGCAAAAATATCCAAGGCCTGATAAAGGCGTTTAATCTGTTGAGAAAAGAACACAATATATCGCATAAATTAATCATCGCAGGCATGAAAGGCTGGATGTATGAAGATATTTTCAAAGAATACGAAAATTCTGCGTTCAAAAACGATATAATATTTAAAGGCTATGTCAGCGATCAGGAGCTTGCAGAGTTATATAAAAACGCCTCAGTTTTCGTGTACCCATCATTCTATGAAGGATTTGGATTTCCCATCTTAGAAGCGTTTGGTCATGGCGTTCCTGTTATTACGTCAAAAACCTCATCCTGCGGAGAGATAGCAGGGGACAGCGCTTTGTTGGTTAATCCGGAGCGTTATCAGGAAATAGCAGAAGCGGTATTAAAGATTATTAATAGCGAATCATTAAGGCAGGAATTAGTAAAAAAGGGTTTAGACAGAGCAAAAGAATTCACCTGGCAAAATACAGCAATAGAGTTTCTTAATTGCTTGACAAATACCTAATTTTATGGCATACTTAAGTATGAATAAAGTATTACTAAAGGGAGGGTTGTATGCCTAATAACACAGTGAAGATTGCTATAAGCTTGCCTAAACAAGAATACCAATTTATAGAAAAATTTAGGAAAAGGCTTGGTATTTCTCGCAGCGCAATGATTGACAAGGCAATAAGTTTCTGGTTAAAACGACAGCAGGATGAAGAGCTTATTAAAGAATATGAGGATTCTTACAAAAAAAAGCCTGAGAATGTTTCTGAAATAATTGCGTTAGAAAAGGCCGGTCTTGAGGCCTTATCGGAAGAAGGGGGTTGGAGATGAAGCGTGGCGAGATTTGGTGGGCAGATTTACCCGAACCTATAGGTAGAAGGCCTGTTGTATTGCTTTCGCGGGATGAAGCTTATAATGTGCGCAACGCAGTCACTGTGGCAGAAGTAACTACGAATATCAGGGGAATTTCAGTAGAAGTGCTGTTGTCAAAAGAAGATGGCCTGCCTAAATCCTGCGCAGTTAATTTAGATACTATAGTTACTATCCGTAAAGCGTTGCTTAAAGAACGCATTAGCCTTTTGCGCCAGGAAAAGATAAATGCGGTTAATTCTGCTATAAAATTTGCTTTAGCTTTGGAGTAGCGAAGCGAGCGTAAGCGAGCTTCGCGCTATTTACGTAACGCCGGATTCAGGGCTGGGTCGTTGTAGAGTTTGTGCTGTTTGTAGGACTTGATTTTTTTCCTTCCGGAATAAATATCATCCATTAATTCCTTAAGGCATTTCAGAAGATCATCGGATTTTTCCAGGACTTGCCCAAGCATAGTAGAACATTTTTCTATATGGCTGATATTAACGTCTTTGCGGTTTATTTCTTTTTTTAAATTATAGGACCTGAGGGCAAGTATTGTCAGCCGGTCATAGAGGCTTCCGGGATTTTCGGAATTCATTGGAAGTGCCTGGTCTATGGATTTTAGTTTCTCTTCCACATCTTGTTTTATGAGAGCGTCCAAAGCGTCTATGATGTCATTTCTTCTCTGGTTTTCCTTATCAATCTTTCTTTTCAGTTCAGCTATGTAGTTATCCGGGACGTTTTTACGCCTCGCTTCATCTTCATAACCCCAGAGCGTGTAATTCGCCACAAGTAAGTCTATGATAGTTTTTTCAATAGGGGTAGATCCTGTATTCTCAAAAGCGTTATTATACAGGTCTTCCACCAGAGTATTTATAGATTTAAACCACTTTTCCATAACGAAAATATTATATCATATTTTCGCCTTTTATGGTATATTATACTTTTAAATCAAGCAACTTTACACTTCCGACAATGTCACAAGTGTAAAGTTGTTTGGAAATATTGCGCAGGTTCAAATGGGGAAAAGCATCTTAGTTATAAATCCATTCGGTATAGGGGATGTTCTCTTTTCAACAGCGCTGGTAAGGCAATTAAAAAAAGATAACCCTAACAGCTATATAGCCTATATATGTAATCTAAAAGTAAAAGATATCCTGGTTACAAATCCTGATATCAATGAAGTTTTCGTATTTGAGCGCGACGAATATAGATCAGAATGGAAAAGGTCAAAGATTAAAGGCGTAAAAAAGTTCTTAGGGTTTTGGAGAGAGATAAAAAATAGAAAATTTGACATAGTATTTGACCTTTCGCTTGGCAAGGAGTATGCGTTTTTATGCTGGTGGGCTGGGATAAAAGAGCGCAAGGGATTTAATTATAAAAAACGGGGAAGATTTTTAACTCATAAAATAGAATTTGACGGGTTCAATGATAAGCCTGTAGCGGAGTATTATTTAGATTTGCTTTCCGTTCCCGTTCTCCGAACGGAACCATTATCCCGTTCGCCGAACGGGAATGCAGTTTTGATAACAACAAATGAAGACAGGGTATATATAGACAATTTTTTAACCCGGTCAGGCGTTAAAGATAACGATATTCTAATTGGTATAGCCCCTGGCGGCGGCATGAGCTTTGGCCAGAAAAACCAGGACAGGCGCAGATGGCCTGCAAAGAAATTTGCTGAGTTGGCGGATAAGATTAATGCGAAAGTGGTTTTAATCTGGGGCCCTGGAGAGGAAAAATTAGTTCAGGAAATAGCGTCTATAATGAAGCAAAAGCCATTGATCGCGCCTCTTACTAAAATAAGAGAAATGGCAGAGCTGTGCAAGAGATGTAAGCTCGTAATTTGCAGCGAAGGCGGGCCTCTTCATATAGCTAATAGCCAGGGGGTAGAGACAGTGTCTATATTCGGCCCTGTAGATGAAAAAGTTTATGGTCCGTATCCAAAAACTGAAAAAAATATAATCATAACTTCAGATGCAGATTGCAGGCCGTGCTATAAGAAATTTAAAATCCCTGAATGTAGCACTAGAAAGTGTTTAGAGGATATTTCAGTAGACAATATGTTTAATGCAATATTAAATAAGTTGACACTCTAACATTGTTAGAGTGTCAACTACGAAGCGTAGCTTCGCGTAAAAGGAGGACAGTAAATGACTAAACGAGTGCTTGTTACCGGCGGAGCAGGATATATAGGCTCTGTGTTATGCGAGCATCTGCTTGATGCCGGATATCTTGTTACTGTGGTTGATAATCTGATGTACAGGCAGCATAGCCTGTTCCATCTCTGCTCTAACCAGCGGTTCGAGTTTGTTTTCGGAGACGTGCGTGACGAAACTTTAATGAAGAGGCTGATAAAGGCTGCGGATGTAATTATTCCTCTGGCCGCCATTGTAGGAGCTCCTGCCTGCGATCGGGATATAGCATTAGCAAGATCAGTTAATCTGGAAGCAGTGCGATTGATAAAAAAATTACGCAGCCCTAGCCAATCAATAATTATCCCTATTACTAACAGCGGCTATGGGACAAAGTCAGGAAAAGTCTTTTGTACTGAAGAGACGCCCTTAGAGCCAGTTTCTCTATACGGCCAGACTAAGATAGAGGCTGAAAAAGAAATCTTGGACAGCCCCAATGCAATAAGTTTGCGCCTGGCTACAGTATTTGGAATGTCGTCCAGGATGCGTTTAGATCTATTGGTTAATCATTTTGCATATGTCGCATGCACTGATGGATACCTGGTTATTTTCGAAAAAGATTTTAAGAGAAACTATATACATATCCGCGATGTGGCTGACTGTTTTGTTTACTGCATAGAACATGCAGATAAAATGGTGGGGAAGCCTTATAATGTGGGTTTGGATTCAGCTAATCTTTCCAAGGAAGAGCTGGCGTTAAAGATCAAAGAGTATGTCCCGAATTTTTATATCCATTTCTCAGAAGTCGGGAATGATCCGGATAAACGTAATTATATTGTTTCGAATCAGAGATTAAAGGAAGCTGGGTTTGTAGCGCAGCGTTCATTAGATGATGGCATAAAGGAGTTATTGAAAGGATATAGATTGTTAGTAAGAGACCCTTTCAAGAATGTATGAGTAATAATACAAAACAGGATTTTAGGCAAATAACAGCAGTTATCCTGGCAGGCGGCCTGGGCATGCGGTTACGGCCTGCGATTAAAGATCAGCCTAAGGTATTAGCCAGCGTTCATGGCAAGCCGTTTATATCTTATTTGTTAGATCAATTAGCTGGAATCGGCATTAAAAATGTAATATTATGTACAGGTTATCTGGGAAGCCAGATACAGGATTTATTGGGTAATTCATATGGCGGAATGCGGCTTAACTATTCACAAGAGTCCTCGCCTTTAGGTACAGCTGGGGCGTTACGAAAAGCAGCTCCTCTACTTAAATCCAGTTTGGCGCTTGTAATGAACGGAGATTCTTACTGTGATGCGGATTTACAGGCTTTGCTCGATTGGCATCAGTCGCAGGCCTCAAGCGCAACATTAGTATTGACATATTTAAATGATGCAACTCGATATGGCCTGGTAGAAATGGATGAATCCGGGGCCATACTTAGTTTTACTGAAAAAAACAATAAATTCGGCCAGGGTTTGATTAATGTCGGGATATACCTATTAAGCCGGGATATGATTTTGGATATTCCTGACAATGCGGGCGCTATATCTTTGGAACGGGATGTATTTCCTGAATGGATAGGCAAAGGGTTACGCGGATACAAGACCCAATGTCGTTTTCTGGATATCGGTATTCCTGCGGCATATGCCATAGCAGAAGATTTTTTTAGCGAGAAGGGAGACTTGAAATCATGATAATTAATAGGACGCCATTTAGAATATCATTTTTCGGAGGCGGCACAGATTATCCGTCATGGTATCTCAAACATGGCGGCAGCGCGCTGTGCACAGCAATTAATAAATACTGTTATATCAGCTGCAGGACCTTGCCGCCTTTTTTTGAACACAAAGTTCGGATTGTGTATTCAAAAATAGAATTGTGTAAAAGCCTGGAACAAGTACAGCATCCTGCAGTGAGGGAGACATTGCGATTTTTAAAGTTTAACAAAGGGCTTGAGGTTCATCACGATGGGGATTTGCCAGCCAGGAGTGGGATGGGATCCAGCTCTTCGTTTACCGTAGGATTTTTGCATGCCCTCTATGCTATTCAGGGGATTATGCCTAGCAAGAAACAATTAGCGGAAGAGAGTATACACATAGAGCAGGACATGATTAAGGAGATGGTCGGGTCCCAGGATCAGGTGTGCGCAGCTTATGGCGGCCTGAACCACATTATTTTTTCCAAGAACGGAGAAATAAGCGTCAGGCCTCTTACTTTATCTATACGCAGGATGGAAGAGCTTAATTCTCACCTGATGCTCTTTTACACTGGCATCAAGCGCACAGCTTCAGACGTGGCTAAGAGTTACGTAGAGGATTTTGATAAGAAACATAAACTTTTGCATGGGATCGGGAAGATGGTGGATGAGGGGATATCTATTCTTCAGGGTAATACGTCAATCTGTAAATTCGGAGAACTTTTGCATAAGACATGGCTGCTCAAAAAAAGTTTGGGTTCCAATGTATCTAATAAGTCCGTAGATGAGTTCTATTCTCGGGCGCGGAAAGCCGGCGCCATAGGCGGCAAAATTACCGGAGCAGGCGGAGGAGGATTTTTATTACTTTTTGTCCCGCCTTCGAAACAGAATAAAGTCAGGGAAGAGCTTGGCGAACAGATCCATGTTCCGTTTCGTTTCGAATTCAATGGCAGCCAGATTATATTTTATGAGCCTGAAAGAGAGGATTATAGCGCGCTTGAAAAAGACAGGTCTAAAAGGTTTATAAGGGCGTTTGAAGAATTAGAAATCAAAGGGCATGACGCATGAAATCATTTAAGGAGTTGAAGGAAAAAGCGCAGTGGGTCAAGAGAGAAACTTTGAAACTGCATAAGTACGCGCCGGGGACAAGGTTAGCGTCGTCTTTATCCGACATTGAGATATTTGTTGTTTTGTATTATGGCGGTATCCTGAGATATGACCCTAAAAATATCAAATGGGACAAAAGAGACAGATTTATAATAAGTAAGGGCCATGGCGCTGTTTCCTTATATCCTATACTGGCTGATTTAAGGTTCTTTAGCAAAAGTGAACTGGCTAAGATAGGCAGCAAGGATTCTTTTCTCGGCATAATACCTGATACGCTGATCCCTGGATTTGAAACTATAAACGGTTCACTTGGGCACGGGCTTGGCGTAGCATGCGGCATGGCCCTGGCTTTAAAATTAAAAGGGATAGATAGAAATGTTTTTGTTTTGTCAGGAGACGGAGAATTAAACGAAGGCGCTGTGTGGGAAGCTGTTATGTTTGCTTCATTTCACAAGCTGGATAATTTAATATTAATAGTGGACAATAATAAAATGTCAATGCTGGGTTATCAGAAAGAGATATTAGGCATGGAGCCTTTAAAAGAAAAATTCAAGGCCTTTCATTGGAAAACAGAAGAAGCAGATGGCCATAATATTGCCGAGCTGCGCAAAGTTTTAAATAATCTCATAAAAGATGATAGCGGCCGTCCAAAGGTCCTGGTAGCCAATACCTGCAAAGGAAAAGGGGTCCCTGGATTAGAAAATGACCCTATTTGTCATGTTAAAACCTTGGAAGCGGACGAGATCGACAATATCCTAAAAGGATGCAAATGAGTGATATTCAGATAAAAGCGATGAGAGATTCAGTAATAGACGAGGTCTATAGCAGGATGCGTCATAACAAAAGGATTTTCTTTATATCCGCTGACCTTGGCGCGCCTTCGCTTGACAAATTGAGAAAGGATTTCAAGGACAGGTTTATAAATGTAGGCATTGCTGAGCAAAATCTCATCAATGTGTCTACTGGATTAGCGCTCGAAGGTTTTACTGTCTATGCTTATGCCATCGCCTCGTTTATAACGATGAGGGCTTATGAGCAGATAAGGACCAACCTGTCTTTATCCAGCCACCACAAAGAGATCAATGTGAATCTTATCGGGGCAGGTTCAGGCGTGAGTTATGACGTATCAGGCCCGAGCCATCATTGCATCGAGGATATTACTATTATGAGGGCGCTCCCTAATATTTTATTTTTCTCGCCCAGCGACTGGTTTATCGCGGAAAAGTTTGTAGATTTTTCTATCAATACCAAAGGGCCTAAATATATGCGTTTAGACGGCAAACCTTTGCCCAGGATTTATGACAGCGCCAAAAGTTTTGATTTTAAAAAAGGTTTTTGCGAGCTGGTAAAAGGGGATGATGTATGCATTGTTTCCACAGGTTACATGACGCATAAGGCGTTAAAGATTGCAAAAGAGCTCTGCGGAAAAAATAGAAAAATAGGCGTGATAGATATGTATATATTAAAACCTGTCGCTGAAGACCTGCTATTCAATACCCTGAAAAGATATAAGCGCATCATTACTATCGAAGAGGCTTTTATAAATAAAGGTGGGCTCGATAGCCTGATATCCAATATGATCAGCCGCAGAAACGCCAGTATAAAACTAATTAGCTTAGGTTTTGATGACAATTATATTTTTAAATTTGGAAACAGGGATTTTTTGTCATCGCTTAGTAATTTTAGTGAAGAGGATATAATAAAGGTCGTCGAGGATTAATATGGAAACAAAATCCAGTATTTATGTAACCGGGGGTAATGAGTTTATTGGATCAGCTATTGTTAATATCCTAAAGCGCGATGGATATGATAATATAATTAATCCTGGCATAGAGCCTGATTTACATGACAAGGTATCTGTAGACAAATTTTTTGCTAAGAACAAGCCGGAATACGTATTTTTAACAGCTGGAAAATCAGCTGGAATTATAGGTAATACCAAGATGCCAGCTAGTTTAATGATGGATAATTTGATCATAGCGTGTAATGTCATAGACAGCGCATATCGCCACGGCGTTAAAAAATTATTTTATCTCGCGAGTTCATGCTGTTATCCCAAACATTGCAGCCAGCCCATGAAAGAAAGCGATTTATTAACAGGGATATTGGAGCCAACGAGCGAGCCGTACGCAGTGGCGAAAATTGCCGGCTTAAAATTAGCCCAGTCTTATAAAAAACAATATGGCGCGGATTTTATCTGCGGTATTAGCGCCAATATCTTTGGGCCTAGAGATGACTTCAGCATTGAAGATTCTCATGTTATAGGCGCTCTTATCAGGAAGATTCATGATGCGAAATCCCGCGGTTTAAAAGAAGTTATGATCTGGGGAACAGGCAAGCCCAGGCGTGAATTTATATATGTGGATGACTTGGCTGGCGCATGCATATGCGTCATGCGCAATTACTCTGATATTGAGCCGATAAATCTTGGTTATGGCGAAGACATCTCTATCCATGAGCTGGCGCTTTTGATTAAAAAGGTTATTGGTTTTAAAGGAAAGATTATTTTAGATTCTTCTAAACCCGATGGCATGCCTGTCAAACTGCTCGATTCACACAAACTGAAAGAAATGGGCTGGAAACCTGCCTGGCTATTTGAAAAAGCCCTGGCTGAAACATATAAAGGTTTTTTAGAGAAGGAGATATAGCGTGAAATTAGACTGGCCTTTAATGAAAAACAATATTACCAAAGAGGACTTGGATGTCCTGATTAAATTTTTGAAAGGCTCGCCGCGCCTTACCCAGTCAGACAATGTTCAGGCTTTTGAGATGGAATGGTCTAAGTGGCTTGGCGTGAATTACAGCGTATTCATAAATTCCGGAGCGTCTGCTAACCTTCTGACAATGGCAGCGCTGAAACATCTTTATGGTGGAGGAGAGGTTATTGTACCTACACTTACATGGGTATCGGATATTGCTTCTGTGCTTCAGAATGGCTTTACGCCTGTTTTTGTAGATATTAACCCGCATCACCTTGGCATGAATGATAAGCAGGTTATCTCAAAGCTCTCAGATAAAACCAAGGCTGTTTTTCTTACCCATGTGCAGGGTTTCAATGGTTTGACAGATAGATTAATCACTGCTCTTAAAGAAAAAAATATCCCTTTAATCGAGGATGCGTGCGAGTCCCATGGCGCGACCTTTAAAGGCAAAAAAGTAGGCTCCTTTGGTCTGATATCAGATTTTTCCTTTTATTTTGCGCACCACATGAGCACTATTGAAGGAGGCATGGTTTGTACTAATAATGAAAACATCTATGAGATTATCCGGATGCTGCGGTCTCATGGCATGGTGCGCGAGGCGTCAAAAGATTCAATAAAGAAGAAGTATATTAAAGAACACCCTGATTTGAACCCGGATTTTATATTTGCATATCCTGCTTATAATGTGCGCAGTACTGAAATAGGGGCGGTCCTGGGCAGGAATCAGCTGAAACATCTGGATGAGAATAATACTAAGCGCAGGAGAAATTTTGAGATTTTTTTGGATAATATAGACGCCAAAAAATACAGGACTGACTTTGACCTGGAAGGAAGCTCTAATTATGCGTTTAATCTGATAATAAAAAAACCTGACCCGAAATTCAGGGATAGGGTTGAGGTGGCACTGCATGATGCAGCTGTAGAGTTCAGGCGTGGTAGCTCAGGCGGAGGGAATCAGCTCAGGCAGCCATACCTCAGGCCTTTTATCGCGGATAAGGAATGGGAAAAATATCCAGAGATAGAGCATGTGCATTTCTATGGATACTATATCGGTAATTATCCGGATCTTGAAGAGAGTAAGATTTTTTCTCTTTGTGATCTATTGAATAACGTTATGTAGGGAAAGGAGTTTTATGAAGGTTACTTTATTAGCTTTGACGCTTAATGAAATCACTGGTATGAAGGTAATTATGCCGCAGATTGATAAGAATTGGTGCGATCAGATACTTATTATAGATGGTGGCTCTACTGACGGGACTATTGAATGGGGCCGCGAACATGGTTACGAGGTATATGTTCAAAAGAAAAAAGGCATCAGAAACGCGTATCTCGAAACCCTTTCCATGCTCAAAGGCGATATCATCATTACTTTTAGCCCGGACGGAAACTCTCCTCCAGAGTCAATCCCTGCGCTTATTAAGAAAATGGAAGAAGGCTATGACCTTGTTATCGGTTCGCGCTATCTTGGCCCTGCAAAGAGTTATGACGATGATATGGTGACAGGATTTGGCAATTGGCTTTTTACCAGGACCGTAAACTTACTACACGGCGCTCATTATACAGACGCGATGGTTATATTAAGGGCTTTTAAGAAATCGTTGATTTACGACCTGGATCTGGATAAGGAAGAGGCTTACGCTCCTGAAAAGATATTTAAGACAAATGTAAGCTGGGAGCCGCTTATGTCAGTGAGAGCGGCTAAGTGCAAGCTTAAGATAGGAGAAATTCCTGTTGACGAGCCTGTCCGCATAGGCGGAGAACGCAAATTACAGGTATTACCATGGGGAGCGACATTTCTTTTGCAGTTTATTAGAGAGATGTATTATTGGAAATGCAAATAATAGATAAGTTGACACTCTGACATTGTTAGAGTGTCAACTTATAATAGGGAGGGAGAATGAAAGTAGATGTTTTTAGCCTTAAAAAACAGTATGAAGAATTAAAAAATGAATTAAAAGAGCCTATGGAAAAGGTCCTGATGTCAGGGGGTTTCATACTTGGCGAAGATGTAGGTCTTTTCGAACAGGAATTCGCCGCATACTGCGGCGTAAAATATGGCATAGGCGTAAATTCCGGCACAGACGCGCTGTTTTTAGCGTGCCTGGCTTGCGGAATAGGTAAAGGCGATGAGGTAATAACCCCTGCATATACTTATATAGCTACAAGCCTGGGGATTTCCATGGCAGGCGCAAACCCGGTTTTTGTGGACACAGAAGAAAAAACTTATGGCATAGATGTTTCAAAAATAGAAAAAGCCATCACTAAGAAAACAAAGGCTATATTGCTGGTTCATCTCTACGGCCATCCTGCTGATATGGATCCTATAATTCAGATTGCGAAAAAACATAAACTTAAAGTTATAGAAGACTGCGCTCAGGCGCATGGAGCGCTGTACAAAAACAAAAAAATAGGAAGCTTCGGAGACGCTGCGTGTTTCTCATTCTACCCGACCAAGAATTTAGGTGCATTCGGAGACGGAGGAATGGTAATTACAAATTCAGAAGAAGTTAAAGATAGAATGCTTTTACTAAGAGATTACGGCAGAAAAGGCAGGTATGAGCATATAATAAAAGGCTATAATTCCAGGCTTGATACATTGCACGCAGCTATACTTCGCGTAAAGCTTAAACATCTGGATGGGTGGAATGAAAAAAGAAGAAAAAATGCAGCGCTTTACACAAGGCTTTTCAAAGAATCGAAATTAGATATAATTCTTCCCTTCGAGGCAGACTACGCAAGGCATGTTTATCATCTCTATGCGGTCAGGGTAAAGAATAGAAAAGAAGTGATGGAAAAGTTGGCAGAGAATGGGGTCAGAACACTCATCCACTATCCTATCCCGATACATCTCCAGGAATGCTACAAAGACCTGGACTATAAAAAAGGAGATTTTCCAATTGCAGAAAAGTACTGCGAAGAAATCCTTACCCTTCCCATGTATCCGGAACTTACAGAAGAAGAAATTAAATACGTAGCGGAGCAGTTGAAAAATATTTGCAGTAATATTTAATATATGGTATAGTATATCTGTTCGCTATACCGAACAACCGTTCGGTATAATAAGCGTGGAAAACAGGAGAGGCGGCATATGCGGGTTTATAATAAATTAGATGAAATCTTTAATCGAGGCTCCAGGGTTAAGATATTAAGGTTTCTTTTTAATAACGGCGCTGAATTTACAGGCAGAGCTATCGCGAGAGGCTCAAAATTAAGCGCGTCTTATTCTTATGAAACGCTTCAGGATATGCATAAAGAGGGTATTGTAGAGGTCAGAAGGCAGGGAAGCGCATTATTATATAAACTGCGTGAAGATAGTTATATTGTTAAAAATATATTAAAGCCCCTCTATGAGAAAGAAAAAAATATTTATAAGGATATAACAGCCCTTATTGAAAAAACTCTGTTAGCTGAAAAGAGAGGTATTTTATCCATAGCCATATTCGGAAGTGTTGCGTCGAAAACAGAAAATATTATGAGCGATATGGACTTATTGGTTATCACCAGAGATACATCTGCCAAGAAAAAGATAGATTATTTGATGGATAGTTTAGCTATAATAATGGCAAAAAAATTCAACCTTGCAATTACACCATATATATTAACTGTGTCAGAAGCAAGAAATAAATATAAGCATAAGGTTAAACTGATAAAATCTATTATTGATAATAATAGGCTTATATGGGGAGATCCCATAGAGAGGATTTTAGCATGAGCGCGGCCAGGCAATATTCAGTAAAAAAAGTAGCTAAAACTGATTTTGAGGTCTACTTAAAAAAAGCAAAAGAATTTTATCAGACAATGTATCAGGCTGAGAAAGCGGAAAATTGGAATGCTGTCGGCCTGAATGGCGTACACTGTGTCATATCGCTCATAGATGGAATTCTAGTAAAATATTCAGGAGTATGCTCTGTTGGAAAAGACCATATGGCCGCGGTTGATTTATTGACAACTTCGCTTAATATAGATGATATTTCTCAAAAAAGCCAGACAGCCAGGCGTGTTATTGCAAAAAAGAATTTAGTGGAATATGAGGCCAGGCCATTTATTAAATCCGAAGCAATCGATATGATAAAACAAATTCAGAGATTTTACGATTGGGCTATTGATAAGTTATGAAACTCCTGATCATTGGCGCTTCCGGAATTCTAGGAAGCAAATTATATAACGACGCTATAAATAAAAAATGGAATGTCATGGGGACGTATTGTTCTCATAAGCATGAGGGTTTGTTTTATCTGGACGTAAGAGATAAATCTAGCCTTGAGAAGGCATTTAATATTTTTGAGCCGGAAGTAGTTGTAATGGCGGGTGGCATAACAGACGTGGATTTATGCACATTGAAGCCGAAACTGGCAGAGGATGTAAATATAAAAGGCACATCGGATCTGGTAAAGAAGATAAAAGAATACGGTTCAAAATTAGTATACATATCTACTGATTATATATTTGACGGCGAAAACGGGCCGTATAAAGAAAATTACAAGACGAATCCTATAAATAATTACGGCAGGACAAAACTGGAGGCGGAAAATATTATTAGAACCAAGCTAAAAGATTATTTAATAGTCAGGACATGCCAGCTTTATGGAGTAGCGGATCGAATGTTAACGAACTCCGCGCCAGCCAAGAATTTCGCAATAAAAATAATCCACAATATGCAGAATAATAAAAAGGTTTACGCCGCAGATGATCTGTACTCTACTCCTACTTATTCAGGATCATTGTCGGATATATTGATAAAGCTCATAGATAAAAAATCCAAGGGTGTTTATCATGGCGCAGGAGCTGAATTTTTAAGCCGTTACGATTATGTCAGTAAAATTACAGATGTATTTAAGCTTGATAAGTCTCTGATACAAAGAGTTAAACTAAAGGACCTGAAACTGAAAGCAAAGAGGCCCGAAAAGGGCGGATTAAAAACAGATAAAATAAGAAAAGAAAAGATTTGCGAATCTTATGATTGCGAAACAGGCCTTGCGTTGTTAAAGAAAGAATTGTCTAATGCCTGATATAAAATGCGATATTATTATTCCTGTCTGGAACGAGCCGGAACTTACCCGTAAATGCGTAGAAGCAATAGAAAAAAACACCCCTCTTGGCTACAGGATCATACTGGTGGATAACGCGAGTGGTAATGAAACCGCGTCATACCTGAAGGGCCTTTCAGAAAGAAATAAAGGCCGCGTAACCCTTATAAGAAATGAAGAGAACGTCGGTTTTCCAAAGGCGGTAAATCAGGGCATAGCCGTATCAATCACGCCTTATTTATGCATCTTAAACAATGATACGGAAGTCTATAAAGGCTGGCTCAGCGAGATGATAGATATCGCTGAAGCTAACCCTGACATAGGCATACTGAATCCAGCGAGCAATAATCTGGGTTTACGTAAGCCGCTAGAAGGTCTTTCAGGCAAATGGATAGAGATGTCATCCTGTATCGGTTTTTGTATGCTGATAAAAAGAGAGGTTATACAAAAAGTAGGCAAGCTCGACGAGATATATAGTCCCGGTAATTTTGAAGACATGGATTTTTCAAGGCGCGCTACAAAAGCAGGCTACAAATGCGCGATGGCAAAAGGCGCGTATGTGTATCATGTTCAGAATATCGGTTTTAAAAAAAGAAAAGACTGGGATAAGAAATTCAAAAGAAATTTAGATATCTTTAATCAAAGATGGGGAAAGATTAAGAGAATAGCCTATATTATTAAAGAAAATATCCCAAGCGCGATAGAAGAAGGCATTAATGGATATTTGAAAAATGGCGATTGGGTTTACATTTTCCTTAAAGATGGCGCGAAAAAGTCTTTATTAAAAGAACACGGGTCTTTGCGTATCATGGAAATGGCCGGATTCATGTTTGATCTGAAAGTCTTGTGGAATATAAAACTGCGGAAAAAGAAATTCGATAAAGTTATAAGCCCTTCCTCTCGTAAATAATAACCTTACGCGGCTCATCAGATGTCTTGAATTTATGGTATTCCATATCATCAGGCCTGTTATCCCATATGATGTCCGGGTAAGGGATCTCGTGGGCGATATATCTGGCCTTTATCTCCCTGACATACTGTTCATCGTATCCGCTTTTCCACTGATGGTCGTATTCCTTATTATAGCCTTTATATTCATTGATCCAGTAATCTCTCCATACGATCCATTCAGGAAAATTTTTATTGTTGAAGAAATGGTCGTTTTCTATCTTTAAATAGGGCAGATAAAATATAAGGCTGGCGTCGTCATAGGCGACCTTCACCGTATCTCCTGGCCTGGCGTGCTGTTTTAGAAAAATAACAGTCCCTTCAAGCGGCCCGTCATAATCGTGGGTTATCTCATAAAGGTATTTGACCAGATAAAAATCAGTCTCCTTAGCCAGCTTTTTTTTAAAAATATAAGGCAGGGAATTATGAAATAGATTTGTAAAGATGAGGAGCAGTATCAATATCGCGCATATGATTTTCCGCTTTGATAAAAATGTTACAAATATCCAGGCCTGGAGGATGTAGAGAAAAGGAAACAAGTGCACATAGTAGCGTATGGTGCGCTGTTCCACTATCGTGTAGAAACAAATATTAACCCCCAGAAGGATCAATATCAACTTAAGGCCGGGTTTATCTTCTTTATCAACGCGTATTTTCCAGCTTTTATTTTTTATGGAATGAAACAGGTACAGCGCTATAAAAAAGAAAAGCGGGAAGATATATTTATTTAAAACCCTGATCTGGAATCCGAAATTTTTCTTAAGCGTCATGAAATCTAGTTTCGCCAGGTACTGGGGAGAGATAGAGGAGTAAATGGCCCATGGAAGGGCGGCTAGTATTACGCCGACGCACATAATGATAAACCTTTTCCGCATGGCGTTTTCTTTGCTGGCCAGGAAAAAGTGGATAAATACTGCCCCGAATACAGGCACAAATGCGCCGTTATTCGTATAGTACAGCGCTGTCAGTAAAATGCCGGCGAGCCACAAATATCTTTCTTTTTTTTGAAGGATTTTCAGGTATGTCAGGATAATGCCGAGCACTAGAAACGTCTGGAGGCCGTAATACCTGCATTGCCTCATGTGCAGTATAAAAGGGATAGATGTGCATGTGAATAATACCGATAGAAGCGCGACCCCGTCCTTTTTAAAAACCTTTTTTGCGAGAAAAAAGACCAGGACGATTGATAAAAGGCCGCAGATTGCAAAAGGCAGTCTCGAGCTGAAAGTATTTTCTCCTAATATAGTATAAGAAAGCGAAATAAGATAAAAATGCAGCCACGGATGAAATTTCCATTGATAGTTCGCGCCAAAACTTGACAGGTACGCCCTCAGGGAGTTGGTGCCGTCAAATGCGGAAGGATACCCGAATTTAAGGATATTTTTAGCCAGGACAGCGCTCTCCGCCTCATCCTGCCAGAGATAATTATTGGATAAATTTTTGAAGATCAGAAAAGCGCTTATGCCTAGTAGTATGCCCAATAAGATATAGGTTGTGTAATTTTTTTTCATGTAGTATATTATAGATTAAAAGTCTATCCGAAAGCAATTAAAAATAGTTGTTAATTTTATACTATTTGAATAGATAGATAACATACATTGCAGTAGCCAGCCCTGGCAGGCCTTCGAAAAGACGCTCGGACACTCAAGCGTAGCGTCCTCCACTCCACGGCAGATTCTCGTCCCTCGGCTTCGCTCGGGACTAAGAACCTTGAGCTTGTCGAAGGGTCGCTCGTCCTGTGCAGGCTGGGGCCTGAGGCACATTAGAAAGGTTTCGGCATAATAGATAGCTTTAATATTAGGTGCGCAAGGATTTACAGCGAGTTTCGATCAGTTG
>JAHJQM010000009.1 GCA_018819285.1 Candidatus Omnitrophota bacterium
AAGGCAACGTCGGCATCGGGACGACGACACCAGCTGTTGGCCTTCATGTCTATAACAAAAATGCTTTCTTCGATCTTCCGGGCGGTGGAGCAGCTGAACGTAATTTTACCATTAAACACGCTGGAACAGCTCAGATAGGGTTTGGCACTTACCCGGGCGCTTGGACACCTGCATTGCAAATTCAAAATAATAATAATTCCAGATATGTATGGATTAGCCCATTAGACAGTGCATCCGGTGGTAATGCCAGATTAGTGACTGGTGGTTCAGATTTTGACATCATGCCTGGAAATGTGCAAGCAGCAACATTTACAACAGGTGGCAACGTCGGCATCGGCAAAACAGGGCCTGGGTATAAATTGGATGTAAATGGAACCGTAGCAACCTATGCGGAATATCCGACTATTACTATAGATCATCCTACTTCTGGCGGAACAGCAGGGATCAGATTAAGATCTAGAAGTAATTTTGGCAGTGATATAGGATATTTGCTTCTCCAAGACGATTCAGCAAATACATTAGGCTCGTCAGCTGAAGATGTTCGTCTAACGTTAGGAGTTTACAACGATTTTTATGGCGGCGGCGGCAGTCACAGTGATGAATTATGGCTTCAAGGAGGAGGCCGGCTTGTCCAGAACGTGGGAAACTGGGATGCGGAAATGAATTCACTTATAGGCGGAGTCGGTCAGGTTAAGACTGTTGGCCAGGCCTATGAATGGCGTATTAATAATGCAGCTAAGATGTTGATGGACATAAGCGGCAAAGTCGGCATCGGGACGACAGGGCCAGGATACATCCTTGATGTGAATGGTACTTCTGGTTTCAGATCGATTGATAAAATAGGTCCAGGATCAAATAATCCGGAAAGAGGGCCATGGAATGTTTTATGGACTGCGATTGGCGCAGGTAGAGCTGTATATATGGATGAAGAGTTTGCTTCTGGTTCGAACAGTATTGGTGTCTATAACAATTCCGGCGGAAATGGAGTCCAGCATTATTGGGAAAACGGAAACGGATCACAGCCTAATCGATCTGGCAAATGGCTTCGTATTTATAATAATGGCAATGCCACATCCCCGGGATACGGAGGCTTTGTCCAGACAATCAGTTCTAGGAGAAATGCCACATTTGTGCAAAGATTCCGAGCCAGATTACCAAGTGGTTATAATCTAAATATTGCTGAGAACTCACAGGGGACAAATAACACTTCATACTGGTTGACTTCAACCGCAGGCACAGGTATGTGGGAAGAATATATCAGAGTATCTCATTGTGGAAGTGGCGGCACATTCTCAAGTGGCGGCCATGTATATGTAACCGGGCCAAGCAGTGTTTTTACCTGGTATCTTGCCAGCTGTAATGTTTACGAAGTTGATTCTCCTCCTGGGGTTTTCGCTGGTGACGTAACAGTTGGCGGGAATCTCTCAGTCAATGGCAACCTATATGCCCCAATCTTCTACGACTCTAATGATAATGGGTATTATGTCGATCCCAATAGCACATCAAATTCTGCCTTGAGAATGAGAGGAGGGGCATTATTTGGACCCAATCCGAGCTGGGGGGCTTATCTGTATGTCGGGTCAAATGGAAACGTGAGTGGAACAGCTACTGTTGCTGTAACAAGTGGAAATCTGCATATAGATAGCGCAAGTAGCGGTTATGGTACTTATTTAAATTGGTACAGTCGTGGGCCTATATACTATGGGTCCGGGACACGTATAGCAATAAACGGAAGCAGTATTACATCTGGCTCTGCTTATGGATTTGGTAATGGAGCAGCATACAACAATATGAACTCCTTAGCAGTTGACACGCTTGAAACAGATGGCGGCACCGGGGGTGGAGGAACTCTTGAATTAAACTACTATGGAGGCAATGAGGTCCATATAGGGCCAAGTGGAACTAAACCCTTAAGAGCAGCAATCATGTATGACGGAAACAATGGGAGCTATTATGTAAATCCGAATGACACGTCAGTATTAAATGTTGTTCAAGTGAATGGCTATATGTTAAGAGGCGGGCATAGCACAGGGTATTTGGCTGGAAGCTATAATAATATCGGTGCAAATAGCTCAAGGTCCAATCCAATATATACCATTGGCACCAACTATGCGCCAACAGATAACTCTCTTAATAATATGTATGGCATCGGCTATACTCACAGAAATTTCTGGGGCAGTGATAGTAATAAGCCAAGTGGATGGGGGCAATATGTGGCAGCAGATGGAGATATACGTGTAATTCTTTCAGGTTCGAATGGTCAGATCTGGTCAAGCGGAGATATAAGATCGCCTATATTCTACGACTCCAACAACACCGGCTACTACGTGGATCCCAATGGCACTTCAAACCTTTACGCTGTTACCGACTATACAAGGGCAGCGTTTAACTTGCCTCGTACTTATGTGAATCGCAGAGATATTACTAGTGATCAAAACTATTGGACAGGAACAAATGGATGGGGTACAGGTTATGGTACGTGGGATGATGCTTGGAAATGGGGATTCTCTGGAGTAGATATATGGGGCACTAGTACAGGCCATCCTCAAGGCTCTGGGTATATTCACGCGCAAGGAATTATTTCCGGAGAGCACTATGCTACTTCTAATGGAAATCGGGGTTATGGTTGGATGATGGTTGGGGCTGCCAATGCCACTGAAAATAGATACTGGCTAAGAGGTAAGTGGAGCACTTCTACATCTGGCTGGGTAGAAATGATTACAACAGGTAATGTTAGCTCGTATACTATTCCATGGAATACATGGATATATAATCACTATTTTGGCACAGATGGGGCTGAATATGCGACTATTTACTATGATACAAATGATAGCGGCTATTACGCGAATCCGAATGGTACGTCGCGGTTAAGGCAACTCAATCTTACAGAACTCTATATGGTCGGCGGAGGGTGGTTGCGGAATTATAATCGCACTGGTATGTATAGCCAGTCGTATGGCGGTCATTTCTACTGGGATAGCGCCGCGTACATAGACCTGTCCAATAACAACGGAATGCGATTCCGAACCAACACGTCTTATGACAGTGGATTAGCTGGATATGTATATCATGATGGGAATGGATTCGGCCTGCTATCTGCTGATGGTAATTGGAGAATCCGAACGCAACCAGGATATCAGGAGCTTTATGGAACAACGTATGAAAATTCTACGCAATCCTATATATACTATGATCGCAACGACACCGGCTACTATATAGATCCGAATAGCACTTCAAATACAGCCTTGAGAATGAGAGGCGGAGCGCTCTTTGGACCTAATTCAACTTGGGGAGCGTATCTGTATATCGGGACAAATGGAAACGTAGGCGGGACAGCTACAGTTGCTGCAACAAACGGAAATCTGCATATAGATAGCGCAAGTAGCGGATATGGCCTTTATCTCAATTATTACCAAAGCGGCCCGATCTGGGCATGCAATAATAACTACATTTATGACATCAATGATAGCGCGTATTATATGGATTTAAATGGCACCTCCCGCTTCAACTATATGGGCCGCAACTACGGCTACAACTGGAGGGAATATGATTGGAATAATAGCGGCTACTGGGTTGATCCAAACTCATGTTCGAGATTTTATCGCCTTATTCGTCAACAAGCGTATGGCTGGGTTGAGTATGACTGTAACGATAATGCTTATTATGTTGATCCAAGTGGCACCTCTGCCTTCAATGATCTGCGGGCAAATATTTTTTATGATAGGCAAAATACAGGCTACTACCTGGATCCGAATGGAAGCTCAAGATTAAATCAGATATATTATGTTGATAACCTCTACTCTGTATATGACCGTCCACAGGTCATATATGACTGGAACGATTCTTATTACTACATTGACCTGAATTCCAATGGCGACGCTGCTCGTTTTGCCGGAAATATCTATGTAGTAACGCCTGAAAGTTCCAGCGCTTGGGTCAGGCTGGGAGCGGCATGGAACAAACCTGGCGTATACTCAAATCAATCTCTTTATCTGGGTTCAGAGTCAATGGTTGTTATAAACGATAATAATCAGGAAAATTGGTATTTTGATGGTGATAATTTTTACAGCAATGGTTGGGGCCATATATATAGTAGCTCCAGCAATCTTCATATAGATGCTTACTCAGGAAGCATCTATCTGGCTTATTATTACAACACCTGGGTGTATGTAGGTAACGGTAATGTAGGCTATCTAACTATCGGAAGCGTCAGGATCCAAGACAACAATGATTGGTTTTATATCTGCTGTTTGCCAAATTCAAGGATGTGGATTAACGGCAGTTTAAGGGTACAGGGTACTCTTACTGTAAGCGGCTATATCTACAAAAATGGCGGAGGATTTCAGATTGACCATCCTCTTGACCCGGCGAACAAAGTGCTGGTGCATAGCTTTGTAGAATCTCCTGATATGAAAAATCTATATGATGGCGTGGTTATTATAGGAGAGAACGGAGAAAGTATTATAGAACTGCCTGATTGGTTTGAAGCGCTGAATAAAGACTTCCGCTATCAACTTACAACAATAGGCAAGCCTGGTATGTCTTATGTCAAAGAAGAGATAAAGGACAACAAATTTACTATTGCCGGAGACCCTGGCGCGAAAATAAGCTGGCAGGTTACAGGCATCCGTAAAGACGCTTACGCAGAAAAGCACCGCATAAAAGTGGAAGAAGAAAAAGGTTCAAGGGACGATCTGCCGAAAAAAGGAGAATATTTAACTCCAGAGTTCTATGGAGAGAAGGAGTAGCGAACTTTAGTTCGCGTTCATGCAATGGACGTATGTGATGAACGCAGGCTAAAGCCTGCTACTCCATCATGTATGGAGTAGCGCAATTTATTGCGCGTTTGCGTGATAGATATATGAGAAAAGATATTCACAGGCCGTCACACCTGTATTTAGATAACACAATTTACTTTATAACAGCAAGCACTATGAAACGGAGTAGCGCAATTTATTGCGCGTTTGAAATGGATGACGCGAAGCTCACTTCGTTCGCTTCGCTACTCCAGGAACTTGTTAGATTTTATGAGCTTGAACTAATTGGCTGGGTAATTTTAAGGAACCATTACCATTTATTATTAAAGGTTGCCAAGGCCTTATCATTACCCAATTTTATAAAAAGCTTGCATGGTAAAAGTGCCTTTCAATTTAATAAAATAGATAAGCGTCTTGGGAGAAAAGTCTGGTATCAATACTGGGATACTTGCATTAGAGATGATGCAACAATGTATACAAGGCTGAATTATATGCATAATAATCCTGTAAAACATGGTTATGTCAAAGAATTGGCAAACTATAAATATAGCAGTTATTTTTCATATCTTGAAAAATTTGGCAAGGAATGGCTGGATGATGCATTGAGTAAATATCCAGTTGTGGATTATTTAGAAGGGGATGATTTTTGACGGAAGCGTGAACGCAGGCTAAAGCCTGCTACTCCAATCATGAGCGGAGTAGCGAACTTTAGTTCGCGTTTATGTAATAGACACATGTGATGAACGCAGGCTAAAGCCTGCTACTCCATCATGTATGGAGTAGCGCAATTTATTGCGCGTTAAAAAGAATCATGAAATATTTATATCTATTTTTTGCCATAGCGATAATAGCAGCTATATGCTTCTCCAGCCTGGCGTATTGGGATACCCGCTACCCAAGTTTTATAGAGTTCTATAAAATTCCCTATCATATCTCAAATGCCATCGGGTTTATGAGATGCGGCGGGTTTACTCTAATCAATTTCTGGGCGCCTTCGTTTGCAGAAAACATGCCTAATACTTATTTCCCTTTTTTCCAGTTTATTGAACTTTTAATGCTGTCTAAGGGCGTAAGCATCTATTTTTTATCCTACTGGTTTACATGGATTTTTTTGCCATTGGCATATTTAACTATGTTTGTGTTTATGTATTCGCTTTATGGCGCTAAAATTACTGCCTATGCAATTGGGTTTTTATCTTTGTCTCCTATCTGGATGGAACAACAATGGATGAACCCTCCGCAGTCCCTGGTGTTTATACTTATTCCTTTGATATTTTTAGCGCTTCTTTATAAAAGGTATATAGCCGGGCTTATACTTATTTTATGCTGTATGGCTACCAATACCATAGGGTTGTTTATTTTGCCGTGCCTTTTGCTGTACGCAATACATGACAGGTCTCAGAGAAAGAGCGTTTTGATTTTATTGGGTATAATCCTGCTTTTAGGAACTCCATTATTTTGGCTTGTAGCCCAGCGCATGAAATACGATGAGATATTTAAGGCAGGGCTTATAAATAACAATCTAATAGCTGCGGTTAAAGAATCATGGAGAGTCATGCTCAGCATAAAGAGTCAAAACCATGTATTTCTGGGGTGGCTGGCTTTTATGGGCCTTATTGTATGCTATATTAGAAGAAAAAAATTTTTAATACTGCCAAGTTATTTTTTTGCGTTGCTTCCTCTGGCATGGACTAGTCAGGAGATAAGATTTTGGGGTTTGCCTGCAATTACCATTTTTTCCCTTTTAGGAGCTGTATTTTTCGGGACAATACATGAGATTTTAGAAAAAATAAAATTCGGCAGGATTATCGGGCTTGGATTCTTTATCTCAGTATTAATTTTAGCGAACTTTCTTTTTTACCGGCTGCCGAGCATAGCGTTGCAGCTAAAAATCCCGACATTGGTATTCCTGAATAAGCCGGATACGTGGTATTACCCAAGGATCTATTCTATGAAAGAGAAGGAAAGGATCATAGAGCTTGTCAAGGAGCACGTTCAGCCAGATGAGTTTTTTTATTTACATGGCAGTTATTACCTTAATTATTATATCGCAGCTAACAGCCAAAGGTCGGTTTTTATTCCAAAAATAAGGGAGGAATTGCCAGGGAATATAAAACTGGTGATCGAAAGGTTTAATGCGCCTTCTTCTGATTATACGTTTCTGGAGAAGGTAAATAAAGAGTTTGATTTCAGCGCGTATATCTTAAAAGACGCATCTAAAGCCCTGAAGGTTAGAAAGGCAAGCCCGCTGGTAAAAACTGAACAGATAAAAATAGTTTTTATGGTTCTCGGCGCATTAATATTAATCGACCTTTTCAATTTACCTCGCATGATTGTTAATAGGGTTTCATTGCGAAGTATTAAGGATTTAAATTGACAGACAAGCCTTTTTAAGATATATTTATCATTAAAACATATAGGAGGTAGGCATGTTTAAGCGAGAATATGCGGTTTTAATTATGTTTGTGGCAGTGGTTCTAGCATTGCCTGCAATGGCTTTTTCAGCTGAAAAAACTGACAAGGACGCTATCTTACAAGAGTTAGTAGCTTCCATGGATAAAAACCCTGATATGCTGCGTAACGCGGTATTTCAAACAGGCGATGAGTATATGCGGCAGAATAAGACGGACGAGACTATCGCGCTTTATGAAAAGGCGTTGAAGGCTTTGCCTGACAATGAAGATTTGATGACTAGGCTTGCAAATATGTATAGTCAGAAACAAGCCTATAAAAGTTCTGCGGATATTTACAAAAGGTTAACAGAGTTAAAGCCTGAAAATGCGTTTTATTTCAATATGCTTTCCGATGCGTATAGAAACGCAGGAGATAATGAAAAGGCGGCAGGCGTGTGGAAAGATATTCTTGCCAAGAGGCCTGATGATGCCGGGATACTTTCGCAGGCGGCTAATTTTTACAGCAGCATTAATGACATGGATAATGCTATTTTATTGACAGAGAAATTGACAAAGCTTGAACCTTCAAATGCCGAATATCAGCGGATGTTAGCCGAGTATTATTCCAGGACGGATAAGATCGATAAGGCAGAGGCGGCGTATAATAAGATCATTGAGACAGCAAAGGAGCTGTGGCAGAAGGAATCTGCAAACATGGGGCTTTTGGATATTTATCAGAAACAGAATAAAATGGATGATGCCGCCAAATCCTATGAGGCGGCGCTACAGAAAAATCCGAATGATATCTCAAAATATAAGATACTGGCAGAATTATATATGCGTAAAGGCGATAACGCTAAGGTTTTGGATATATACGAAAGGGCGGTAAAGGCAGATCCTAATGACAGTGATGTAGCTAATCGCTTGGTTGATGCATATGAATCTAACGGCAAGCTGGATCAGGCTATAGCGCAGGTCCAGAAACTTATGCAGGCGAATCCAAACGATACTTTTTTGATGGATAGGCTTTCCAATATTTATGAAAGAGCCGGTAAAAAAGAGGACGCTAAAAAGGCATGGGAAGCGCTTATGGCAAAAGGTACCAATGATGTCGGGCTCTACGGAAGATACGCTGACGCTTTAAATAGAATGGGGGACACAAACGGCGCAATAGCGCAGCTTAAAAAGGCGCAGCAGCTTGACTTGAACAACATGTATTATACCCTGAGGATGACCGAGGTCCTTGCTGCAAACAATCAGCAGGATGAAGCAAAAGCTATCCTGACCAAGCTAATGAATGAGGCAAAAGATAACTATATAAAAGAAGACGCGAAAAGAAGGCTGGAACAGATAGATGAGTTAAAGAATATGCCTTCTGCTACCTCTGGAGCAGAAGGAGCGCCTATGCCAATGATGCAACCACCTCCTGTTTCAGAGGGAGCATATACGCCGATAACCCCGCCTGTTCAGCAGACAACAGTTTCTGGTTCACTGCCCGTGCCGCCAAAACAGAATACTATAAAAAAGAAGAGAAGATAGAAATAACTGTGCTCAAGACCAGGTCTTGAGCACAGTAAATTAAACTTCGGAGGCGTATATGAAAAAGCTATTAATGGCCATCCTTTTAGGAACGTTTTTTATTTGCGCGTCTTCAGCTAATGCGGCGCAGGATTTGAAAAATGTTCTCGATGCTCAACAGGAAACGTCCGATACGGAGAGTCTTGCCAATAAATATGAAAGAGCTGGCAAAAAAGAGGATGCTAAAAAGGCATGGGAAGCGCTTGTGGCAAAAAATACCAATGATACCGCGGCCTACGGAAGATACGCTGACGCTTTAATTAGGATGGGAGATGCAGGCGGCGCAATAGCGCAGCTTGAAAAGGCGCAGCAGTTTGACCCGAACAACAGCGCATTTTATACCTTTAGAATAACCGAAATCCTTGCCGCAAACAATAAGCAGGATGAAGCAAAAGCTATTCTGACTAAGTTAATGAATGAGACAAAGGATAATTGGGTAAAAGAAAACGTGAAGTCAAGGCTGGAACAGATGGACATATTAAAGAATACGTCTCCTACTACAGAGGGTGGAACAGTATCTACTCCAATGATGCAGCAGCCACCTTCTCCAGGATCGCCTATGCCAGGAGCAGTATCTACGCCAATGACGCAGTCTGCTCAGCAGACAACTGTTCCTGTTTCAGCGCCTCAGCAGTCAAAATAGTTGTGCTCAAGACCAGGTCTTAAGCACGTATCTTTGCGGGAAATTCATGGCGGTGCGCTCGTCATTTGTGGCAATTACTAGAGTAGAACCGTATTTTTGATTCAATCCTTTAAGTATTTCTATTATTTTATTAGCGTTAATATCATCCAGATCAGCGGTAGGCTCGTCAGCCAGGATTATAGATGGCGAGTTAATCATAGCTCTTAATATTGCGACTCTTTGCTGTTCTCCGGAACTAAGCTCCTGCGGTTTATGATCCAGCCTTTCTTTCATTCCTATTTGAGAAGCGAATTCATAAATCCCTAACATTTTTTTATCCAAATCCTTATCTAAAAGGGCGGGGAGCGCGATATTATCTTTTGCTTTCAGGTTAGGCAGTAAGTTAAATGTCTGAAATATAAAGCCTATTTTCTCTTTCCTGAATTCAGCCAATTCATCGGATTTCAGAGTATATAAATCTACACCATTTATTATTACTTTTCCTGAGGTGGGATTATCCATGCCGCCTATCAGATTCAATAATGTTGTTTTCCCTATGCCTGAAGGTCCGAAGATTACAAGCATTTCCCTGTCTTTTATCTCCATGTTAATATTTTGAAATACCTTTATTTCTTTAGATTTGGTTTTAAAGGTTTTGGACAGGTTTTCTAATTTTATAAGCATATTTGTTATATTTGCCTAGTGGCGTCTGTTGGAGTAAGCTTTAATATTTTCTTTGATGCAAAAAGCCCTGACAGGGTTTGTATCGCGACAGCTAAAAGCATCGCGAATAGAAAAATATTTGTGGAAAATTGTATGGAGATATGAAGCGTATTTTTTACAAGGTGCTGAGAGCAGGGAGGGTATGGGTTTAAATAATACGGAAGAACGGAAGAGAGGTTTGTTTTGTAAATAAAGCTGGCTGCGTATCCTCCGATAGATCCGATTAGGCCTCCCAGCGCCCCGAGGATGAAGTTCTCAATAAATATGAGCTTATTTATAGCCCTGTCTTTCCATCCGATAGCTTTTAATATGCCTATTTCTCCGGAGCGTTCCAGTATGGAGCTGAAAGAGGTCTTTATTATGAATAGGAGAGAGAAGAATATCACTATGAAAAATATCGCGAGCATCAGGCCTTGGGTAAGGTTTGAAAGGCCTGAGACAGTAGTTAAGAAGTCATTGGATGTAGTGATGGTTGCGTTTTGAGGCATTACTTTTTTTATTTTTTGCTTAACCAGATCAGGGTTTGCGTTGGATTTAAGTTTTAGAAAGATAATATCTACTATATCTCCGCGCTCTGTTATTTCTATCGCTGTTTTTAAGGGTATAAAGGCTTGAGCGCCCGCTATTTTTGCGTCGCGGCCTGCGTCAACAATGCCTATGATTCTAAAATATCTCCAGCCAAGGACGATGCTGTCTCCGGGTTTAAGATTTTTTGTTCTGGCGAAGTCTTTATCAAGTATTGCATTAAAGGTATCGTCTTTTGAGAAATATTTTCCTTCCAGGTTTTGTATGTTATTGGAAGTTATTGGCCCAATGTCTTTTGCCTCAGGGTCAACCCCTGCAACTACTATAGGGCTAAAATCAGCTAGAGATTGATTGTCGCCTTTGGAATCGCAGAAGCTGCCAGGCTCGCCATAGTCACAGGCCTTGCCGGGCAGTTCCCTGCTTTCTATTTTTGCGAGGATGTCATTTTTTTTATTTCTCGAGAGAGGCATTTTACTGGGTGGCCTGGCAGAAAAAGCCCATACTATTAAAGAACCTTCGGCGGATGCCACATCATCCATGGATTTTAGTTTATCAAGGGTTTCAAGAGGGATTGGATTTAAATTTTGCGGGAGTTTTACAATAGACCATGTGCATGGTTCGCCCTGCAGCTGCACTACAATATCCGAGCCTGCATCCTTAATGGGTTTTTCAAAGGCTACCTGCGCGCTTTTAAGTATTAATAAGATTGATACGAACAGGGCTATGCTAAGTGATATGCCTGCGAGAGATGTAAGAGAGCGCCTGCGCCTTGTAAGAAGATTTTTTATGGCGAATCTTATCAGCATATGCATGTTTTAGCACCAAGAGTACGAAGCATCAAGCATTGTTAGAATTTTAGTTATTGATTCATAATAGAATTGATAACTTTCTCAAAATCTTCCCTGGACCAAAATGCGTCAAGCCGCCTTAAAAATCTGATAGTTTTTTTGCCATCAGGCGCAGTTATTTCAAATTCAGATTTTCCATTTATAATTATACCGCCGCAGGAAAGGCCGGTTTTACGCCACTCATCATAGCCGTCTGATGTCCTGAAATCTATAAGCCTGACAGAGACCTTGCCTGGATATTTTTTCTCAAATGTTTTTAAATAGTCTCCCACAAATTTATGCTCTTCATTAAAAGGATAATAGGCGTCTATTTTTACCTTTGCGGTTTTAACATCAGATGCAGGCTGTATTATGCATTCAATTCCTGATTTTTTCAAAACCTCCTGGCCTTTGGCGCTGGTTAAGAATTGAATAAACATACTCCCAAGTTTCTTATTTTTTGCTTCATTAAGTAAAGCTATTTCTGAAACTATTTGGCTATGATGCTGCGCAGGTATTTTTTGTATTACCTTTAATGTATCGGCGTTCATCTTTTCAGGCGCCGTGTCAAAAGGGCAAGTGTCGTAATGTATGCCTGCCTGGGCTTTTCCTGAAGCTACAAATGTTAGGGCTTGTATGGGGCTATCAGTCAGAATTAGCTTATCTTTTATATTATCCCATATGCCTATATTTCGGAGAGCCTCTTCGGCATAAGTCCCTATTGAATTAAATCTTGGGTCTGAGATTGCGATAATCTTTACTTCAGGTTTTGTAAGGTCATTTAAATTTGTAATATTTGCAGGATTTGAACTAGAGGTATAGAGCACGAGATTGAATTTTCCAAATTCTCTTAAAGTTCCAAGGTCAATAAGCCCTTTATCAACAAGGTTTTTCATTTCAGTTGCGCCGGTTGACACAAATATATCAGGCCTTTTATTCTTATCTAAGATAAGCCTGACGAGCACAGAGCCGGTATCAAAAGATGGTTTTATGTTTACACCTGGATTTTCTTTTATAAAGGATTTTATCGTTTCCTGAAACGGAACTATCATGCCGCATGGGATGTAGATTTCAAGGGGCTGTCTTTTATAAGAGGTTGTTTTGTAATATGCGATAAACGAAACGCCAAGAACAAGGATTAAAAATACAGTAAGTATTTTATTTTTCATACTCAAGTAAGACCAGGTCTTGACTTTGCCTTTGGCAAAGCCAAGACCTGGTCTTGTCATTTGGCTATCAAACACGCGCAGATATAATCTCCTAAATACATGCTTAACGTAACAGCAATAATAGTTTCCATTATAATAGATATCATAAAATAAGCCAGAACTTTTTTAAACCCTACGAATTTATAAAGGAGTATAAATCCGGGCAGGCTTGTGCCTGGCCCTGCCAATAATATGCCCAAAGCAGGCCCTATGTCTATCCCAAGTTTTAAGAATGCTTTTACAAAGACCACTTCTGTAAGAATAGGAAAGTACATGATTTCTCCGAAAAGAGTTGCTAAAAAAGTAGCCTTTAGCGTAGGCAGAAAAATTCTGTTTCCAAGCGCGTCTTTTTGTGCGCTAAAAAGATTATGTACCCATCTGATATCTATAAACACGCTTAATATCCCTATTATTAATATTGAGGGGATAAGTATAGGTATTATGCTTTTAAGTAGACGCCAGGTCTCGTCTACCCAGCTTAAAGCTGACTCTTTTGGAAAATATTTTATAAGCAGGAAAACCAGTCCTCCTGCTAATAATAGCAGGACTATTATTTTCTGAATTATAAATTTGTCCCCTTGTTCTAATGGATTTGTGCCTCCTATGGAAGAACCAATGGCAAGTATTAGAAACAGTATAATAAAAAATAATAAAAGGCTGCTTTTTTTCTTCGGCATTTCTACTGCATTAATTGAATCTATCTTAATAGAAGATGTGTTATCGGTGTTTATTTTTTCATTCTTGAATAGCATTGACATACCAAAACCTGCGACTATTGAAGTAATAAGAACTCCTATTATGCGCCAGAAAGCCAGGATAGGGCCTATTATCTTAAATATAAAAACAATGCTTATTATATTTATCGCAGGACCTGCGTATAAAAATGTAAAAGCAGGGCCAAGGCCTGCGCCTTTTTTTAATATACTTGTAAATAGGGGAATAATATTACATGAACAGGTAGGAAGGATCTGGCCTACAGTAGAGGCGATAGGATAGGAAAGCCATTTATTTGATTTTGGGCCTAGGAAGCGGGTTACTGAATGTGTAGGAACAAATGTTGCTATGGCGCCTGCGAGAAGGAATGAGGGGAGTACTGTTGTGATGGCGCCCCACGTAAATATACAGCATCGAAATATGTCTACTATTTCAATGAGTTTCTGAGCATCCATTTTTAGCAACAACTGTGCTCAAGACCAGGTCTTAAGCACAGTTGTTTTAGTTTAGTTTAAGTTTATGCCACCACCCCAGCGCTTCAGGGCTTTCTGGCTAAAGTCGCTTAACAAATAGTTTACAAATTTTTTTGCCTCTAATTTATTTTTTGAAGTTTTAAGAACACAGGCATAAGAAGGTATTTTTTTATTAACCTTCTGGAGGATGTCATCTATAACTTTTATTTCTTTCGGTCTGATTATTTCTTCGCCGGGTTTTATGTCTTCATATAGACAGGATGTGTACATTATTCCTGCATCAACCTTATCTTTGATTACATATGTGCGGCTTTCGCGGCCATACTGGGTGAATATTACTTTATGCTTTATCTTATCCCAAAGGCCTAATTGCGCAAAGGCTTCTATTGCAAAATGGCCCGAAGAGTTTATCTGGCTGTTTGGAATGGCGATGGTTCTGACTTTATCGGTTATAAGGTCGTTTATAGAGTTTATGTTAGCCGGATTTGAAAAAGGAGTAGTTAATATTAAAGAATCATGGCTGAAAACAATCCTTGTCCCAGGCTCTATTAAGCCTTTTTTCTCTATAGGCTCTGTTTCAAAAGGCCCTGTTCCCATGTATACGTCAGGTCTTTTACCTTTATAAAGGACTTTACGCATCAATACAACAGTATTTCCTGTGTCAAAACTTATTTTTAAATCAGGATTTTCTTTTTTATATTGGTCTAATATGTCACAAAAAGCGCCAAAAACGCTGCATGGCACATAAATCACCAACTTTTTAGAGACATCTTCTTTGCCGCCAGAACATCCAGTCAGCATACCAAAAATCGCTAAACATACCAGAATTTTGCTGAGATCAAGACCAGGTCTTGAGAGGGGTAATTTATGCATTTAGCTCTCCTTTTATTATTTCTTTTATGCGATTTTTAGTGGGTATTTTACCCATTATTTTTACTTTGTTGTTTATAACTAGAAGAGGAGGGACCATAACGCCATATGAAAGGTATTCATCTTTGCTCCCGCAATTTTTAATCTCCGTGTCTATTTCTAGTTCTTTCAATGCCTCCAGCGTTCTTTTTCTTAATGTCTGGCACGCAAGGCATTCTTTCATAGCGCCATTTATCCATCTGCCTATAAGCCTTATTTCCATCATTAACCTCTTTCGATTTCGCCTATTTTTTGGCCGGGAGAAACTTCCTGACCGGCATTTGCGATTATCTTATTTAATTTGCCAGAAGTAGGCGATTCTATATCTAAGATAGCTTTATCAGTTTGCACCTCTACGAGCTCTTCACCTTCCTGGACATCTTGCCCTTCGTTTTTAAACCAGAACATTATTGTTATTTTTTGTTCTATTTTTTTATCTGTTTCAAATTCAGGAATACATACAGTTACCATTTTTGCCATAACGCCTCATATTGTCGTTGTTAATTAAACGCATACATTGTACCATCGTATGAACCGAATATCAAGATAGGGCCTTTTTTATTCTCAGTAACAATAGGGGATGACCAGGGCGTATCGCCTCTTGTAGTGTATTCCCATATAAGTTTACCTGTTTTATATTGCCAGAGCTCTTTACCGGAAAAAGCGTCCAGGCAATAGATATTATCATCCATGGAATTTATAAAAACCACAATTTTACCTGCAATATTTGCCATGGCAGGCGAAGTCGCAATGAAATTTTGAGTTTGAAAAGACCAGACTTTTTTTCCATCGAAACAATTTATCGCATATACATTTCTGTCATGAGAGCCAATAAATATAAGAGGTTTGTTTTCTACAATCGCAAATGCTCCTGTGGAATCAACCGCATGGCCTGTTTTGATTTTCCAGAAAATAGCGGACGATTCTGCTTCAATGGCGTATATATTTCCAAAGCGGGTACCGAAAATCACATACTTTTTATTGTTTATTTTTATAATAACAGGAGAGGATCGTATGGATGAATCTGATATGAAATGCCATAGAATATTACCATCCCTGGCATCTATGGAATATAAATTGCCGTCATGCGATGTTACAAAAATCACAGGCTTATCGCCTATATATGTAATTGCAGGTGAGTTAAGAGGGAGAGATGTTAATCTTTTTCTCCAAATCAGTTCTCCGCTTAGTGCGTTAAAAGAAAAAAGTTCCCCCTTCTGTATATTTCTAAAAGATGCAAAATTATTATTCCAGATGCATATAAATAAAAAGTATTGTTCTCCTATTTTTTCAACAATAGGAGACGACGGAATACTTTTAGAGGTAGTGTAATCCCATACCTCAGTTTCATAGCTCCATATTTTCTTACCTGTATGCCCGTTTATAGCGTATACAGTCCTGTCACTCGAAGCTATAAAGACAAATGGTGTGCCATTTATTTCTTTTGCCGCAGGGGATGAGTTTAGTGTTCCACCTGTTGTGTAACGCCATATGTATTCGCCAGTTTCTGAATCTATAGCATAGAGATTATGGTCATAAAAACCGCTGTATATTATTTTTTTATCTCCGATATCGAGCGTGGAATACGAAGATGACCAGACATTCATGCCTTTTTCATAGCTTGTTTTTTCATATGCCCATGCATGTAGAGTTGGGGTAAATTTCCAGATGTTTTTTAATTCAGGAGATTTGAAATTTACTTCTATATAACCGGAATGCTCCGAATCTTTTCCGAATGTTTCCCAGTTATCTGCAAATAAAGGCGAAGTGGAAAAAAATAAAAGCGCAAAAAGAATTTTACTGAAGCTTAAAGCCATGTTTTTCTGTGCACCTAAGGCAATATATGCAGCTTTCTTTATCGACAGTTCCATTTTTTGTTATAGCCCTCATAGGGCATGTATTTTTATATTCTTCTGAAGGGATGTCGGAGCCTTTTATGGTATATTTATAGAACCTTGCGAGTGCGGCGAAAAGCCCTCCAAGCGGACATACATACCTGCACCATGCCATTGATATAATAAGACCTGTTAATAACACAGATATGAAGCCAATAAGAGAGGGATAATCTATTTCGTTTCCATATATTGCGCACCATGGGCTTGTTACAAATATTCCAAGTAGTATAGATAAAATCCATATAACAAGAAAAAAGTACTTTAATTTTTTAAGCCTTAGGTCGTTTGCCGGGTTTGCGATACTAAGAAAGCAGATAAATAGAAGACAAAGCCCAAGCATGCTAGACATATTCTGTATGACAAAGAAATTTACAGGCTTGAAGCGGTATATGAGAAATATGGCTATAACCAGAAATATTGAAAGCATTATCAGTTTTGGAATTTGGCGTAGGCGTTTTCCGAAGTTTTTTAATAACTCCTGTACGAATCCAAGCGGGCATATCCACCCGCAAAATATCCTACCGAAAATAAAAAGCGATGCGATTACAGGTATAATTATACAGGTATTCTGAAAGACGCTTAGATTATCTCTTCCTATTTCGCTTAATCCAAAGAACCAGCCTCTAATAGCGCAGAAACATCTATGAAAAGTAAATGCAAATAGAATAAGGCTGAATAATTGTATAATATGCCTGGCTGATTGTTTTTTGCGGAATTTGAATATAATAAATATTGAAGCGCCAAGAAGCAGAGTAAGGGCAATAAAAGGAGTAGCGTCTACCCAGCTATTCTGTATGGGTATAAGCGGCCTTTCTACCATTTTCCATTTTAGTTGTTCGATATTCATGATATCAAGACCTGGTCTTGAGCACAGTTATTTCGCCGTTTTTAATAGTGATGATTCTATGCGCCAGGGATTTCGCTTCTGTTATATCGTGCGTTACGTGTATGGTTGTTAATTTAAGCTCTTTATTTACATGTTTAAGCGTTTCAATGATACTATTGCGGTTATCATAATCAAGGGAGCTCATTGGTTCGTCCAACAGCAAAAGATCCGGCTTGATGGCAAGAGCTCTTGCAAGAGCTACTTTTTGAGCCTCTCCGCCGCTTAAAAATCGAGTATCATGTCTATCAAGTATACTAGAAAGATTAAGAAGATTCCTTAGATAGCCTGTCATGGCGGACATTTCTTTTTTTGTATAACCATGATGTTTCATTCCGAAAATAATATTTTGCCTGACTGACATGTGTGGAAAAAGATAGTTTTTCTGAAATACATAGCCTACGAAGCGCTTTTGCGGAGGGAGGGAAGTTATGTCTTTGCCTTTTAATGAAATTTGGCCATTATCCGGCGTATATACACCTGCGATTGTAGACAGAAGAAGGGTTTTGCCTGAGCCAGAAGGCCCTAAAAGTACGATATATTCGCCCGGACTTATATCAAGGCTAATGTTTTTTAGTGAAAAATTGCCCCATACTCTAGAGATATTTTTAATTTCTAACAAATTTTCTCCCTATAGGATAATATCTGATCCACCTAAGAACTATAAAAATCCAAAGGCATGTAATGATTAATAATATCGCGGCAGGTTTCGTTTCCGAAAGCCCGTATTGTATGAACTGGTCGTAGAGATAAACAGGCGCTGTTTTTGGATAATACGCAATAACCATCAGGCTTCCGACCTCGCTTATTGCCCTGGACCAGGTTAATATTATGCCGTTAAAGATTCCGCCTAAAGCAAGAGGGATAGATATTTTAAAGAATGTTGAAAGATTTGATGCGCCAAGGGTTCTTGAAACTGTTTCAAGATTTGTGTCTATAAGCTCGAACGCGCTTATGGCACTTCTTATAAGAAAAGGAGAGCTGACAAAGACCTGAGCTATGATTATGCCTACATAGCTTCCTGCTATTGATATGTTAAAGGTGCTACTTAGAAAATCTCCCAGAGGTGTTTTTGGACCTGCTATTACCAGAAGCGCTATACCTGCTACTGTTTGCGGCACAAGTATTGGTAAATCTATCATGCTTTCAACTATTTTTTTTCCAGGGAATTCTATTCTTGCCATGGCATATGCAAGCGGAACTCCAAAAATAAGCACTATTATTGTGCTTATAGTTGATGTAAGAAGGCTGTTTTTAATTGCTTCAATAAGCTTTGGATCTTTGATGCTCGTAATTATAGATTGGGGCGTATTTTGCATCATTATATATAATATAGGGATGCAAATAATAAACAATAGAACGAATCCAATAGAAAATGTTATTATCAGGAACAGGGATTGTCTTTTAATATAAAGGCCTATTATAATTGTATAAAAAAGCGCCATGACCAGGAAAAACTGGACCCAGTAAGGTGTCATTACAAGAGTGGAAAATATGAATATTATAAGATAACCCAGGAGGACCGGCAGCCTGAAAAGACTGGCGTATAAAATTATAAACAAGCTGAATAGAAGAGGCGAGTTTAGGAAAGCAAATATAAAAAGAAAAAGAATCAGGTAGCCTGTTAAAAAAAGAGTAAATTTTATAGGTGATAAAGTTTTATAATAGTAAATGCCCAAAAAAAGTGTTACAAGATTAGCTGACAATAAAACGAGATTTGTGCCTATATCCAGAAAAGAAGAAAATAACAATACATGTAAGAGTAGTACAAAGATGGCCAGGATTATTTTTGACATAATATTTTTAATTCTTCCGGCATATTTTCTTTATTTATAGCAATTGCAGGTACTATCTGTTGCTGAAAATTTCTTTTCATTATCAATTGACCTTTTTCGCTCAGTAGAAGTTTTGCAAAGAGAAAAGCAGCCTTTTTATTAGGAGCGGCATCTAAAATAGTGAAAGCGAAGACTATCGGCTTCCCGAATATTATTTGTTTTGCGCCTTTTTGATCGACTATTGAAACGTTGGTTTTTTGGTACAGTTCTTCAAACTTTTCATTACCAAGATTGATCTCTTCCGGTAATTGGATGAATTTTAAATTATGCTGCTCAGCTGTGGACTGATACATAAATAGATAATCCAGTGACATTGATTCAAGAGTGGGTATGAGTTCAGAGACATCCGGCCGTACATAATCTTCAGGGCATTTCTCTTTAAGCGCTTCATAAATGGAGTTATTTCCGATTTTTTCTTTATAATATATATCAGCCAACCTCCATACTATGAGCGTATTATAGCCTACCGGCGCGAGGTTTGGATTCGCGTACCCATATTTCACATCAGGCCGCATTAAAATTTTATACCAGTTTTTAGAATCCAACTCATTCGTATATCTGCTTTTTTCAGTGAAACCAATTACTATCCTATCTTTGTAAAATGCAACGCCCCAGTTGGTATATTTTGGCACAAGCATTTTATCTATAAGTTTATAATCAGCTACAAATATCATATCGCAGAGTCTGTTGAGTTCCGTAACCTTTTTTACTGCCAATACCGATCCGCTTGATTCTGTTACTAGCTCAATATCAGGGTAGAGTTTTTTAAATTCCTGGCCCAATTCATTCATTACAGAAATAAGATTTGCAGCATAAAATATAGTGAGCTTATTATTACTAGAAGCATGGAGACGGGTAGGCAGAAATATAGTATTTATTACAAATAATAAAATAATTATTCTTATAAATATAACTCGCATATAAGGAACACAATACCACATTTATTTTGATATTGCAAAAAAAATAAAAATGTTTGAAAGAAAACAACCTCCAGATGTGTCATATATATAAAGAGTGAAATATAACTGTGCTCAAGACCAGGTCTTGAAAGGAGGAAATATGCCATACCGGAAAGTAGATTTTGTTGAAGGCGGATATTATCATGTCTACCTGAGAGGAAACGAGAAGCGGGATATATTTTGTTCCAAGGGAGATTATATTAAATTTTGTAAACGACTTTTTGATTATGCTGAGCTTCACTCTGTTTCTATAGTTTGCTATTGCTTACTATTAAATCACTTTCATTTACTGCTCAGACAGGGTGGAAATGATTCAATCTCTATGTTTATACATAAACTCGCCTTGAGCTATGCGATGTTTTTCAACAAAAAATACAAAAGAGTTGGACATCTTTTTCAAGGTCCATTTAAGGCGAAGCCGATAGTTGAAGACAGCTATCTTTTAAGATTATCAGCCTATATTCATGCTAATCCCATAAAGCACAATTTATGTGAGATTAAAGAGCTCGAAGATTATAGATGGTCTTCCTACAGGAGTTATCTTGGTTATAGAAATGATTTACCTATAGATAACGATCTGATATTGGGTATGATAGGCGGGATAGATAAATATCGTGATTATGTCAAAAATTACTGTGCTCAAGACCTGGTCTTGAGCACAGTAAAAGTTAACATTTTTTGATATTCATGGAAGGTTGGAATATTTTCGTGAAAATTAGGGCTGATATAATAGATCCTACAATAGGACCAAGGATGTATACTGTGAAAAAACCGCCTTTTGGGCCAGGGATGGCGATTGATTTCCAACCAGCTAAATAGGCAAATAAGCGCGGCCCAAAGTCACGTGCCGGATTTAAACCTGCCTGGGTCAATGGCGCTATTATGCTTATTATAGCTGTTACAGTGACCCCAATTACTACAGGCGCAAAATCATTATTGGGTCGTCCGACATTACATTTTTCTGTAACAGAAAAAATAATAAGGACCAATAGGAAGGTCCCAAGCATTTCTGCCAAGAATGCATTGAATAAAGAAATAGATGGGAAGTATTCTCCAAAAAACATAGCAGTGGTTGCTGAATTAGGATCGCCGCGAATAATATTATTGGCCAATTCAAAGTCAGCGATGGAGCTGGAAAAAAGTAGATAAAGAAATACCCCTGCTAGGAATGCCCCTGTGAATTGGGCTAGGATATATAGTGGCAATTTTTTTATATGCATGCGCTGAGCTATAACCATGGCTATGCTTACTGCAGGATTAAGATGTGCGCATGACAAGTGTCTTACAGTATATATAGCCAGGGTAACGCCTATGCCCCATACGCTGGCAATCTGAAAAAGCCCGACATGCGCTTTAAATAAAATAGAAACAGCTACGCTGCTACACCCAAAAAGGACAAGAATAAATGTTCCTACAAGTTCGCCTAGGAAATTGCACAAATAGTCTTTTTTCATAAAGTTTTCATGAGGTTTTAAACCCGTGTCACAATTTATTATAGGCATATCAAAAATTACTGTGCTCAAGACCAGGTCTTGAGCACAGTAATTTTTCCACCACTTTAGCTGTGTATTCTGCTAAAAAGTTTACTGCTTTTTCACCATTAGGCCCCAATTTTTCAGCTGAAGAGTCTAATACTTTAATAGCAGCTTCTTTTAACAAATTTTCAATATCTATCTCCGCGCTGACAGCCTGCGAATATTTTTTTACGAGTTTTGCAGCATAGTGCATTGGATGACCTTCCAGCGTAATTACTGGATATTGCGTAATGAAATCAACGTCTTCCTGTACATTAGAGAATAGAGCAGGCATACACCCCAGGACAATTTTACCAGGTTTTAAATCTTCGCATATAATATAACTTGCCTGCCTTCCGATTTTTCCAAATACAGTAGTAAGTTCCGAGCTGGGCAGTATGCAGACTTTTTCTGGCATGCAAATCTCCTTTATAAACGGCTTAGTATTTCTTCGTTATCCATATAAACTTTGAAAGGCAGGTTTTTTTGTATGGTTGGAATTTTATTGGAAAGCAAATCGTCTATGGCCTGAACCGCTATCCCTGTGATTGCTTCTGCGAGCCATGCGCCATTTAATCCGAGTTTTACACGGGTCTCTCCGGAGAGTGGAATTTTTTTATTTGCACAGACCAGAGGGGCGTATATCTCAAGGATTGGTTTTATATCTTTTGCTTTAACTATACTGCTCCCGCACCTGGGTTTGCAGCCATCTATTACTATTAAAGGGTATTTTTTGGCATTCAAAAGCGTTTCCGGATTATCAGCAATCAAATCAGGCGAACTTATTAATATAGTTGTATCTGGCCTTTGGCTGTGTATTTTATATGCAGCTTCTCTTGTTATAGTCGAAACAACGCGTCCTACGCCGTTGCATGGCATAATAGCTATTTTCTTATTCATGAGATACCTTTTTAGGGTTTAAAAATCAAGTATATTCTCTATGATTGCAATTTATATGTCAAGATATTTTTGACAAAAATGGATAAGTGTGATAATATTGATACAAAATGGAAAGGGGGTATAAAATGAGTTGCTGTCCTTTTCTTACTGGTTCCGCAGGTCATCCGCCTTATCTATTATGGGGTTTTATAATATTCTCCATTGCAGGTATAGTGATGATGATCCGGAAATTAGACAAGCTGATTAAATTATTGGATAAGAAATAAATTAAGTGGGAGATATATGAAAAAAATATTAACTGTTATCCTTTTAGGAGTGTTTTCTATTTGCATGTCTTCAGCCAATGCGGCGCAGGATTTGAAGAATGTTGACGAAGACCAGCAGAAAGAATCAGACTATAATGTAAAAGTGCCACCGCCTGTACAATCTGGAAGAAGAGCGGATCAATCTGCGGGGCAGGTCCAGGTATTTAAACAGGCAAATCCCAGCGATACTTTTTTGGAAGAGAGTCTTGCCAGTGAATATGAGAGAGATGGCAAGAAAGAGGACGCTAAAAAGACGTGGAAAGCGCTTATGGCAAAAGATACCAATAATGCTGAGCTCTACGGAAGATACGCTGACGCTTTAAATAGAATGGGGGATGCAAGCGGCGCAATAGCGCAGCTTGAAAAGGCGCAGCAGCTTGACTCTAATAACAACATGTTTTATAACCTGAGAATGGCTGAGATCCTTGCCGCAAACAATCAGCAAGATGAAGCAAAAGCTATCCTAACAAAGTTAATGAATGAGACAAAAGACAGTTATATAAAAGAAGATGCGAAGAGAAGGCTGGACAAGATAGATGCGAAAAAAAATATGCCGCCTGCTCCAAAGAGTGGAGCGCCAGTATCGTCGGTGACGCAGCCTGTTCAGCAAACAACGGTTCCTGATTCAGTAGGGCTTCAGCAGCCAAAATAGGATCATACAACTGTGCTCAAGACCAGGTCTTGAGCACAGTTGTATGAGAAATAAATTAAGTGGGAGATATATGAAAAAAATATTAACTATTATCCTTTTAGGAGTGTTTTTTATTTGCATGTCTTCAGCCAATGCGGCGCAGGATTTGAAAAATGTTATTGATGCTCAACAGAAAACATCAGGTCAAGATGCAGAAATGATGCCTGGGATGATTGCGGATCAAGCTGCGGCAGCGTATGCTGATGTTCTTTTGAAGGAAAAGCTTGCCGGCGAATATGAGAAAGCCGGCAAAATAGAGGACGCTAAAAAGACGTGGGAAGCGTCTTTGGCAAAAGTCACGAATGATCCTGGATTATATGATCGGTACGCTGAGTTTTTAAATAGAACAGGGGATTCAAATGGTGCAATAGCGCAGCTTAAAAAGGCGCAGCAGTTCGACTTGACCAACATGTTTTATACCTTTAGAATGGCTGAGATCCTTGCCGCAAATAATCAGCAGGATGAAGCGAAAGCTATCCTGACCAAGCTGATAAACGAGGCAAAGGACAGCTGGGTAAAAGAAGATGCGAAGAGAAGGTTGGAACAGATAGATGCGTCAAAGAATATGTCGCCTGCTTCAGAGGGTGGAGCAGTAGTTATGCCAAAGAAGGGAATGTAAACGCGAGAAATATTTGTGTTAAAAAAATAACAAGGAGGTGGATGTGAAGAAATGGTTTGTTGTTTTTATGGTTTTTGCTTTTTCGGCCAGTCTTGGATGTTTCATGAATCAGGTTGTGTATGCCAAGGATGCGCCAAAAGCTGTTGAGCCACTTGTGGAAAAAGAAGAGCCTAAAGTAGTGCACAAGTTCAAATCAATGGAAGATGCGCAGGAATTCGACAAAATCTTCGGCGAAAAGCAAGTCTCATTTATCATAATAGAAGGATTGCATAAATATGCTTTGCAGGAACAGAAGAATCTGGAAGAAATTGATAAACAGATAGAAGAAAAATTCGGATTCAATATGAAGCAGGGCAAGATGTATAGATTAGACAGGCAAAAACTGGAGATGTTAGAAGTAGGCGATATCCCGAAACAGGATGATCCTGGACAGCAATAGGTTGTTATAGTCAATAAGGGCGATTAACCCTGCATCTTTAAAAAAGGTGCAGGGTATTTTTATGTACCAACACCTTGTAGTAAAAATCAATTGACATTCTTCTCTTCTCATTGTATATTTATATCAATCATCTAAAAAAGGAGGCGGTATGTTTAAGCGAGAATGCGCAATTTTGGTTGTTTTTATAATAGCCATAATTCTAATATTGCCGTTTCCGGCTTTTGCAGTTGAAAAACAAGACAAGGATGCGATATTGCAAGAGATAGGCGCTTTTATTGACAAGGCCCCTAATGCGATACGTCCTGTAATTTTCTCAATAGCTGATGAATACGTGCGTGTTAACAAGATTGACGAAGCAATAGCGCTTTATGAAAAGGCATTGAAAATATTACCTAGCAATGAAGATCTTTTAGGCCGACTTGCCAGCTTATACAACAGGAAAGAAGATTATTTGAAATCAGCGGATATTTATAAGAAAATGATAGAATTGAAGCCGGAAAATATTTGGTATTACAATGTACTTTCCGACACTTATAAGAACGCAAAGTTAGATGATAAAGCAATAGCTCTTTGGGAAGATTTGATGAAAAAGTCTAATAACCCTGATATTTTTGTGCAAGCGGCAAATTTTTATAACAACCGGAATAATACTGAAGGGGCGGTTTTAGCAGTTAAAAAAGCAATAGAGTTAAAGCCTGATAATGCAGCTTATCAACAAACATTGGAGTCTTATTATATAAAGCTAGAGAAGTTTAGCGATGCTGAAGCTATTTGTAATAAGATTTTGACAAGCACAAAGGATACATGGATGAAAGGCTGGGCAGATTCAGAGCTCATTAATATTTATAAAAAGCAAAATAAATTGCCAGAACTGGCCGTGAGATTTGAAAAAGATTTGGCGCAAGCCCCTAAAGAACTAAGCGGATACAGGAAGCTGGCGGAGTTATATCAAAGGAATAATGAGCGTGATAAGGCAATCGAAGTCTATGAAAAAGCTGTTGGACTGGGTTCGGATGATAAGGATATCAATATGAGGTTTTTAGATTTGTGTGAAAACTCTGAGAGATTCGATAAAGCAGAAGCGCAGATCAAAAGGATTATAGCTAGTAACCCGCAGGATTTTTACCTTTATGAACGGCTGGCAAATATATTTGTCAAGGCTAAAAAGGTAGATGAGGCAAAAAAAACATGGCAACAGCTTTTGGAAAAGGTGCCAAATGATGCGGGAACGTTTTTAAGGTTTGGTGACAGATTAAATGAATGGGGTGATACTAATGAGGCCATACAGCAGTACAGAAAAGCGCAGTCTTTAGATACTCATAGTTTACGGTATACTATGCGTGTGGCAGATTTATTGGTTAACCAGGGGAAAATTGAAGATGCAAAAAAGGAATTGAATGATATAATTGCTAAGGCTACAGATGATTGGACGAAGAAAGAAGCGGAACGTAAGGTTAAAGATCTAGAGGTAAAGAGAAAAGAAGCAGTATCTCTTCCATCAACAGCAGTAGTGACTTCTCCTAAGGCGCAACCAGGGCCAGTGCCAAAAGAAAAGATAAAGCAGAAAGCGCCGTCGGTAAAAACAGTGCCTGCTGAGAAAGCAACAAAGCCTGCAAAGAAAAAAGGATGGTTTAGGTAGGCACAGGCGAAGCGAGAAGTTAAACGTAAAACAAGGAGGTGTGGCAGTGAAGAAGATAATGGTTTTAGCAGCGCTTGTAGTATTTACAGCAGGCATTATGCTTGTTTGTAGCGACATGGCTGTTGCAGCTGCAAAGGATAAGTCAAAGGCGAAAGTGACAGCGCCAATAACGCCTGTAGCTCCAGCGCCAGCAAAAGTAGCAGCAGCTCCTGAGGGAAAAGTAGTATGTAATTTCAAAGACAAAGACCAGATGACGGAATTTGAACAGATTTATGTTGCAAAACAGGCAACATTCGGAAGGATGAGCGTACTACAGGCATATTTTTCGCTTGAGCAGAATAATCTGCAGGAAATAGACAAGCAGATGGAAAAGAAATTCAATTTCAAGATGGACCCAAACAAGATGTATGATTTAAACAGGGATGCTATGGAGATAAGAGAAGTAGGTGATGTTCCTAAGCAGCCAGTTCAGCAATAAATAGATAATAAGAGAAAACTATATACCCCGTCCTTTCTACTGCGAAGATATGCTTCAAAGCAGAAAGGGCGGGGTTTTTTATTTATTTTTGAAAGAAAATCACGTTTTTAAGTGTCTTATTATTAGTCATTATATTGTGTCTGAAACAAAGTAGCCCGCGTATTATTGATATGTTATCATCAAAAATATGTTTGATGATACGCATGATCTGATAGGGCGTTGCATAAAGCGCGAAGAAAGGGCATGGTCAGAATTTATTGATAAGTTTTCAGCTCTTGTGTATTATTCTGCAAGAGAAAGGCTGAAAAGGAATGGTTTTAGCTTCGGTGAGCAGGACATACAGGACATTGTCCAGAATGTATTTATAGATATATGGGAGAAATCAAGATTAGCGGAAGTCAGGGAAAGAGATAAAATAAAGGCATGGCTTAGCATAATAGGCCAGACAAGGGCTTTGAATTTTATGCGGAAGAAAAGAGAAAGGCTTTTAGGTGAGGAGGAGTTATTTAAAGTTGAAAATATAGTTTCTGATAAAGGGGAGGAATATAGGATAGAATTAGTGGAGGAGCTGGAAAAGGCCGTTGAAGATTTTTCTCCGAGAGAAAAGATTATATTGAAATTAAATATGATACATGGAAAAACGCATAAAGAAATAGCGGATTTCATGAATATGCCTATTAACACAGTTTCTACGATAATCGCAAGGAGAAAAGAACTTCTAAGAAAGCTTTTAAGCGCGCAAAGTTGACACTTCTGACAATGTCAGAAGTGTCAACTTTGGGAGGTAGAGATGGATATTGATATTAAGTGTTTGGATGAAAAAACGCTTTCATCGTATCTGGATGAGAGGCTGTCTGAGGCAGAGCGGAAAAAGATAGAGGGACATATTGCGGATTGCAATACTTGCCTTGATATGCTTTTGGTGGCATATGAGGCACAGAAGAAAAGGTTCTCGACTCGGCCGCTGCGTGGCCTTGCTCGAACAATATTGGGAACTACAATATTCTTCGAGCGGAAGAATAGGGTGAACCAGGCAGGCTTAGTCGAGAAGAATAAGAAGAAAAGGCCAGAACTCAAATGGCTTTTTACAGGGCTATTTTTCTTTGCGCTATCCTTTATTTTTAGGGATTATTTTTTACAATTTCTTGCAGTTTCTGTTATTTTAGGATTTAAGTGGGCGATGGAAGGTGAAGCGGCTAAAAGGGTTATAATGATTTTTAAAGGAATTCAGGAAAAAGAAAAAAAATTTGAAAGAAAATTGCCTCCAGATGTGTCTAATATAACAGGAGGTGATAGATATGGTGAACCAGAATAACGGAGTGGAGGTGCTGAGGTTGCATAGACTCAGCGGAGAATCAAGCCTTAAGGCTTTTTGCGACGTGTCCTTTGCAGGCGTTTTTATAGTAAAGGGCATTAAGGTAGTGGAAGGCAAGAATGGGTTATTTGTAAGTATGCCCAGCGAAAAAGGTAAGGACGGAAAGTGGTATGACACAGCCCATCCTTTAACTAAAGAATTCAGGGAATCTCTGAATGAGGTGGTGCTGGAGGCATACGAAGAGGAAAAATAATAACAAGGCTGGTGCCAGGCACTAACGCCTGGCGCCAGCCTATTTGTTTCTCTCTTGACAATACGCTTTTTTAAGGATATACTTTGTGAAAAAGGAGTGGGGCATTATGTCTAAAACCTTTAAGATAGCGCTGATATTATTGATAGTTGTGAGTATTATTTCCGCAGTATTTGCAGTTATAGGATTTATGGGCAAAGAAAGAGAATATAC
>JAHJQM010000001.1 GCA_018819285.1 Candidatus Omnitrophota bacterium
GATAGCACTAGCATTATGAGTGACCTTGGCACTGCTGTCTATGACAGACATTATCAGGCGTTTTTAGACTGGGTTGAACCATACGCAGATGGCCGAAGGCTCTTCCTTACTGAATATGGTGCTGATTGGGTAAGCCCCGAAATTCCCGAACCCGCCTCCGCATTTTTAGTGATTTGTGGTGCTGGATTACTTGGATTGCAAAATAGAAAACGGTAGCTTATTGTTTTTTTAATATGCTACTGCGGGCAGGCCTGCCACCATATTTCTGCTTGGCTTGGGAATAATATTTCACCGCAAAAAAACCGCCAGACACTAAACACTGAAAAATCTTCAATCCTTACTTGCAAGCAAAGACACAAAGCGAATTGAACGTCGAACATCAAACAATTGAACATTCTCCGTAAGGAGTTCCAAGTCCTATGGACTCCTTATGGAGGACAACGTTGAATGTTGAAATTCGCCCTGCTTATCCATATGTCATCTTATATTTTCGACAGGAACTTTTCTCCGGCGTATCTTTTGGGATATTTCATCAATCAGCCTAAGAACTTCATCCATATCAAACGGCTTAAGGAGACAAATGTAAGCGCCTTCTTCCAATGCCTGTTTTACTAAATCTTCCATCTTTGTCTCATATGCGGTCATCATTACTGCTATTGCATTTGGATTTATACGTTTAATCTCCAGGTACGTCTCCAGGCCGTTTAAAGCGGGCAGCTTCATATCAATAAAGAGTACGTCACTGGGCTTTTCTTTTGCGATAGAGATGGCCTCCTCTCCCGTCCCACAGATACTTACTTTGTATCCTTTCTTTTTAAGGATACCTCCCATCGTTTTGCAAATTCCAGGGTCATCATCGACTATGGCTAATAATGGCCCACTGTTTTTTGCTCTTTCTATCGAGTTGATAAGCACATCTATAACAAGGGGTTTGTGCAGCGTAGCATATACCCCTTCTTTCTGGGCCTCTTTAATTAACTCATCTACAGAAAAGGCGGTCATCAGAATTGCAATTGCACCCGGTCTCATAGCTTTTATCTTCTTATAGGCCTCAACACCGTTCATACCAGGCATTCTGATATCCATAAGCACGACATCATAAGCTCTCTTTTTTATTATGCCCAGAGCTTTAAAACCATTTTCTGCCGTAGCGGTTTCGTAACCTTTCCTGCTTAGTATTTTTGCTATGGTCTTGCAAAAACTTACCTCATCATCAACTATCAGTATGCTTGTTTTCTCTTGCATTTTTCTTATTCTCCTTTCGCAACCACGGAGACCGCAGAATTGCCCATAGAGGCCTCAGAGATTTTTTTAGAGTCTTTAATGGTTTTTGCAATTGGCAACTTGACAATAAATGTTGTTCCCTTCTTCGGCCGGCTTTCAACCTCAATCCTGCCGCCATGTTTTTCAACCAGCAATGCACATACAGGAAGGCCCAGACCTGTGCCTTGGGCCTTTGTGGAAAAAAGCGGCTCAAATATCTTTTCAAGATTTTCTCCGGCAATGCCACTCCCTGTATCAGTAATAGAAGTTTCTATGCAATCGCTATCCAGGTTAGTCTTAATGGTCAGTCTCCCGCCGTCGGTCATAGCCTGGATGGCATTTATGGCTATGTTGTAAAAGACCTGCTCAATCTGCTGGCGGTCAAGCTCTATATCAGGCAGATTATCCTGTAATTCCATAGTTAGCTCTATCTCAGGGGGAATTTTCAGCCGGCTGGTCGTCTTTCTGACGACCACATTAATCTTCTCCGGCTTTAGGGTGGGTTTATTTGTCCGGCTGAATTGCAAAAGGTCGCTAATAATCTTATTTGCCTTGTTCACCTCGTCGGAAATAATATCTACATCTTCCTTAATTTCCGGGGCATTTTTCATCACTGCTAACGGATTTTTAAGCTCATGAGCGACAATTGCGGCCAATTTTCCTATAGTTGCAAGCTTTTCTGACCGAATCAACTGGGCGTAAGCGGTCTTCAACTCATCCTCAATCCGCTTGTGCTCCAACACGTAAACAATTGTCCGAACCAAAAATTTTTCCAACGGCATATCTTTAGTCAGATAATCTGCTGCACCAAGTTTTATCGCCGAAAGTCCCCATTCCTCCTCATCCGAACCTGTTAATACCACGATAGGTATATTCGTAGCTTTCCTAACTATTTGAACTGTTCCAATGTCACTACTATCGGGAAGTCCTATATCAAGTAATATAATATCGTACTTTTCGTCGTTACGCAGGTGTTTAATAGCCTCCGACAGGTCCCATGCCGATTCCACAATAAATTCAATGGGTCGTGAACAACCAAATAGAGCCCTTTTGGCTAACAGAATGTCACCCTCGTTATCCTCTACCAGCAGAATTTTTATCGTTTTCTTATCCATATTCTTATCCTAAAGGTTTGTGTTTTTTCATTTACTTCCACATCTCTCCATAAGTTTTAGCATGAATATCCACCATTTTTCTCTGGTTCTACTTAGACTTTGTTTCATTTTCTTGCCTTATGTTTGCGCCCGGACTGTAAGGCCTGAGTAATTTTTTCGCATAGATAAACGAAGTCAAACGGTTTGGTAATATAATCCGTAATATCATATGAGACAGCTGTATTTACATCTTCTGCTTCAGAAAACGCTGTGAGCATTATTACAGGTATGTCCTTTAATTCCGGGTTGTTTCTAATGTAGTTGAGCATCTGATATCCATTGATAATCGGCATATTTACGTCCAGAAGTATGACATCAGGTTTCTCGTTTATCGCTTTCTCTAATCCTTCTTCACCACTGGCAGCAGTAATGACATCATAACCTTGGCACCGAAGAAATTTACTTACAAGGTGAAGTATATTTGGCTCATCATCAACAATGAGTATCCTGCCCCCCCTCTTTTTGTGGAACATTGAGTCTAACATTTCAATTTTCCTTTTAATGAACTACTTTGGCGTTTCGTCTCTGAATAGTTGCTATATCTTTCTTCGAATTCCTATCGCTTTTAAGTTCACATTGTCAAATTTTGAAGCCAACTTAATCAACACCCCAAAATACCAATATCTACAGACCTTTAGGCATAATACGTCCGATAAAATTGAGGTATTATACCAATTGTGTTTAATATTTGCGCTTTTGTCATTTCGACCAAAGTGGAGAAATCTATTTTGACAGATTTCTCGACTCGCTTTTGGCTCGCTCGAAATAACAGATGGGCGCATTAACTTCTTACAATTGGTATTATTTATGATGTAGAGGGTGTATGGAGATGTGTTTAGAAAGCAGAAAGGCGCTCGGGCGGACTTTATTATTGAGGGTATTAACGAGAGCGGTCTTGGTGTTGAATGATAGCCTACATATTGGGTCTGTAATATC
>JAHJQM010000002.1 GCA_018819285.1 Candidatus Omnitrophota bacterium
GCCATAGCGACCTCCTTGTAAGGAGTGCATTATAGCATCTTTAAAACCGGACATTTCTATTTTGGTATAACAGGACATTATCATATTGGGAGGACAGCAAAAAGAAAAGGATTTAAAACTTCATTGTGCCTGATAGCGAAAAAGCTATCTCGTTAATAAGCCTCAATTCAAAGCTATACAAGTACCAGCTTGAAAGAGAAGGTATTATATCGCATCCAAAAACAAGGCCTATACGATTCTTATTCCCTGCATTATAAGTAGAATAAAGCAAGCCTGACGCACTCTGCGTAAAATGCACATTAACATCTGAATCTGAATAAGTAAGGCCTATATATGGCACAGTATAACAATCCTGCATACCCATAGGAAATATGAATTTTTTACTGGCCAATAAACTTATCTGCCATTCTTTTATATTAAATGTCTCGCTAGTGGCAGAAGCTGCTGAAGTTGAACCGCCTACCTTAGCTGTATCAAAATCCAATTGAGTGTCCTTATACTGACCGTCTAGAGTTAATTTTATGCCTGTGGCAGGAAATTGCCATAACTTTGCCTTTATGCCTCCTCCCAAGACAAATCCTGGCTTAGCCTCTACTGCAATATTTTGACTATGTTGCTCCCATTTTACTCTTAGATTAGAGGTCCCGATTTTCACATATGGCTCTAAGACATCTGAATAATTCATTGAAAATTTAAAATTCATATTCTGGCCTTCTATTTTGGCATTAGTATCATCCGCTGGAGCAGCATGAAGTTCTTTTTTGACTATAAATTCTACATCAAAACCAGCCTTCATCTTTACTTCTGATTCATAAGAATCCAATGTATTTTCTACAGCCCTTTCTTTTGAAAAGAAAGACGCTTCAGGCACACTCATTTCAGTCTGGCCGCCCACAGTTAGAGCAAAAGAAGTGCCTGCAAAAAATAATGATAAAATTATCGCTATTATGAAAATATTTTTTCTCATTCTTATGTCTCCTTAAAACTTCATTGCAGCGCCTAAGCTCAATGCTACCTCATCCACAAGCCTAAGCTCTATGCTATAAATAAAGGAGCTGCTTAAGCTAGGCACAATGTCGCATCCTAATACAAAACCATAAAGCTTTTTATTGTTTGCGTCAAAAAGCGAAAAATCTGTGCCAGGCATACCTGGATTACTAAAACTTACATCAACATTTGAATCGGCATAACTTATGCCAGTATAAGGCACTATATAAATACTTTGCAATTTTAATGGGATTTCAAACTTTTTACTTAGGAGTAAGCTTAACTGCCATTCGTCAACTTTAAATTTAGCTCCAGTATCATTTACTGCAATTCCATTAACGCTAATTTCGCTAATATCAGGCTCTGTAGTTCTATATTGCCAATCTCCTGTCAACCTAATTCCATCTAAGAATTCTACAATATTAGCTTTTAGTCCTACTCCCCAAGCAAAACCATTATCAGCATCCACTTCTATTTCTTGACTGTTATGTTTCCATCTTGTTTCTAAACTAGATGTACCAATTTTAATATATGGCTCCACCCTATTTAAAATAGTCATCCCAAGTTTAGCCATATACCATTGACCTTTTATTTCAGCTTTGCTCAGATCAGAGTTAACATGCAAATCTTTATTAAACACAAATTCTATATCAAACGACCCCTTGATTTTAACTGTCTGTTCATATTCATCTAAAGTATCTTTTACTACCTCTTGACGTAATACAGCTGATCTCTGTGGTAAATCTAAATCAAGCGCGTTTCCTACAGTAGCAGCAAAGCCATATCTAGCTGTTACGCAACATATTGATATTATTAGGGATAAAATAAAGAGATATTGTTTTTTCATAAAATATTACCTTTCTTTATAATAGATTATAATATACCATATTTATTTTATAATGAAGTATACCTTATAGAGCCTCGATTGTCAAGCCAGCCTATTATTTTTAGTAACTTTTTTGAAAGAAAACTCTCTTTTCATGTGTCTATATATGTAGAACAAACAACTTTACACTTGTGACATTGTCAGAAGTGTAAAGTTGTTTAACAAGAGGAGGGTACACAATGTTGTCAAAGATATTTTCATCTGCAACAATAGGCATAGAGGCAAAGCCTATTGAAATCGAGGTTGATATAACAAGAGGCTTGCCAAATGTAGTGATAGTAGGGCTTCCTGACACTGCTATAAGAGAATCCAGGGACAGAGTAAAAGCAGCTATTAAAAATAGCCAGTTTGAATACCCTTCAGAAAAAATCACCATAAATCTGGCTCCATGCGATATTAAAAAAGAAGGCCCTTCGTTTGACCTGCCCATTGCAATAGGAATACTTGCTGCGTCAGGCCAGATAGATTTTAATAAACTTGAGGATTTTGTATTTCTGGGCGAACTTGCCTTAAATGGAAAGATAAGGCCAATAAAAGGCGCGCTTCCAATAGCAATGTCTTTGAAAAATTCCCGCAAAAAACTAATTCTACCTGAGGAAAATGCTCACGAGGCAAGTATAGTGGAAGGCTTAGAAACTTATCCTGTAAGCACGCTCAGTAATGTATCTAATTTTTTAAAAGGTATTGACATAATCGCCCCTCTCTCCCCTGATAAAGAGATCTTACTTGAAAAAATCCAGAATTACGAATTGGATTTCTCAGATGTAAAAGGCCAATTTTTAGCAAAAAGAGCGATGGAAATAGCGAGCTCTGGAAACCATAATATAATAATGATTGGCCCTCCTGGCAGCGGAAAAACTATGCTCGCTAAAAGGCTTCCTACAATAATCCCTGAAATGACAATTGAGGAATCTTTGGAAACTACAAAGATTCATAGCGTATTAGGTCTTATCCCGGCAAAAAGCTCTATTATACGAACAAGGCCTTTTAGAACCCCTCATCATACTGCCTCTGACATATCTTTGGTCGGCGGCGGGACTGTTCCTAAGCCAGGGGAAGTAAGCCTTGCTCATAATGGAGTATTATTTATGGATGAACTGCCTGAATTCCACAGAAATGTCCTGGAAGCATTAAGGCAGCCGCTTGAAGATGGCTATGTAACTGTATCTAGAATAAACAGCGTTGTAAGATTTCCTTCTAAATTTATGCTTGTCTGCGCAATGAATCCCTGCCCGTGCGGATATCTTACAGATACCAAGAAAGAATGCCATTGTACTCCAAATCAGATACAAAAATATATGTCAAAGGTATCAGGGCCATTATTGGACAGGATTGATATCCACATAGAAGTACCTTCTGTAAAGTATAAAGACTTGTCAGATGAAAGTTCTGGGGAAAAATCAGAGGTAATCCGGAACAGGATAATGCAGGCAAGAGAGATACAGCTTGCAAGGTTTAAAGATGAAGGTATTTTTGCAAATTCCCAGATGAGCCACAAACTCGCAAGAAGATACTGCAAGCTAGATGACGCAAGCAGAAATTTATTGAAAATAGCTATTACTGAACTTGGCTTCAGCGCCAGGTGTTACGATAAGATACTGAGAGTTTCGCGGACTATCGCAGATCTGGAAGGTAAACCTGATATAAGCGCTGACCATGTATCTGAGGCAATACAATATAGGAGCTTGGATAGGAATATGTGGGCGTAATCTGACAAATCCAACCAGGTTAGAATAAGTTAATAAGAAGGTGCCTCATATCACTATTATTTCTTGAATAAAATAGCTAATAAAAAAGAAGCGTTTGCTAAAATCACAAAACTAATGGCCTTCATTGATAACGCGTTACGCAATATAGGAAATGTGTATTTTGAAACTACCGCTATAACTAATAAAAAACAACCGATAACTATAAATGATTTGGATAAATTTTTCATGCTACGTTCCTCCTTTCATTGCCACCCTTTTGTGGCTTAATGAATATATGGTACTACTTCTTGATAATATAAGCAATTGTTAAAAATAGCCTGGTAGGGAACGGTTTCAAACCATTCCCTACTATCTACTTGGAGTTTCTTTTTGAACGTTTGCGGACTAATGGGTCTAAGATCTTTTTTCTTAGCCTGAGATTTTTAGGGGTCACTTCCAGAAGTTCATCGTTGCCTAGATATTCTATGGAAAGTTCCAGGGTCATTTCTTTGGGAGGCGTAAGTATAATAGCATCATCAGAACCTGCAGCCCTCATATTGGTAAGTTTTTTTGTCTTACAGGGGCTCATATCAAGGTCTTCCGGCCTGGAATTCTGGCCAATAATCATACCTTCGTAAACATCAATATTTGGGCCTATAAATAATTCTCCGCGTTCCTGAGCATTATTGAGAGCGTATGACGTGGAAATGCCCCTTTCAGAAGACACTAAAGATCCATGAGAATTGATAAAAGAAAGACTTTCGTCTATAGGCTCATATTCATCGAATGCATGATTTATTATGGCATTCCCGCGCGTCTTTGTCATAAACATGGCTTTTAAACCTATTACAGCTCGCGTTGAAATTTCATATTCAAAATAAATAATGCCTTTTGAACCCTGAAACATATTTTTAAGACGAGCCTTGCGCCTGCCTGTTTCTTCTATAACCACGCCCTGATATTCCGAAGGGACTTCGACGGTTAAAAATTCAAAAGGCTCCATTTTTATTCCGTTTTTTTCAATAAAAATAGCTTCCGGTTGAGAAACCTGAAGCTCAAAACCTTCGCGCCGCATAGTCTCTATTAGAATCGCCAAGTGTAATTCTCCTCTGCCGGAAACAAGAAATGTATCCGGGCTATCTGTTTCCTCTATGCGCAAAGATACATTAGTCTCAATTTCTTTAAAAAGTCTTTCGCGAAGCACTCTGGAAGTAACATATTTGCCATCCTTTCCGGCAAGAGGGCTTTTATTTACGCCGAACATCATACGAACAGTCGGTTTTTCTATTTCAGGAGGGTTAAGTGGGGACGGGCTATTAGCATCAGTTATAGTATCTCCTATTCCTATTTCTTCAAAGCCTGCCACAGCCACTATTTCCCCTGATTCAGCGCTCTCTCGTTCCATCTGCTTAAGGCCTTCATAACTTAAAATAGCTGTAACCTTGGAAAGTTTCTGGCTTTTATCCCTTCGGGCGAGAATAACGTTCATGCCCTTCGCAATAGAGCCTGCTGTAATTTTTCCTATACCCATCTTGCCTTTATAAAAATCCGAAAGAAGCGCTAATACTAAAATCTGAAGAGGCGCATCAGGATTTACCACAGGTTTTGGTATTGTTTCTAGGATAGTGTCCAAAAGAGGAAAAATATTATCTGATGGCTTACTTAGATTTAAAGTCGCAAAGCCTTTTAATGCAGAGGCATAAATAATTGGAAAATTTAGCTGTTCCTCTGTCGCGTCAAGCTCGCAAAAAAGATCAAACGTACGATTTATTGCATGGTCTATTCTGGCATCAGCCATATCTATTTTATTAATTACAACTATTGCCTTATGTCCAAGTTCCAGGGCTTTTCTCAACACAAAACGCGTCTGCGGCATTGGCCCATCTTTGGCATCTATGATAAGCAGCACCCCGTCCACCATCCTTAATGTCCGCTCAACTTCTCCTCCGAAATCAGCATGGCCTGGTGTATCAACTATATTAATCTTTGTATTTTTATAAATAACACTTGCGTTTTTTGCCTTAATGGTAATGCCGCGCTCACGCTCCAAATCCATGGAGTCCATAATACATTCTCCCATTTCTTCGATGTTACGGTCTACGTGAGTCTGGCGCAGAATGCTATCCACAAGAGTAGTCTTCCCATGGTCAACATGCGCAATAATAGCTATATTTCTGATATTTGTCTGGTTTTCCATAAATTTTCTATGATTAGTTAAGAATCTCTAATTGCGATATATCATGAAGTATTATCTCAGGATAGCCTTTATATTCTTTTATCAGGCCGTATACCCTCACCTTCTTGCCTTTGAAATATGCATTCGGAGAACGTAGCATATTCTTAGACCCGGAAGGAATGTTGTTCTTATATATCACCACTTTAAAATTATCTTTAAACTTTAATATCAATAACCTTTCTGTCGAATGCGTGTCAATAACCTCGGATTCTATCATCCTTATCCTGTTTATATTATTTTTGGCCTGAGATGTAAAAATTTTATTTTCTTCTAAATCAACCCATAAGCCTCTTTTATTATCCCTGGCTTCTTTCTGAGCATCCAGAAATTTTTGAGAATATCTTAGATTCGGAGGATATGTATATATCATTGCGAAACCCTGCCTAACCATCTCAATATTTACCATCTTATCTCCTCTATACACATACGCAAGAAGGCGTTTATATTTATCTCTTTTTTGAACATCAAACTCCAACTTTACAGATTTGCCTTCAATAAGTTTTTGATTAAACTCTTTAGCTTCTTCTGCATAAGGCCTTGGTTTATAGATCCATTCACCATTCTTCTTCTCTCTTATCTCAGGCGTATCTATGCCTATATACCTCACTGTTTCTCTATTAGAAAGCTCTATAGTGTCTCCGTCTACAACTCGGCTTACTGTATAATTATACGAGTTATTATTATAAACCTGTGGCGTTGAATTTATGTGCCTGAAAAAATTTATAATTAAAGATATAGCGATTAAAGCTATCAGAGATATCGCATATTTTATTTGACGTCTCATGTTATCAGTCTAATGTAAGTGGGTTATAACTATATTTTGCGAATATTGCATAGGCGGTGCCTGCCGTTGAACCTGTTTTTGTCCCATTGGAAACTTTCCATCCATGACCAGTATCCACATCATCTTGTGTTGCGTAAGGAAGGCAGCCATAGCCTTGGCCTACTATGGAAGGGCTGGATATAACCATTTTTTCTATCTCAGAAAGATAAAAATTTGCTTTTTTATCATAATCTCCCGCCTTATTAAATTCCCTATTTTCCTTGTAATAATCAGTCATTATCCTAAACAACAATATCATCTGACTTGTCCATTCGCTAGACACTATACCACCCATTGCTACGTGTTCATATTTATCAAAATCAAACCCTGCAACCTTGACCTTTTCTGCCTTTTTTATATATTCTACTTTAACCCGGCAGTTTGTCTCTGCAAAATCTAAGATCTGTTCAGGATCCATACCGGATTCCTTTAAAAGTTTTGGCCCTATTGCTGCAATAGCCCACGCAAATGTATTTGTAGCAATAGTAGCATCGCCTTTGCCTCTATTCAGATTGTATCCCACCCTGCTAAAAGAATTTTTCTTAAGCCAGTTCAAAGTCCTATTTTGCGCTTCCAGGTATGTGTCGTCTTCTGTTATCTTATAAAGCATGCCGAAAAACGCATAGGCATCCAAATTGTGCTCTATGCTGAACCATTCTAATCTAGGCCCACCTCTTATACCAAAATCTCTGTCCTGCTTCTGCATCATAATAAGCCATCTGGCAATATCCTCTGCAACTAAAAGATATTCCTCATCTTTAAATTTTTTAGTGTACTGGGCTATTGCTATCCCAAGCCATATATTAGGCCCACTAAGAACATTATATTCCACTATCTTCCCGGTATAGATGTCATAGGCGTTTGCAAAAGCGCCTTCTGATGTTTCAGCCACGTCTTTATAGAAATTTAGGATCCCCTTTGCATTCTCCCCATCTATCATTAAAGTAAAACTTTGGCAGGCTAGAGACTGATCATAAGTAAAAGCCCATCCTACTAAATTCTTATCGCCCTCGCTACTCATCACCAGGCCAGTCCGCATATTCTGATGGTTCTTTATCCATTTATACATGTTGGATATATTTTTTTCTTCGATCGGATTAAAAAACGACATAAGATCTTTTAAGCTACCCTCGGTTAGAGTTCTCTGACTTAAAAGTCTTGAAATCCTATTTCTTAAATATATATTCTCTTTATCGAGATTTTTAATTTCTCCGTTAAATCTGGCTCTCTGATAAAGCACATGTTTCATTATTGTCTTCATCTTTTCCTTATCTTCTTTTAAATACACTATAAGCTTGTCTTTTGTTTTAGCATCCCCAGTTACCTTTTCCAGGTCTTTAATCTTTGCTCTATACCCTTCTATCTCATCCTCATTCGTTACTATTTTGCATCCTATCTCCTCCTGTTTATTATTAAGATCCAGGATATTTTTTTCAAGTTCAGACTTTTTAGTAGAAAGTTTATTCAGATCTTCTACCAGTTTTTTATTTTCAGAATTCGCTCTGAAGCCAGTAGCATAGAAATACGCAGAGCCTAATACCAGAAAGAAAAAGAATACTGCTATAATGGCAGGCGTCAGTATTTTCCTCTGAGCGTGAAAATAAATTCTACGGCTGTCTTTTGGGTCTATTTGTAAAAATGAAAGGCCTATTAAATACTTATTAGGATAGCCTGATTGTATTTTTTCATACCAGGCAATCTTTGCTACTGCCTTGGTCTCAGGCACAGACAAAGGTATATGAAGCCTGACGTCTACTTTAGCCTTGCCCTCTTTTATAATCTGCTCAAGGCTTTCTTCTACATTATTTACTTCAATGCAAATACCACCCTTGCCGACATCCCTTGTGAATCCCTGCCTTATCTCGCTTACTGAACCGGATGTTTCAGGGTCTACGAACTGAAATTCCACAGGAAATATAACATTAAGTCTTATATATTTCCTGCGTTCAATAGTTTCAGATTTATCGCCCATTTAACAAAATATTAGCAGCAATATGCTATAAAATCAAGCAAAATAGCTATTTAGGTTTGAACTAAAATATTACATACGAAAGTAACTACATAAAATTATCATAGACAGGAAGATACTTATGGAAATTATTCTATATTATCGGACACATTAATCAGAACCTTTTCTTCTACAAATATAGGCGCTTTAGCCCGTATGGCTATTGCAATGCTGTCGCTTGGTCTGGCGTCTATTTCTTCTATACGACTATCCACTGATATGATAAGCTTTGCAAAAAACGTGTTGTTTTCTAACTTATTAATTATTATTTTATCTATCTTTGCACCTAGCTGGGTTATCGCGTTATAAAATAAATCATGCGTCATAGGCCTTGGAGGGTTCACGCCGCTTATCTTCATTTTAATAGCAGTTACTTCCATTATGCCTATTACAATGGGCAGTATGCGCTCTCCCTGTTTTTCCTTAAGCACAATAACCTGTTCGCCCCTATTCTCATCTATTCTTATTTTATTCAATTCCATCTCTACAATAGCCATGATAAGAAAAAGGTTATCATATGAATAACCTGTTGTCAAGCCGCCCAGGAGGTTATTAATGCTTTTACAAGTTTATCCAGTGATTTTTGTACACAAGCGCTTAAAGGTTGGCCGAATTTATTTGATTCAGGTTTAATGCCCAATATGTAAATATCCGCAAGCGTAACTTCTTTTAGATATTCTATCAACAACTTCGGAGAAACATCATGCGTTGAAATTTTCCCGGAACGCAGATCTTCACCTGAAAAGATCCTTACATCTCCAGGCTCTCCTTCAAAACATATTGCATCTACTATAATAATCGTATCTGGTTTTAATCTGGTTATAACGCCTGTCCAGTTTTCAGGAGCAACGCCTGCATCTATAACCTCATAAGGCACTTTGTCTTTTATAATTTTCGCAAGATAAGGACCTAGCCCATCGTCTCCGCATTCAATATTTCCTATGCAGAGCATAACAATTTTGCCTTTTAATATAACCTTTAAATTTACCATAGACCTATATTATAAAGTTGCAATGTTAGGTATTTAGCGTAATTTCCCTGCGGCATTTTGGACAGAGTATTTTAATCCTATCTTGGCGAGTCAACTCTTCTGATTTCTGTATATCAAGAAATGCTAATTTTAGTTCTTTCAATGCAGATAAATAAGACGTGGGGCTTGAATATGCCAAAGGCCCTAGCTTTTTCGCAACCCAGGACAAGTGGTCTTTTGCTCCTACTATGCATCCACAACCTTCGCATAAAGCCAGCTCCTTTTCAACAGCTTCTATAGCCTGACTTCTGTCAAATATAGCCAGGTCAAATTTATTGGAAAGCTTTATGCCTTCCTGGGTAATACACGCTGCTTGACACTGTCCGCAGAATATGCATGAATCATAACGCAGCTCCAATCTTCTCAAAGGCGTTTCTGAATCAGGCACATCTTTCACTTCTATGCAACCTGTCGGGCAAACCTCAGCGCATGCCTTGCAACCTACGCACCCATCTTTAAAATACTCTGGCTTTCCCCTAAAGCGCTTCTCAGGCACATGCGGCTGGAATGGAAATTTTGATGTATACGGACCTTTTATTAATGCCATAATTGCTTCTATTAATTCTCGTAATTTTGGATATCTCATCAATTCCCATCCTGTTCGTATTTATCAACCACGCTCTTAGGCCAGAGTTTTACGCCTGATTTATGGGCACCTCTAGCAAGGGCATGCGCAGCAACAGGAGAAGTAAGAAGCAAAAATACTGCTACTAGAATTGCCTTAACTCCTGTTGTGCCTAATCCTTTCATTATAAACGTGCCAAAAAGAATACTGCAGGTGCCAAGCGTAACACATTTGGTAGTAGCTTGTAGCCTGTTATAGACATCAGGAAGCCTCAATAAACCAATACATCCGAATATATCGAATCCCAGACCTAATATAATAAATATATAACCTATTAACTGTTGAATATTACTCATCAAAACCTCTTCCTTCCAGATATTTTGCCAGCGCAAGAGCTCCTATAAAACTCTGCAATGCCCATGCAATAGCAATATCCAGATACCAGTCTCTCCCTGTAGGAATACTCAAGATTGCGCAAAATCCTACTATCAGAATCCCAAGCGTATCTATTGCCACTGCCCTATCAGCAGGCGTTGGGCCAGCCATAACCCTGAAAAAGCACATAGCAAAACAAAGCATAAGAACAAAAAAACAATGTGCCAAAAATCCGGACTGCCAATTCAATAGAGACGGGATTGGATATAGCATTATAAATAATAAGCTAGCTGCCAGAATACCAAAACCAATTAACCATTTTAAATTTTTCATAATGATCATTCGAATATCTTTTTCAGAATTTTTTCAAATTTACTTACGATCAGCTCTGTTGCCTTATCTATATCCTGAGTCTTTACATCAATCCAATGAACATAAAGCACGCCTTTTTCAGCGTCTATATCCACGCAAAAAGTCCCAGGAGTAAGAGTTATGGAATTCGCGAGAAATGTCAATCCGGTATCAGATCTCAAAGTAGTCTTCACTTTTACAATTCCTGGATTAATTGGAAGTCTTGGATTCAACACTCTTATTGCAACATCTATATTCGCTTTCAGGCACTCCCATAAAAATACAGGCACGTAATAACAGAACCAGAGATATCTTGTTATATGCCCAAAATGATGCGGTCTTTGACTGAATAAATCGCCTGTTATAAACGCAACAAAAGCTGAAACTATCAATCCAACTATTAAATGCTGGAGATCCAAAGGCCATGTCAAAAGAGACCACACCAGAAATCCTATTATGAACAATACAATTTTACTCTTCATTTCGCTGCTGCCTCCAAAACAACACTGGCATAGCTTGTGCCTTTTAATATCACAGCTACTGCATCATCCAGAAAGAACCTAAAAGACGGTATTAACATAAGGCCTCCGAATATACATATGACAGCAAGGCATACCATAGGGAATAGCATCGTAAAAGGCACTTCTTTGATATTTTTAAATTTATCTTTTATCTCTCCGAGAAAAGCAAACTTTTGCACCTTCATAAATGAGGCCAGGGTAAGAATGCTTCCTATTACTGCACAAATAGCATATCCAAAATTTCCTTTCTCTAGACATGCAATAATTATTATAGCCTTGCTAAAAAATCCATTAAAAGGCGGGATACCTGCGATAGACATTGAAGCCACAAGATTAGTTTTTGCAGTCACTGGCATTAATTTCCCAAGTCCGCCTGTTTCTTTTAAATCCCTTGTACCAGTAGCGTAGTCTACTGCGCCAGAATTCAAAAAAAGTAATGACTTAAATACTGAATGGTTAAATAAATGGAATAGCCCGCCGAGTATCCCTAGAGGCGTCCCAAGCCCAATGCCTAGAATTACATAACCAATCTGGCTAATAGAATGATATGCCAGTAATCTCTTAAAATCCCATTGCGACAATGCAAGCACAACCCCTGCTATCATAGAGATAGCTCCTAAAAACATCAGCACTGCAAGATAGCCTTGAGTAGCGCCTATTATATTGAAGAAAATCCTGATAAGAGAATAAACGCCAAGCGTCTTGATTAAAACCCCTGAAAGCATGGCAGAAATCGAAGCAGGAGCAGCTGGATGAGCATCAGGAAGCCATGCGTGAAATGGGACAAGAGCGGATTTTAATCCAAACCCCATTAAAAACAACACCCCTACAAAAGGTATAACCCATTCATTCTGCTTATTGCTCAAAACCCTGGCCATATCTGCCATATTCAAAGTAGAAGCAAAGCTGTATAAAAATGCGATTCCTATAAAAATAAAAGCTGAGGCAACAGAGCCCATAATTGCATATTTAAAAGATGCCTCCAGCTCTTCTGCTTCTGTTCCAAATGCTACCAGCGCATAACTTGCAATAGAAGCGATCTCAAGGAATACAAAAAGATTAAATAAATCGCCTGTTATTATTAACCCATTCATACCGCAAACCATTAAAGAAAATAATGTGAAAAACTTTGGCTTGTCAGTATATTGTTCCATATAGGACAAAGAATACACTGCTACAAAAAATGCGATAAGGTTTACAGTTATAAGCATAAAACAAGACAGGCCATCCAACACCATGCAAATGCCAAATGGCGGCATCCACCCGCCTATTTTGTAAACCATGATCTTTCCAGCTGCAGAATTAAGCAAAAACCTGGCATAAAGAGAAAAGGCAAAAAGTGCCAAACTGCTTATAAAAATTATAGTCTCGCTGGAGCGCTTGATAAATTTTCCCACAAGCGATGTCAGAAACGCTGCAGCCAGCGGAATAATTACAAATAAAGGAATTATTGTTATATTATTCATTAGCCTTTAAGCCTCTTTATCTTTGTAATATCAAATGTCCCGTATTTTTCATAAATTCTAATTGCAATAGATATAACAAGCGCTGTAATCGCAAGGCCTATAACAATAGATGTCAGCACTAATGCTTGAGGAAGCGGGTCTACCATATTAAAGATATTTTGGTCTTTCGCGTCTATAGGCGCCCTCCCGTGAAAACGATAACCTATCAGCACAAAAAACAGATTCATGGCATATTCCATTATGCCTAGCCCTATTATCATTTTTACAATGTTTCGCTTGCGTAATACGCCATAAAGCCCAACGCAGAATAACATAAGACATAAAAAATAAAGTATCATGATGCAATCCTTACTTTGATTTCTCCAATACTACTAGTGCCAGAAAAATTGCAAACAGCCCTACGCCAACTTTTATCCCTATTGAGATATTACTTAAAATTATAGTACCTGCGCTAAAAAGATTAAAAGGGTTTCCTTTTGCTAATATGTTCAAAAAGAACGACCCTCCTAAAAATCCTAGTAATGCTACTAATAAAAACATCATTGCGCCAATGGATTCTAGATTAGACGCCATATTCTTGGAAATCCTGGCTACTGCAACATCTTTTCCAAAAGCAAGCATAAGATGCACAAAAGACAATGCCACAATTACCCCTCCTGCAAAACCACCGCCAGGGGAAAGATGGCCATGCAGGATAATATAAATGCCAAAAAGTAAAATCAGCCCTACAGTCAGCCGTGTAATTGTTTTTACTATCAGCGTCATGCCTGTTTCTGGATTATTTCTCATTCTTTTTCTTTCTCCCTGGCCTACGCAATATAGCCATTATGCCTATTACAGAAGTAAATAAGACTGTTGCCTCTCCCAAGGTGTCATATGCCCTAAAATCCAGTATTACAGCAGTTACAATATTGACAGCGCCTGTCTTGGATACGCCTTCTTGCAGATATTTTTTTACAACTTCCATTATAGGCTCTCCAAAACGAGGAAGCTCTTTTAATGCCAGCCAGCTGAACAATAAAAAAACAGCAATAAACCCAAGCGTAGAAAGTGTATTAAAAATCCATCTGCCTTCTATGACAAGCGGCAGGTCTTTATTAATTGTGGCCCTGATTAGAATAATTAAACACAATATCTCTACCACTAACTGTGTAATCGCCAAGTCCGGAGCTTTAAGCACAAGAAAAGCCAAGCATAACGCAAAACCAACTGCCCCTACAGCAATTACGCTTGAGAGAAGATCCTTCACCTCAATCGCAACTATTGCAGCAAAGATCATAAATATTAAAAGTATATGCAGTTCCATTGTGTCCCTTGCTCCGTTCTACCTCAAGAAAAACAAGAATAACCCTATCATGCCCAAAAGCGTCCACACTAAATATGTTGGAAGAATGCCATTATGTAAATACTGAAAAAACCCGCCTATCCCAAAAACAATTGATTTTCCCTGTTCGTATATATCAAAAACGCCCGATTCTGCTTTTTTATAAATAAACTTTAACAACCCGATTTCCTCTATAGTATTATAAAATTCTGTTCCAGAAAGCCTCATATCTTCCTGTATCTGCTCCCCGCCTATGTAAGATTCGCTAACCCTTACGCCTTTAAAATTCCCAAGAAAATATATTATAACGCCTATGGCAAGCCCTATTAACAAAAATAAAGTGGCTTTTAAAGAAGGCCATGTTCCTATAAAACTAAGACCGGTGTTTAAGGCTGGGACTATAAAATACCTCAAAGGAATTTTGTATGCAAATATCCCGAATACTATACAAAGAGCTGACAAAATAACCGCAGGTATCCACATCTGCCATGAAACCTCATTCCTTGCCTCTCTGCTCTTTGTTCTCTGATCTTTGCTAGGTGTTCCCAAAAATATAGCATGAATCAACTTTATAAACGACGCCAGCGTGAGGCCGCTTCCAAACATTGCTGCCACAAGGCATATTATCCACAATACCCCGCCTGATTTACCTTTTTCTATCAGGCCCTGATAAATCATCCATTTTGAAAAAAATCCATTAAAAGGAGGAATGCCTGATATTGCGCAGGATGCGACTAAAGTTGTAAAAAATGTTATTGGCATTATCTTGCTAAGTCCGCCTAAATTATCCAGCTCAGAGGTTTTTGTTTTATATTCTACATTGCCTGCTGATAAAAACAAGCAGCACTTATAGATGGCGTGGTTAAGCATATGAAACAGGCCGCCTGCTATGCCTATAGGATTGCCTGTTCCTATGCCAAGCACCATATAACCAACTTGGCTTACCGCATGATAACCTAGTAATTTCTTGAAATCGTGCTGCACTAGAGCCATCATTACAGCTGCTATTATTGTAATTGAGCCTACTATCATAAGGATTGCATAGGTAAAACTATTCAGAATAAATACATTCAGCGCTAGCCTAGCTAGTAAATATATTCCTAGCAATTTATCTAGGCTCGCAGGTAAAAATGCAGTTACGCTGATAGGCGCTTCCTGAGCAGTTTCAGGTATCCATGTATGAAAAGGCATTGCGCCTGCTTTTGCAAACGCTCCGATTGCTATGAGTAAGAACGCCCAGAAAGCTAAAGGCGTATTTATATCTATTTTCATATCGCTTAAATTTAAAGATTTAGTTATAAGCCAGATTAGACCAAAGCCAAGTATCATAAGGCTGTCTGAGCCGCCTATTATAATAAATGTTTTCTTGCTTACAGAAGCTGCCTTTGGCCCTGATATATTTATAAGGCCGTAAAGCGTAAAACCCAGAAAACCCCATGAAACTAAAAGAAGTATGATATTATTTGAAATTGCGGCTAGAATTGATGCGCCAATCGTCCATATTATATAGGTATAATATAAAGAAACATCTTTATAAGAAGACATGAAGCGCATTGAATACAATGTAACTAAAAATCCAAATAGTCCTATTGCGAGCACGATAAACCTGGATAAACCGTCTACATACAAATAACCTGCATTGATAGGAGAAACAAAAAATATCCTTATTGCTGATATAAATAAATATATAGATGTGATAAGACTAAAAAATTCTGCAACTTTTCTGAATCTTTTAGGTATCAACAATATAAATAACCCTGCAACTATTGAAAATAATATCGGCTCTAATAACATTTTCATTTTTTAACGCTTTCTAAGTTTCTCTGTCTTTGCCTGCGAAAGCCTTATTAAATCCTGACCGTCCATTAATTTTTTGCCAGTCTTATAATCTACCACTGCCATTCTTTCTGTGCAACAATAACACGGGTCAACCGCTGCAAGTATTATTGCAGCATCTGATATAGTTCCCCCGATCACTGCTTTTTTATTTGAAGCTATATTCATAAAACTTGGCGCCCTGACCTTGTGCCTGGCTGGACTATTCCCGCCATCTGACATAATATAATGAAATACCTCTCCTCGCGGCGCTTCATGCCTTCCAATCCCTTCCCCAGAAAGCATATCTTTTATATTTATATCTATCGGACCTTTTGGCATCTTATCAAGGCACTGAATTATTATATTTAGAGACTCGTAAAGTTCCAGTATCCTTACGACAGCCTTGCTATATACATCCCCGCCTTCCTGCGTAATTACCTTCCATTCTACTTTATCGTATGCTGCATATGGATCGTCTTTTCTGACGTCAATGCCTACCCCAGATGCCCTTGCTGTAGGTCCAACTGCGCAATAATCATGCACATCTTCTTTTGTCAGAACGCCCACGCCTTCTGTCCTAGCATGGATAACAGGGTCGTCCATTACAGCACCTTTAAACATATCAAACTTTGGAATCAAATCCTTTAATGTCTTTTTTATCCAGGGGAAATCTTCTTCAAACATGTCCCTTCGTACTCCGCCTGGCTTCATCATTGCATAGTTCTGCCTGTTGCCTGCAATACGCTCAAATATGTCAAGCACTGGTTCTCTGTATCTCCACGCCCACATCCAAACTGTGTTATATCCAAGGAAATGACCTGCTAAGCCAAGCCATAAAAGATGACTGTGGACTCTTTCTAATTCGCCTATAATCGTGCGTATGTAAAGCGCTCTTTCAGGGACTTGAACGCCCAAAAGATCATCTATTGCATTTACATATGCAAATGGATGCGACGTAGAGCAAATCCCGCAAATCCTTTCAACCAAAAATGTTACCTGGTCAAAACTTTTAGATTCAGCTATCTTTTCAATAAGCCTATGGTTATATCCAAGCTCAATATCCATATCTACTACAGTCTCGCCATCCACATGCAACTTGAAAAATTCAGGCTCTTCCTGTAATGGGTGATACGGCCCTATTGGTATAATCTTACGCGCCATTGTTTAATCCCTTCTTAAAGGATAATTTCCATCTGGCCAATCGTCTTTTAAAAGCAAGTGCTTCAAATTCGGGTGACCTTTGAAATTCACTCCCAGCATTTCATGCATCTCCATCTCTATCCACTCCGCGCATTTCATTATTGGGGTTAAGCTATCTATTTCCAGATCTGGCTTATCCATAATAACCCTTAATGTAACAATAAGCCCTATTTCATCTATTGAAAAATGATACAGGATCTCGACTGCTTTTCTTATATCAACCCCAGACGCAGTTGAAAATCTTGCCTTTACATCATTAAAAAGATATTTCACTGTCTGAGTTAATATAGCTTTATTAATAGTAAAATATATCCTGTTTTTAGATTTATTCGTAAATTCTATCAGGCCTTTACCTGATCGCACCTTTATATTTTCTATTATCGCTTCTCTTTTCATTTTTTGCCTGTCAATTCCTTAATCAATTTTACAATACCTGCTATCATTGCCTCTGGTTTTGGAGGGCATCCTGGTATATAAACATTCACTGGTAAAACTGAATCCACTGGGTTCGGACAATTTGGCCCATTTTTAAAAATGCCCTGTCCGGATGCGCATGCCCCTATTGCAATAACCACGCATGGCTTTGGAGCTTGTTCATAAATTGCCTTTACGCGCGGTACCGTCTTTAAATTTAAAGACCCTGTTACAAGTATTGCATCTGCATGCCTAATGCTGCCAACAAGTGTTATGCCAAATCTTTCTACATCAAATCTTGGGGTCAATAGATCCAGTATTTCTATGTCGCAGTTATTGCAGCTGCCGGTTGACATGTGATAAACCCATATAGATTTTGTCAGAGCCTTTAGTCTTAAACTCATCATATCCCTTTTACTGCCAAAATTACTGCCAGTATAGCCATTAACGTCATTTTGCCCCAGAAAAACCTTACTGCCTGGTCAATCCTCACTCTCGGATTTGTATTTCTCATCAAAATTATTATAACTAAAAGTATAACATACTTCCATAGGCTTAAGAAATTGAACCCCTGCCAGAATAATGTTATCAGAAATAATGGCAGAGCCACCATTAACATTGTCTTTGTGAGTTTTAAAATAGCTAGAAGCATGCCTGAATATTCTATGCAAGTGCCTGCCATAATCTCTGTCTCTGCCTCTGCCATGTCAAAAGGCACAAGGCCCAGCTTTGCCTGCATGCAAAATATCATAACAATAAACGCAATAATGCCAGAGAGACTTGAAAGAAACGCGCCATGACTTGCCTGGTAAGCTATAATATCGCCCAATCTTAACATCCCCCCGCTCTTAATAATAGGCACTAGCAATGAGATAATAAAAGGTAGCTCATATGCTATTACCAGTTTTATTTCTCTTGATGCGCCCAGAGATGCTAGAGGATTTCCGCTTGCAGAAGCGCCTAATATAACAGCTATTGCTGGCAATGTCAAAAGATAAATAATTACAATAATGTCTCCTGAAAAACCCTTTGAGCCAGGATCTATGTTAATAAGCCATATAAATGTTGAGACTAGCGTAATAGCGCTAAGACCTATCATAGGAGATAAAAAAAACAATCCTTTTGATGCAGATCTTGGAACAGTAATCTCTTTTATGCTGAGTTTTACAAGATCCATTAATGGTTGGTACCACGGAGGCCCTATTCTCCACTGAACCCGCGCAGTAACCTTGCGGTCTATCCAACTTGCCACCAAACCGATAACCGCTGTAAACAGAAAACCTGGAAATATTATATAATTAAATAGATATTTTATCATATCTCGCTTCAAGACCAGGCCTTGATCACAATTTACTGAGATCAAGACCTGGTCTTGATCTCATGGATGATATTTTTTCCAGGGCATAGCATGAACTACCACATGTTTGCCTATCAAATATATATCCTCTTTTTCTGACTCTTCAACTTCCATAAACTTTACTGCATCTGGTATTGAGCATGTCTTAGCGCAAATAGGTTCTTCATCACCGCTTCTATTAATACATGCATCGCACTGGGATATTATATAAGGTATTGTATCTAGCGGTATTGTGCCGAATGGGCACGCTAGGCTGCAGGATTTACAAGAAATACATCGTATAGTAAAGCGTTTTATTATCCCGTCAGACTGCCTCTCTATAGCTTCTTTTGGGCAGGCATTTACACATGGCGCCTCCTCACAATGCCTGCAAATATGCAAAAACTGGCCAATCTCTCTTAAGCGGGTTATGCCTGAATTCTTCGGATGGTAATAATAACTGCATTTTGCAGTTACTTCTCCGCATTTATTCAATTTTTCCAAATCTACAAACAAACGTTTCATTTTATATACCTAAGTTGACACTTTTGACAATGTCAGAGTGTCAACTTACTGCCTAATCCCAGATTTCATGTATATGACTTATCTTGTCGTATCTAAATACCGGCCCATCTTTACATGCATAAAAATTGCCAAGCCTGCAATGCCCGCACTTTCCAATACCACAGCTCATATTTTTTTCCATCGACAAATAAATCTGTTCTGGCTTATATCCTACTTCCAGGAGTTTAAATGTCGCAAACTTCATCATAATAGGCGGCCCGCATACGATTGTTACGCTACTCTTGAGATCAACATCTAGCTTATCAAGAGTTGTAGTTACAAGGCCTACATTTCCTTTCCAGCTATCATCTTTCCTGTCAACTGTAATTCTAAATTTAATCCTTTTTTTATCTAACGACTGCCATTTATCTAAAACACAATCTTTATAAATTATATCCGACGGAGTCCTGGATCCACAGCAAAATAAAACACTTTTATATTTTTCTATATCATGGGCCAGCGCCAAGAATAATGCCCTGAGCGGCGCAAGCCCTACTCCTCCACCTACAAGTAAAATTTCCTTTCCTTCAAATTCAGAAAGAGGGTATTCCTTACCATAAGGCCCTCTTAGCCCAACTATATCGCCTTTCTTCAGATTATGAATCATAGACGTAATTTTTCCTGCCTTCATTATAGTAATCTCTAGCTTATCATCTTCATACGGCGAAGACGATGGCGTAAAAGGAGCCTCGCCTTTACCGGGGATACTCATTTCTACGAACTGTCCTGCCTTAAAATGTAACGGCACCTCTGGCCTAAGCCTAAAAGTTTTTATAGTAGGGCTTTCCTCTATCACATCAAGCACTTCTGTCTTTATAGGCAAATACGGATTTTCCATAATCTGTATCCTAAGTTGACACTTTTGACATTGTCAGAAGTGTCAACTTGTTTGAAGCTTAGAAAGCACTTCGCGTATATCTATCTTACCAGGACATGCCTCGGTGCATCTTCCGCAACCAGTGCATCCAAATTTCCCTATAGTATCAGGGAAAAAATTGAATTTTTTGTCAAAGCGATTTCTCAGGCGCTGCGCCAGAAGTTTCCTGGGGTTTGCACCGCCTGCAACCCTTGCAAAAGACATCAGAAGACAAGAATCCCACATCCTTAATCTTTCAAAACCTTTTTCTTTTTTCTGGTCCATTAAAATAAAACAGTGGCACGCTGGACATATCATATTACAGGCGCCGCACTCAACGCATGTCTTCGCAACCTCTTCCCACAAACCTGAATCAAATTTACCTTTAAATGCAGGCTGTATGGAATCTTTCGGAGGAATCTTGCTTTTTTTTACATGCTCCAACAAGTCCTCTTTTAGCTTTTTTCTATATGATCCTCTTTTTTCTATATAAGGCTCTGCGCTTTGAAATAATTTAAAGTATTCTTTTATAATCTTTTCTCCTTTACTGGACCCTGTCTCTACTACATAACCGCTGTCAAGTTCTGAAAGATTAATATCAAAACCTTCTGCAGGGTAAGGCATTATGTCTATCGCGACGCAAAAACATGTATCTCCATAACATGTGCAATCGCTGGATATTATAAGTCCTGTTTCTCTTTTGGATACATAGAAAGGATCGCGGAATGGCTCTCGGGCGTAGACATAGTCCATTACTTTAAAAGACACAAGGTCGCAGGATTTCGCGCCTATAATGGCTATAGGCTTTTCTTTTTCACTAGAATTGTCTTTAGAAAAATATTCCGCTATCTTTGTCCTGGCAGGAAAATAGAAGCTTTTTATAGGTTCTACAGCTCTTATCTCTCCTATGACAGAATCTCCCAGGCCATCTTCTCCTGTTTTCCTGTAGAATCTTTTATTATCTGATTTTACAGGCGCGAAAATCTTATATGTTTTAGATAAAGATTTTACCAGTCTGTCAAGATTAGGTTTATTTATAAAATACAGGTCCAAAGTTGCCCCTTCTTAGGCTTGAAAGAAAAATTATCAGCTATACTATATCATACCAATAGGGATTAATGTCAAGTAAAATTTGCCAACTGGCGGTTAAATTTTGCTGATGCCGCAAAGACTTTTGCAGCGCAAGTCTAAAAATGCAATTCCATTGCTCTTGGCGGGCAGGCCTTAATGCATAACTCGCATGCAATGCACTTTGTATCATAAAAGAGCACCTTGCGGGTTAACAAATCTGTGACAAGAGCAGCTGTTGGACATATTGGAACACACGCGCCGCAATGAGTACATTTCGACTCGTTCCTTTTGATATCTTTTGAAAGCGGTTGAATAGTCACGCCAAGTGATTTTGCATATTTCAATGATTTTTCGAGATTAGTCTCTTCTCCTTTAAGTTCAAGCACCATAAGGCCTTCTTCTCTTGGAGTAACATATGCCTTCAATATATTGAATTCTAAATCGAAATCCTTTACCATTCTATACACTATTGGCTGATCTACCAGCTTATGAGGAAATTTTAAAACAATTCTTTTAGAGTCCATATTAATACTACCTCCTAAATTAAACTAACTCTATGTCTCCTATACTTCCTAAATCTTTTCCAAGTATTACTACTGCAGCCTTGACCCCTTTTATAGATAAAGCGAATTCAAGGCTCGACGCAATGTCCTTCTTTTTCTTAATTCTATTGCACGTTGCAGTCGTAACTGCATCTGCCAAAGCCGCAGACTTGGCTATTATAACACAAGCGTCTGCTTTTCCAAAGCTTAAAGAATGGCCAACTGTGCCAGAAGATGTGCAAATTCCAAGAGGCGTATCTTCTGGTTTTATCTTTATAAAAATTTTATTAGAAAGGGGTGAATCGCCTGCATAAATTGCAATGGTCCGAATCTTATCTGATTTTATAAATATATCGCCACCATTTTCTATTATAACCTGCTTAGAATAAGCCAGAAGTTCATTTCCTACAAAATCATCCATAGCCCCTGCAACGCTTGCCATTGGGCCAACTCCTGCAAGTCCAGTTGTCCGGATCATTTCTTTTATAATATCTGCACCTAGAGGATCCTGGCTGATTGGTTCAAGGCTTGTCATAAATTCAGGCCTGTGCTTTATATAATCTTCTATCTCGGCCCTATATTTTATGACAATTCCCTCTGTTATAGGCCTGATATCTTTTTCTGCGAAGATAAAAAGATCTGTCTCTTTTACAATAACCTCTTGCCCGATAAGATCGCTGTCTTTTGTCAATCTCCTGTAAAATCTTTCTTGGTATTTTCTACTCTTTGTCATCGCTTTGAAACTCCCAAAGTTGACACTTTTGACAATGCTAAAAGTGTCAACTTTGTCAGCAAATTCTTGGAAACTGTTCCCCTGTAATCATATCCAGTATCCTTAAACCGCCTGACTGAGTCTTTAGATAGACTCGTTTGTCCTTTTCTTTTCCAACTACTCCTATAATTCTAGCATTTTTTCCAAGTGAATGTTTCTTCATCTTCGACAATATACTACCAGCATAATCTTTAGAAACTATTGCAATCAGTTTGCCTTCATTAGCCATATATAACGGGTCAAAGCCTAGTATTTCACATAAAGCCCTTACTGATTTCTTTATAGGAATATTTTTTTCTTCTATTGCAATATTATAACCTGAAGCTAGACTGATCTCATTAAGAGTAGTAGCCAGGCCTCCTCTCGTAGGGTCCCTCATAAATTTTATACCTCTGCATATTATTGAAGATACAAATTTGTTAAGAGGGCTGCAATCGCTTGAGATCCTAGCTTTAAATTTCAATTCTTCCCTAGCTAGCAATATAGAAGCAGCATGGTCTCCTATAGTGCCACTTATTATAATCTTATCTCCTGGCTTTATCCTTGAAATAGCTATCTCTTGATTCTTAAACACCTCTCCTATACCTGACGTATTTATAAATATACCGTCTATAGCCCCTTTTTCAACAACCTTAAAATCCCCTGTTACTATATTTACGCCTGCAGCTTTACATGTATCTCTAATAGAAATTGTTATTTTTTCTAAACTAGCATAACTAAACCCGTCTTCTAATATCATCCCGCAGGATAAATATTTAGGCATTGCTCCTGAAACAGCCAGGTCATTTACTGTGCCGCATACTGAAAGCTTTCCGATATCCCCACCTGGAAAAAATAAAGGCTTAATAACAAAAGAATCAGTGGTGTAAGCAAGTTTTTTTGCTTCGGATTTTATAAACGCAGCATCTCCTAGTTTATTCAGGAAAGGATTGTCCAGATTTTTTATAAATAAATCTTTTATCAAATCATGCATAAGAATTCCGCCACTTCCATGTGAAAGAGTTATAGTTTTCATTTTCGGTACCTATAATATGCAGCGCATGTGCCTTCGCTCGAAACCATACATGCGCCGTGAGGATTACTCGGATTACACTTTTTAGAAAATAATTTGCAATCCAGAGGCGTTTTTATGCCTTTTAACACACTGCCACATATGCATCCCTTATCTACGCTGGTTTTTATGTATGGAAAATCTATATTTTTCTCAGCGTCAAAATCCGCATAACTTTTCTTTAAAATAAGTCCGCTCTTTAGTATGACCCCTATCCCTCTCCATTCAGAATCATTTACTGAAAAAACCTCATCTATAAGATGGAGCGCTTTGACATTACCTTGGGCCTTGACTACTCGATTATATTGATTTTCAACTTTTGCCATATTTAATTTAACCTGCCTTACAAGCATTAAAATAGACTGCAATATATCAAGAGGTTCAAAACCTGCTATCACGCATGGTATATTGTATTTCCTGCTAATTTCATTATAAGATTTTATTCCTATAATAGCGCTTACATGCGCAGGACACAGAAATCCTTTTATATTTACGCGCTCATCCCCTGCCAGTAATTTCATCGCAGGAGGCATGATTTTATGGCCGGAATACACAAAAAAGTTTTTCAGTCTTTTCTTTTTTGCGTATTTTATACTGGCTGCTACAGTCGGAACAGTTGTCTCAAATCCTATTCCAAGAAATACTATTTTTTTATCTTTATTATTTTCTGCAAACATAGCAGCATCCATCGCTGAATAAACAATCTTTACTTTACCGCTTGGCCTTTGTTTTAAAAGACTCGAATCCGTGCCAGGAACTTTTAACATATCCCCAAAACTAAATACAATAATATCATCAATAGCTGCAAGGGCTATTGCTTTATCAATATAATTTTTAGGAGTCACACATACAGGACATCCTGGCCCTGAAATAAGCCTTACATTCTCAGGAAGCAATCGCCTGATGCCAAATCTTTCGACAGCCATTGTATGAGTGCCACATACTTCCATAAAATTTACCTGGCATAAATCTTTAGCCTCTTTATTTATCAGCCTGTATAATTTTTTAGCGATATCTAAATTTCTGAATTCATCTATATATTTCATTGGAGTTCTTCTAATATTTTCAAGGTTTCTTCTGCTTTAACGGTATCTAATTTCTCTATTGCAAACCCAGCGTGCACAATAACATAATCGCCTATCTTTGGATTTTTCAAAAAACTAATTCCTATAACACGCTGTATCCCTCCACTAGATACAGTTGCCCTGTCGAATTCTATTTTCAAAATCTTCATAGGGATAGCCAGACACATATTATGCTCCTGCTAAAACTGCTTGTCCCAATGCAATGCCGCCATCATGCGCTGGGATACTTTTATGCGCATAAACATTGAATCCTTCTTTTTCCAATATCGGCTTTATACGCTCACTCAGATACTTATTCTGAAAAACTCCTCCGCTTATACAAACCTTTTTTATTTTATATTTTCTTCTTAACAGATTGCATATTTCTTTTATCATATCACAGGCAGAATTATGAAATTTTAAAGAAATCTCTGGTTTTTTCACGCCGCTCTTTAAATCTTTAACAACACTTCTTATCACTGGCTCCCAATCTATTATAACAACTCCGGCTTCATTAAAATATCCAAACTTATATTTTTTACGCTCTATGCCCCATGCCCTATGCTCCGGTATCGCCTTTTCTAATTCAATCGCCGCCTCTCCTTCGTATCCCGCAGAATCACAAATACCAATAAGCGACGAAACAGCATCAAATAATCTTCCCATGCTGGATGTTAAAGGCGAATTTATATTTTTATCTATCATCTGGCTAAGCATATCTATTTTTTTCTTGTCTAACCTGGTTAATATCTCAGAGATTGAGGATTTTCCATATATATCATAAAGATAGCTAAACGCCATCCGCCATGGCTCTTTAATAGAAGCCTCTCCGCCTGGCATTGGGATATACTTTAAATGCGCTATCCTTTTTAACCTTTTTATGCCTCCTACAAAAAATTCTCCTCCCCATATATTCCCATCCGAACCAAACCCTGTGCCGTCAAACGCAATCCCTATCACCTTGCCATTTATATTATTATCTGTCATACAGCTTGCTATATGCGCTTCATGATGCTGTATTTTCGTCGTTCGTCGTTCGTCTCTCGGCTTCGCTCTGGATTTCTTTTGGCAGTAGTTCGTAGTTCGCAGAGCATATTTAGTGGAAACATATTCCGGATGTAAGTCGCATGCAATAATCCTGGGGCTTATTTTTAATTTTTTTTGAAGCCTTTTTATATCCCTCTCAAATTTTTTGAAATTATTCAGATCACTCAGATCCCCTCTGAAATCTGATAAATAGGCAGTATTGCCTTTAATAAAACAAAAAGCGCTCTTTGACTGGCCGCCAAGCGCCAGAACCGCAGTCTTTGTGCTCAAAGGTAACCTAATTCTAGTATAATTCATATCTCATATCTCCCTTAACTTTACAAACTGTGCCAGACACAAATTGTAAAGTTAGGAGATTGATTTTGCTAATTTAGCTACATCTGTTAGTTTTTTTATTATATCTTCTGTGAGACTTTCTGACAAGGTACCCATTCCGCAGCTCGGGGTGAGAAGCAAATTTGATATTATCAAATCTCTTGGTATTGATTTCTTCTCCAGATTCTCTATTTGTAAACTCAACCTCTTAAAAAGAGAGTTAGCTGTTTCCTTTAATGCATCATTAGAAGTAGGCACAATACCCCACGCTAAACATCCTCCTTTTATTAAAAATCTCTCTATATCTCTAGAATAAAGCGAAAGATTTTCCGCATATAGATAAGCGTCAAAATTTATAATATCTACCTTTGTCTCTGTAATCACCGACCAATCTGTATTGCCACAGCAATGTATCCCAGTTATCGCGCCTTTTGAATGTATCCCCTCTATAATAGAATCCAACATTGATATTACATCCTCTCTTCTTATATTTACAAAACTCGACCCAAAACTCGTAAGATAAGGTTCGTCTATAAAGATTATAACTTGCTTCGCTACATCTTTTAATTTATCAATCTGCCACACAGCTTTCATCTCTAATAATTTAACAAACGCTTCTTTCAAGCTATCATTATAAATAATAGATTTACCTTTTTCATCAGTCACCCCTAGGCCAAAACTTACAGGCCCTGTAATATGGCCTTTTGCGTATTCTGGTTTATATCTATTTGCAATTCTAATAAATGCATAAAACCCCTCCGTAAATTCCTCTGTAATGCCAAATGAATTATAATCGCCTGAAATATATGCCTCGCATATCTTTGCCAATTCCTCACTCAAATCTTTAGAGCTATCAACATGAATAGTTCTCTTTCTCTCGTCTATAACAAGCCCTGGCAGCCCTTGGCTAAATTGACTGTACATATTTTCTTTGAAATTTCTTTTTGGAAGCTGAGGCCAAAAAGGTATGTCAAACGCCTTGAATATCTGATCCACGCTTTTGGCTGCGTCAACATATGGCAGGCTTCCTATGCCAATTGTAAGAAATTTAGCTTTAATTTTCATAATAAATCATTTTAACACCTTGATCAAAAATGGTCAACCTTTCCTGGGCTATACATTAAAATGGCCAAATCTCACCTTTGCGAAAAACTCCGCTAAGAAAAATACAACGTTTGCTAACGTATCGTTAAAACATGAAAGTAAATTCCCTAAAAAAGGTACCCATCCAAACGCAATAAAACACATACCTCCTATCATAAGTATAAACATAAGCGGAACTATAAAGATATTTGAAATAATAGCAATAGGCGTAACCATTCTGAAATAGTACAAAATAAAAGGAAATGTGCCTAGCGTAGCAGAAATTGAAACTGCAAGGGGCTCCAGTAAATATTTCCTGACATAAAAATTCCATTCTTTTTTTACGATACTCGTCAATTTTGGCGTAAAATAAACTATTGATAAAACTGCTGTGAATGAAAGCTGAAAACCCACGCTAAAAACATCTTTCGGGTTTATCGCCAATATATAAAATGCCGCTAGCCCGAGAGAATTATAAGCATCTACAGGCCTACCCAATAACCTGCCTGTCAGGAAAATAATACACATAATAGCCGCTCTTACAACAGACGCGTTTGAACCCGTCAATATCATCAAGAAAATCAATGACAACATAGTAAGTATATAATAGATTTCTCTTTTGAGCCTGAGAAGTTTGAAAAAATATAAAAATACAGCGGCCATAAGCGCCACGTGCAGCCCGCTTATGGCAAGAATGTGCATCGTACCGGAGTTCCTGAAAGATTCCTTAATCTTCTTCGGCAGCTCTGACCGGTCGCCGAGTAAAATCGCCCTCATAAACGCCCCGCTCTCAATCGGCATTTTCTCGAGGAACTGATTTTTCAGTTTTTCGCGGATAAAATAGGCAAATTTCAAGACAGGATTTACTTTATAATTACACGCTAATAATGTAACATTTTTCTCTGATGCGCTTATAATTGCGAATATATTCTGATTTTCTAAATATTGTTTATAATCAAAATTTGTTCTCGACTGCGCTCGAACACTATTAGCATCAATATTCTTCGAGCGAAGAGAACGAAGTGAGCGAAGTCGAGAAGTTATGCCTGGCTTACTTATTGTGCCTTTCACTAGCAGCCTATCCCCATACTGATAATCCTTTTCCGTCTGTATCCTGGCGAGCACCAGGCCGGTCATTTTTAAACCATTTATACTCTCTACTTCAAACACGTATCTTGAATTGACTTTCCCGTAATAAACCCCTCTTGCCTCAGCTGGGCTTTTTATAATGCCTGTTATTTCTGCCTTAAACTTATCTTTTCCAAGAAAGCGGCTTATATGATCTGGCGGGAATATATTAGAATTTAAATATAAAAGCGAACCAAGAAAGATTATTGATAAATATAAAAATATTTTTGAAATCTTAAGGGACTTTAAAAATATTACAGCAGATAAAATAAAAACTAAAACTACTATGAATACATGGGTAAGCTCTAATAAATTTGAGTAATATGCTGCTAAAAATACGCCTATGATAAAGAAAATACAGATTACAACGAATGGTTTTTTATCCACTAACTGAAAAAATTATTATTTAGGCTGGGTGTCTGTTTTTAAATCTTCTTCGTTAATTATACTTATAACATTAACTGGTATCTTTTTGCCTGCTTGATTGAAAATAACTCTTACCATATCTCCTACTTTAATATCTTCTAAGACCAGTGGTAAGACATCTTTTTTTATTACACGTGTCTTTTTTGAATCAACATTTATCCTTACTGTCTCATCAGAAAATCTGTCTTTAACATCTAACCATAAAATCTCTCCTTTTTCTGATCCTATATTTACAACTGTTCCTAATAAGCCTTTAATTAGCTGAATTTTTTGTGGTAAAATAGGGACACTTGGAATAGACTTTGCTGCTATAGTTGATGGCGGCAATGTAGGTAGCTTAGGTAAACTTGGTAGCGTAGGAATGCCAGCCGCTTGAGGTTTGCGAAGCTGGTTATCTGCATTAATTTGATTAATTCTTTGAACATCCATAGTATCAGGCGTGATAGGCGGTATAGCAATATTAGGTGAAGGCATTGGGGATATACTTGGCAATGGGCTGGGAACTACAGGCGGTAATATAGGTCTCAGTGATGTTTGTTCCAACGTTTGAGAAGATTTTTTATCTGAAACCTGAGATGACTGCGATTGTGATTTGTTATTATCTTCTGCAGAATATAATATGTTGCAAGATAAAACTGAAAAACCCAATAATAAAAATATCTTTATAAAAACTTTTCTCATATGCCACCCCCCTCTTCTATATCCTTAAAACCTGTTACGTAATCTCCTGTAAAATATATGCACTTTTTTCTTGAAAAATGCCTGAAATCAAGTGGGACATTGTGAAACCACGCATTGTATATCCACGCCTCTTTCTTCAGGCCCATGTCGTCATAGCCAAGATTTTTTACTTGACTCGGCTCCCCCCATTTTTCAATAACCTCGTCTTTGCCAATCCCCTGCGTAACCATTGTCTTTGTACTGAGAGGATGCGTTATAGCATAATGCGTTGTGGGCACCTTGATATCCGCGCAGCCGTATAAAAGAAAAACACAAAAAACCTGCAAAAATCTAATTATCATCTCGTTGTCTTCCAAGTTGGTTTCGCAATTCTCATTTCACAATGTATTCTACCAACTTTATATTAAAATCTTCTATATCTTTAAAATCCTTGCTGTAAACATTGGTAATAGCATCCTTAAATGACTTATCTTTAAGTATAAGACCGCAGAACTTTCTGAATTTTTCCCTGCCGTATTGCGTTATTAAGAATTCCACTAATTTTTCTGACTGCGCGTAAAAAAGTTCCCTCGCATCCTTTCCCTCAGGATAAGTTGCTATGCGCAAAAGGTCTCCTAGAAGTATATGCGTACCCTGTTTTATGTTTTTTGTCAGAAGTTCGTTTGAAATACTTGTAAGGTTAGCCTCATAATTTGCCAGTCCTTCATTCAGCCACAATGGTATAGTATTTTTACCTGCAACCTCTTTGAAAATAAGATGAGTCAATTCGTGCGGAAATGTCAGCGCCAGATATCCTTCTGATATAGCACACAGGAACATCTCTTTTTCTGCGTAATTAGGGACAAATCCTCCTATCAGATTTGCATTAAAACCTATACTTTTTAAAAAATCTTTCCACTTGTCAACACTATCCACTATAAATACCTGGCATTTCTTATCCCACTTCAGGTCCTTTTCACGTCCAAGGTCGTACATAACCTTTTCAAAATAATATTCTGCTTTATCTCCTACTATCTTCGCCTGGCTAAGGTCTCTGTAAAATATATAAAAATGTTCGCTTTCGCGCGAAAACCAGTTTCCTTTGGACAATAATTTCTTAGCAATATTTGACCTTACGATATTGTCGTCTTTTAATGAAAATCTTCTCTCCCCAGAACCTTTATCCGCATCTCTGGCAAGGCTTGCAGCCTGAAGCCTTTCTTTTTCTTCAGCGCTCATCCATTCGTCTTTATACTTAACAAAGCCTTTTTTTAGCTGCTCTTCTTCAAAAATATCCTTTGTAATTTCCTTAACATCTGTCTTATTTTTTTCTATATTCCATTCTTCCTCTAACTTTGCAGTTTGGTCTTTAGATTCTTTTTCTATGCTCTTTATGTCATCTTTTGAAAATGTAACCTTTGCGCCTGGATTTATCTTTAGTTCCACTGATTTGTCTGTTTCTTTGGTAATTATGCCTCTGAGCCTGTTGCCATTTTTCAAATAAATAGTATCGGAAAAAATTTGCCGACTGAAGAATAATAATACAAAGATAACGAGTATAATTATTTTTTTAATCATATCACCAGATTTATTAATTTACCTTTCACTATTATAATCTTTTTTGGCGGCTTTCCGCCTATCCATTTATTAATAACAGGGTCTTCCAAAACTAATTTTTTAATTTCATCTTCTCCTGCGTTAGAAGGCGCTTCTATTTTTGACCTCAGTTTGCCATTAATCTGAACAGGCAATTCCACGGTATCCTGCATCAACGCATCCTTGTTATAGCAAGGCCACTCTGCTTTAAAAACACTTTCTTTGTTGCCTAATTTCTCCCACATCTCTTCAGCAATATGCGGCACAAATGGAGCCAGAAGAATAACAACTGTCTGGATTGCCTCTTTTAATTCGTCGCTCGTAGCTAGTAGTTCATCGTTCGTAGAATCATAAATTTTATTAACTAATTCCATTATAGAGCTAATAGCAGTGTTAAAATGAAATGCGCCTTCCATGTCTTCCGTAACCTTTTTAATCGTAGAGTGCGTCTTTTGCCTGAGAGATTTAAGCCTGACATCTTCTTCTGGTTTCTCTGCCTCTAGCGAAGTCGAGAGGTGATTACTTAGGGGATCTATCGAAGATGAGCCAAATTTCTGTTTTACCAGTCTCCAAACGCGATTCAAGAACCTCCACGCGCCTTCAACCCCGCGATCGCTCCATTCAGCGTCTTTTTCAGGCGGGCTTATAAATAATGTATAAAGCCTGACTGTGTCTGCACCGTATTTCTTTATCAGGTCATCTGAACTTATGACATTGCCCTTTGATTTTGACATCTTTATTCCATTTTTGGTAATCATGCCCTGGGTGAAAAGTTTCGCAAAAGGCTCTTTGAATCCGATATACCCCATATCGTACAAAACCTTGATAATAAATCTGGAGTATAATAAATGAAGTATCGCGTGCTCTACCCCTCCTATATACTGATCAATAGGCAGCCATTTATTCACAAGTTCTTTATCAAAAGGCCTTTTATCGTCTTTTGGAGAAAGGTATCTTAAAAAATACCAGCTAGAATCTACAAAGGTATCCATTGTGTCTATCTCGCGCCTAGCATTACCGCCACATTTAGGGCACTTTGTATTTACAAATTCTGGCGCGTCTTTCAGCGGAGATTCTCCGTGCAGCTTGAATAAAACATCCTTCGGCAATAAAACAGGTAAATCTTTTTCATCTACTGGCTGCATGCCGCATTTATCGCAGTAAATCATTGGTATGGGAGCGCCCCAGTAACGCTGTCTTGAAATAAGCCAGTCCCTCAATTTATAATGCACCTCTCTTTTGCCAATTCTATTTTCTTCCATAAAATCAGCTATCTTTTCTATAGCGCCCAGGCTAGGCAAGCCGTTAAATTTTTCTGAATTTACCATAATACCCTCTTCAATATATGCCTCTTTCATATTACCCGCATCCAGATGTTCTTTTGGATTATCAATCACAACCTCTATAGCCAAGCCATATTTTTTTGCAAACTCAAAATCCCTCTGGTCGTGTCCAGGCACTGCCATTACAGCGCCGGTCCCGTATTCTGTTACAACATAATTTCCTATCCATAGAGGCACAGCTTTACCATTCATTGGATTTATAACAAATCTACCTGTAGATATGCCTTTCTTTTCAATATCAGCCCCAACCCTGTCAGCGGCATTTTCTTTTCTGGTCTCACCTATAAATTTTTCTATTTCTTTTTTATTAGGCTCATCCTTTATTAATTCTGAAATAGCAGGATGTTCATTGCTAATTACCATATATGTAACGCCGTAAATTGTATCAACCCTTGTAGTAAAACATATCAACGTGATATTAGAATCCTTTACCTTGAAATCAATCTCAACGCCTTCGCTTCTACCAATCCAATTTTTCTGCATCAGCTTTACGTGCTCTGGCCAGTCTCTCAGTAATCCCAAATCATCTAATAATCTTTGACTGTACTCAGTAATCTTAAAAAACCATTGTTCCAAATCCCGCAATATAACCTGTGAAGAACATCTTTCGCATTCCCCATCTATAACTTGTTCATTGGCAAGCACTGTCTGGCACGAAGGACACCAGTTCACAGACGCCTTTTTCTTGTAAGCAAGGCCTTTTTTGTAAAGCTGCAGAAATATCCACTGTGTCCATTTATAATATTCAGGAAGGCACGAAACAACCTCTCTGTCCCAGTCATAACCAGCTCCCCACGAGTCAAATTGTCTTCTCATGGTTTTTATATTATTGAGAGTGGATATTTCAGGATGGATTTTGTTTTTTATTGCGGCATTTTCCGCAGGCAGGCCAAATGCGTCAAATCCCATGGGCGAGAGAACATTATATCCTCTCATAATCTTATACCTTGTTACCGAATCTCCTATTATATAATTCCTGCCATGGCCTACATGAAGAGCTGCGGAAGGATATGGAAACATCATGAGGCAATAATACTTCTTTTTGGAAGAATTCTGGTCCATCTTAAACAAGCCCATTTCTTCCCATCTTTTATGCCACTTTGTTTCGATCTCCTTAAACGGATAAAATTCCTGGGTCATAATAATTAATTATACCCATATATTTAGTAAAAGACAATACAAAATCTGCCGAGAAGAGAAACTGCAATCGTTTATGGTTAAGATAACTTTATTTGTTCTTTTCGCAGCTGGTTTTTTCACTTCTTGAATGGTGATAAGCTTTGCACGCATCGCAGTCTGTGTAGCGTGGACAACTGTTGTAAATGCACGGACATTTTCTATTCATATACAATCTCTAACCTGGCAAATCTAACCAGTTTATAATAATAAAGCAATATATGTTATTTTACAAAATTCTACAAATTCTACAAAGATTTGACAAATACAGCCTGAGATGTTATATTTAATATTTATTGCGGGGCTGTGGTGAAACGGTATCACACGACAATGGCATTGTCGTGTTACGGGTTCGATTCCCGTCAGCTCCACCATATTTTGACACAACCTCCCCTATAGCCTGAAGTTCAAACTGCAACTCAGTATCAAAATACATAACTGCGCAAACGCCTTTATATCCCTGCTTTTTCGTAGGCTTATTGATTGTCCTTTTATCAGCATAGCTTTTATAAAACTGCTTTATTGGTATCTTCGTCAAGTCCGACCAGAATTTATTTAAACTTTCTCCGTTTTGATCGCATCTATGCATAACCCTACATCTAAGTTTACTTTCATCTACACTGAACCATTTTCTTAATAACCCTAGAAAGAATCTTATCATTTCTGGATCAGAATTTCCAAAAGTAAGCTGTCTAGTAGAAGGATATTTTCCACCCTCACATAGATATATTAAACCGCAAGCTATTTTTCCGATATTTTCGTTGTTATAAGGTAATTTTTTAAGATAAGATACGCGTTCTCGTATCCCAGCTTTCCATATTTCTATTTTTCTTTTAAGTACTTCAATAGCCCTTGGCCTTCCTATGCAACCACCCATCCTTTCTTTATCTTTTAAACGTCTTTTCTGTTCTTCACTTAAATTAATATGTCTAACCCATCCTTGTATTGTATTTTTAGGTATCTTTAATTTTAAGGAAATTTCTTTTAATGAAAGACCTTTGTTTCTTAATAAAAGGGCTTGGCTTTTGGTATTAGTGGTATAAATTTTACTCATCTATAATAAAATTATATCATAACTTACTAAAATTATAAAGGATAAGTAAAAAATATGGCGGGAAATCTATTTGTTCTTAATAATCACTGAAGCCTTAATATCAAAAGGATTTGTTCTTACTGCCAGGGAATAAAGATATGGGTAATTATTATGCAGGTGCCTTATGTAAATAATCCATTCTACAATTAATAAGCTGTATGACCTTTTTATATCGCCGGCCAGGTGTTCGTAATCAGCTTGGGGAAGGTTCTTAAAATCAGACCTTGCGCATAACTCTTCTGTAAGATGGAAAACGGCCCATAATAAAGCGGTGAATGTCTCATGTTCCAAAAGATTAGGATTCTCCAGAAGTCTCAGGAGAAATTCTCTTTTTGCGCTTAAGAATGCTTTTAAATGCGCTATATCGCCTTTATGAATATTAAGTTCCGGTTTATGGCTTTTGAATCTTTTCTTGAGAAGATAATAGTCATTCTGCTTCCAGTCTTTATTGAAAACTAGATTGGCCCTTAGATATTCAGGGTTAGCGTCAAATTTCCAAAACAGGTTCAATAATTCAGTTCCCGCCTCGCTGAAAAAAGCGCCTATTACCATATTAAGCTTATTAAACATACTGCGACGCTCCTGCCTTGTAATAAGTTGATCCACTATCAGCGTTACAAACAAGATACTTAATGGAAGAAATGCCAGATCAATTAAAAAATAGTATAAAGTATCCTCTCCCCTGTGAAATATAGAATAATTTATAAGGTATATTGAAAAAGAAAGTCCTATAAGCGCTACGCTCAATAATATTTTCCAGTGTATCCGTTTCATACCCGCTTCCTTATAACAAATATAACCGCTGCTATTATGCAACATATCCCGCTGATTACCAGCGTATTGCCTACGCCAAATCTTGTTGCCATGCTACCTGCCAGAAGGCTTCCCAAAGGAGCCATTCCCATAAATGACATTGTATAAAAACTCATTACCCTTCCCCTTTTATCATCATCAACAATAGTCTGCAATATTGTGTTGCTGGCAGCCATCTGGACCATAATACCAAAACCTGCTATAAATAACAAAAAAACAGAACCCCATATATTATGCGAAAAAGAAAATGCTGTTATGCCTATACCGAATATGCCTGCTGAGATAGGCAATATATTTCCAAGCACAATTGCCTTTTTTCTTGACGCCAGATAGACCGTACCTGCCAATGCGCCCAATCCCACAGCTGCCATCAGAAAACCCAGCGTATAGGACCCACCCCCCAAAACATCCTTTGCAAAAACAGGCATTAGCACGGCATAAGACATACCCATAAGACTTATAACGCCTAACAATAATAAAATTGCCCTGATAGGTTGAAACCCGAAAGCATAGTTAAAACCTTCTTTTAAATCCTTAAATATATCATAATCTTCTCTTTTTTCTTTTCTGATTTTTATCCCTTCATCCATTGCAACTAGCGAAGCTATAACAGCCACATAACTTATAGCATTAACAAGAAAACATGCACCTTCCCCTGCAATAGCTATCAGCACCCCTGCTATCGAAGGCCCTATTAGCCTTGCCATATTAAACATCATTGAATTCAATGCAATTGCATTCCCAAGATTTTCTTTTTCTTCTATCATTTGCAATATAAAAGACTGCCTGACTGGCATATCTAGACTATTTACGCATCCTAAAAATATGCCCATAACTACTATATGCCAGACTTGAATATTTCCCGTAATTGTTAGAATTGCAAGAATCAGAGCCTGTAATAACGCCAGCGCCTGCGTAAAAAGCAGTATCTTGTGCCTGTTATGCCTATCAGCCAGGACTCCTGTAAAAGGCGATAAAACAAAAGTCGGAAATTGGCTAGCAAAACCTACTATTCCAAGCATAAACGCTGAACCTGTCATCCTATACACTAACCAGCTCATCGCTACATATTGCATCCATGTCCCTATAAGAGATACGCTTTGCCCATAGAAAAAAACTCTGAAATTCCTGTATTTTAGCGCGCGAAAAACCATATCCTATATAACCTTCTGCTCCAACCTGGACATAATACTTGAATTATCAATAAATCTTGAAATCTTATTAAACTGGTTCATGGGACCCCGGTTATTTTCATGATGAAACGTAATAAATAAATGGCTCTTTGCCCTTGTAAGCCCTACGTAAAATAACCTGCGCTCTTCCTCTATACCCTCTTCATCGCTCAAAGAAAAACTCACAGGAAAAACTCCGTCAATAAGCCCTATCAAAAACACTGCTTCCCACTCCATGCCTTTTGCGGAATGAATAGTGGAAAGCGTAGGCTGTTTTTTATGCTCTGCATGATGATGGCCTGCGTGAGAATCAGGAAGCTCTATTGCAAAATCGCTCAATAAGTCTTGGAGAGAATCGTATCTATAGGCTATCTTTTTCAATGTCTCCAGGTCATTCACCCTGGTATTCCAGTCATCAAACTTTGTTTTCATCAAAGGGCTGTAATAGTCAAAAGCTGCTTCAAACTTTTCCCCAACCCTGGTCTTTTCGTCCGAAAGGCTTTCTATCAATAATTTAAACCTCTGGATGCCATGAGAATACTTAAAACCTTTTTCATATTTCGAAAGATCGCCTGCGCTAACATCCTTCAGAATCTTCCCGCTTGTCTTAGGACCTATGCCTTCTATTAGTTCCAACGCCCTGTGCCAGGATAACTCGTCTTTGGGATTTGCCATGATTTTCAAATGCGCCACAACATCTTTTACATGGGCGCTCTCGTAAAATCTCATGCCTCCCATTAGATTATAAGATAAGCCTCTTTTGTTTAGCTCTGCCTGCAGGGCTATTGAGATATAACTTGATCGGAACAATACGCATTGCCTGTCAAGCGGTATGTCACTATTTTTAAGCTCTATCATTTTATCTGTAATCCACTCCGCTTCTTTATACGCGTCTTGAAAAAAACACATCTGGGGTCTTGCCCCCGTATGCCTCAGGCCAGATACCAGCCTTTTGTCATATTTATTGGCCATCTCGGAAAGTACGGAATTGGCCGCATCCAGGATAGGCTGCGTACTCCTATAATTCTCTTCCAGTTTAATTATCACGCACCCAGGAAACATCACAGGGAAATCCATTATATTTTTATGAGTAGCTCCCCTGAAACCGTATATGCTCTGGGCGTCATCTCCCACAATCATGATATTTTTGTGGGCATTGGCTAATAAATAGCTAATATCGCCCTGTAGCCTGTTTGTGTCCTGGTATTCATCAACCATGATATATTTATATTTTGACGCAATAGCTTTTCTGATAACATCATCCTCAAGCAGCTTCTTGAGATAAACCAGCATATCATCGTAATCCAGGTAGTTTTTTTCTGTTTTATATTTAAAATATTTAGACTTTACATTTTTTATATATTCGCTATGTTCTGCCAGATGCGGATATTCTTTTTCAATGATATCTTCCACAGAACTATGTTTGTTTATAGACATACTTATTATGCTTCTTATTGTATTTTTTTTAAGGAATTTTCTGTCCCGTTCGGAAATATTAATATCGCTTGAGCATTTGCCGACCGCATCTACGGCATCAGCCTCATCGAGAATAGAAAACGAATTGGTAAAACCCATGGTTTTTCCATAATGTTTTAACGCCTTATACGCAAACGAATGAAACGTGCCGCCTTCTACTGCTGCGCACCTTGGATCATGTGCTGCGGCTCGTGAAAGCATAACCCTGGATGCGTTTCTAGTAAAAGTCAAAAGTAGTATGGAAGATGGCTCTACTCCGTTTTGAACTAGGTTCAGGACCCTGTATTCTATGACTCTAGTCTTGCCTGAGCCTGCGCCTGCAATAACAAGAACTGGGCCATCCGTTGTTGTGGCAGCTAAAAATTGAGATCTGTTAAGATGTTTTTTAAGGTCAATCATGTCCGATACCCAAAAAAATTAGATAGGTTTTATTACATTAAACTTTACTAATATCACTATCAATAAAGTATAAACAAGCGACAACAATACGTCCCTCACGAAATCTTTCCCGGAATATTTCTTTTTTTCTTTAGTATCTTTCTGTATCTTCTCCAGGCCTTTTTGCAATAACACAAATCCCGCAATATTCGTTAACCAATAGAAAATAATAAATGAGCCTAAAAATGAGCCCTTGTAGACAAAATTCGCTACACATGCAAAAGCGTAAGCTATTGGAAAATTTATAAACAGATCATTCCACCAGGAAAGAGGCGACAATAAGAATCCTATTGCGCCTAATACGCTACCATAAATTTTATGTTTATATTTCATATAGCCTTATCAAACTCTGTGAGTCAACTGGAATAAAAAGGTCAAAAAATTAGCCCTGCGCCATTTAAGGCACAGGGCTAAAAGGCAACAACCTCTCCGACAAGGTAACCGAGCTGCCGAAAAAAGCCCGATTCAGTTGCCATTGTTATTTATACCACAAAAATCAGCCTGTGTCAACTTATTTTATCTATATACCAAAAGAAGTCCCTACTGCTCTTGCTGTCTTAATAACAGGGTCATTTAAGTTTACTCTCTTTATATCCCCTACAGCCTTCTTTAAATCTATTGCCTTAATCTGGCCTGATTTTAAAATAACTACTTTCCCGAAATCCCTCTTAGCTACTAATTCACAACTAGCTGTTCCAAAACGCGTTGCAAGGATTCTGTCAAAAGCTGAAGGCTCTCCTCCTCTCTGAAGATGCCCTAGCACAGTAACCCTTGTTTCCAAACCTGTTATTTTCTCTATATCATTAGCTAATTTATTGCCTATACCGCCTAACCTGACAGGGTCTGTAGAATCCTTCACAATCTTTCTTACAACCATCTTGCCTGCTTTAGGCCTTGCGCCTTCGCTGACTACTACAATGCTGAATCTCTTGCCACGCTGATTCCTCTTGGAAACAACATCGCAAACCTTTTTAATATCATAAGGGATTTCTGGCAATAATATTATATCTCCGCCACCTGCCAGTCCTGAATATAAGGCGAGCCAACCGGCGTACCTGCCCATAACCTCTATAACCATAACCCTGTGATGGGACTGCGCAGTTGTATGAAGCTTATCTATTGCTTGTGTAGCTGTGATCAAAGCAGAATCAAAACCAATTGTTGCTTCTGTCTGTTTGAGGTCATTATCTATGGTCTTAGGAACTCCTATTAACTTAACTCCTTTCTTATACAGCTTATAAGCGATATTAAGAGTGCCGTCTCCTCCTATGCAGACTAACCCATCTAGTGCCATAGCGTGATAATTCTCTATTGCAATATCAGAAACATCTTTAAACCTAGCTTTAAAATCAGGGTGTCTAAAAGGATTTGCCTTGTTTGAAGCGCCTAGAAAAGTGCCGCCTAAAATTAGAATACCTGAAACATCTTCATAAGAAATATGTACAAATCTATTCTCTATTAAACCTAAAAAACCATCCTTTATGCCTATAACCTCCATATCGTAATTAAGGATAGCCGTTTTTGCTATTGCCCTTATGCTGGCATTCAAACCAGGGCAATCTCCGCCGCCTGTAAGAACGCCTATTCTTTTCTTACTTCCTTGCATGCCGTTTGCCTTTTCGTTTTCTCTTTTGTTCTGCGCGCCTGTTCTTTCTTGTCATTCCCATTTTATCTCCTCCTACATGCTTTTTATTGAAACAAGGATGCCATTTGAATACATCTCCACGCGGTAATCCTTTATATAACCATACCTGTTCCTATAAACATCTGGAATCTTTATCTCAGCCTTGTGCCAGCCTTTTTTAAGATTATTATATCCGGAGCTAGTGAAGGAAAGCTCTGCGCCTTTGGAGAATGTGCAGAAAAGTTTTAATATCAGGCCATCTGTCCATTCCTGGGTTGTCTCGTAATTGATCTTGAATGTATAACCGTCTGATTTACGAACTTTTGATATATTTTCTATAAAAGAACTGGATGCCAGGCAAAAATCTGCGCCAAGAAAAAATAATATCAATATTAAGGTACACTTTAATTTACGCATCTTCTATTTTAAAATTATAATGTGAAATTAGACATTAGTCAAGATTTTTTGAACCAATTAATGGCAGGATATATTAGTAGCCGCTTTTGGTATCTATCAATATCCCTTTGCAGTATAGCTCTATCTTGTATTTTCTTATGGAGCCATATCTTTTTTTCATGACATCAGAGATCCCAATCTCTGTCTTGTGCCAGCCTTGAGAGATATTATTAAGGGTTGCGCTTGTAAATGTGAATTCCTTTTCATCAAACTCGCAATAGACCCTGAAAAGAAGATTGTCTGTCCATGTCTCATGCGTCTCATAATTTATCGATATGATATAACTGTTCATCCTATTTATCTTCGTAACATTTTTTATTTCTGCAGAAAGTGCAAAAGAATTCTCTAAAGCAGAATACAGCAAAACAACCGTTATAAACACTGAAATTAACAGATTTTTAAACCTCATATATATGCCTTTTTTTTCTATTATAATTATATCATATAAAATACCTAAAAGCAAGCTATTAAATAATTTACATTATTTAAAAAAGTATATAAAAAGTATTAAAATTTAAAGAAAAATTTTTACTTCGGTATAACGAAAATAAACCTGGAGCCTTTTCCGCTTTCACTCTCTACTCTTATGCGGCCTTTGTGCAGAACTATAATATCTTTTGCTATTGGAAGACCCAATCCAGTCCCTTCTTTTTTTTCAGCAACTACCCTTACAAATTTATCAAAAATCTTGTCCACCTGATCCAAAGGTATGCCAGACCCTGTATCTTGTATCTCGACTTGCGCCTCTTTCTGCAGGTCAATTATTCTAACAACCACATTGCCTTTATCGGTAAATTTAATAGCATTACCCATAAGATTTATAAAAACCTGCGTCAATTTATCCTTGTCAGCGTTCACAGTCACTGCCTTGTTAGGAAATTCCTTTATAAGGCCTATCTTTTTACTGCCAGCCAATACCTCAAATGTCTTTACAGCCTCGCCAGCCAGCGTAACTATATCCAGGCTTTCTTTGTTAAGCTCCATTTTGCCTGATTCTATCTTAGAAATATCTAACAGGTCATTAACCAGTCTGGAAAGCCTGTTTATAACCCTGAAGATATCCCCCAATATATCTTTCTGCTGTGGCTGAACCTCTCCTGCAAAACCTTTATCAATATTATCCAGATTGCCCCTTATTATGGTAAGGGGCGTTCTTAATTCATGCACTACATTTGCCACGAAATCTGATTTCATTTTGTCTAGTTCCATAAGCTTGGCATTTGTCTTTTCAAGTTCTTCTTTTTTCAGCGCAATCTCTTTCTGCAAATTTTCCCGTTCTAACTTTGCCCTGAATTCAGCTATTGTCTTTCTTATCATTAGCGGTATTGAATCTTCATACCCGTCTCTTTTTGGCAGATAATCAAATGCGCCTTCCTTTATAAGCGTAACTGCCACCTGTTCATCCCCCTGGCCTGTAATCATAACAATAGGCATTTCTATATTTTTAGCCTTTATCTCTCTTAATGTCTCAAGCCCGCTTTTCTTGGGAAGGTTATAGTCTAAAAGCATGATATCAAAAGAGTGCTTTTCCAAAGTCAAAAGACCATCTTCTCCTGATACAACATGAGTGATATCGTATTCAAACGCATCATCTCTCTGAAGCCTCTTTTTAGAAATAAGCGCGTCAGTCGGGTTATCCTCTACCATCAATACTCTTAATTTTTCTTTGGACATAACAAATACCTAATATGCTTATTGTTCAGACCAGTGGTTTAAGAGGCCTCTTTGACACGAGCGGGCACGGTGTCTGCTGAGCCAGACTGAGACCATTCGGCACGAAATAGTTTTGCCGTCCGCTACGGTTTACAGCTCGTTTCTCTGCCGACTATCGTTTTGTCAACCGACCGAAACTCGCTGTAATTCCTTGCGGACATTTGCCAAAACTTTTCTAATGTGCCTCAAGTCTCAGTCTGGCTCAGCAGACGAGCGAGGGTCAAAGCGGAGCAAAATTTTCACGCTGGGAAAATTTTGCGTCCTCGAAAACCACTGGTCTGAACAAGATTAAAATTATCAACCGTTAGAAGTTTTTAGTAAAGTAAAATAAAAAGTGCTTCCTTTGCCAACCTCTGATTCCACCCAGATTTTTCCGCCATGGTTTTCCACAATCTTCTTTACAATAGTCAGTCCTGCGCCTGTCCCTTCATATTCGCCCTTAGCGTGCAGCCTCTGGAATATTTGAAATATCTTATCATAATACTGCTTCTCTATGCCTATGCCATTATCTTTCACATAAAATTCATATAAATCTTTTTTATCAGACCATCCTATTTCGATAATAGGCCTTATATCCTTTTTAGTGTATTTAATAGCATTTGAAACAAGATTTGAAAAAACCTCTGAAATCCTTATCCTATCGCATGTAACCTTTGGAAAATCCGGTTTGACGCTAAGGTCCACTTTTCTTTCCTCAAGCGCATATACTAGATTCTTTTTAACATCTGAAAGCAGCTCATTAAGATCAATGTTTGGCTCTATATTTTTAATCCTGCCTATGCGCGATAGATTCAGAAGATCTTCTATGAGCCGCGTCATCCTGGTACTCGAATCAGATATTGTCTTAAGGTATTCTTTGCCTTCATTATCCAGCTTGCCCGAATAATCTTCTATAAGAAGCTTGGCAAATGCCTTTACCCCCCTTAAAGGCTCTTTTAAATCATGGGATACTATATACGTAAAATCGTCCAACTCTTTATTTGTCTTTCCAAGCGCATCATTTGCCTCAGCCAATTGAGCAGTTCTCTCCGTAACTTTATTCTCCAGATTTGTATAAAGGCCTTTCAATTCTCCTGCCATACTGTTAAACCCTTCTGCTAACTCTTCTATCTCATCGCCTGTTTTTATATTAAGTCTATAATCAAGATTTCCGCGGCCTATTAATTCAGCTCCGTTATGCAGTTCCTGTATAGGGCTTGTTATAGACTTTGTAGTATAAAAAACAACAAATCCTGCTATAAAGGCAACAGCCGCCATTATAAGAAATATCAGGGTATTTATAGTGGCTATTCTATTCCTGATATCTATTTTATTTTTCTCTATCTGTTTTAACTCATTATTAAGTTCCTTCTGTAAATTTGATTTTAATTCATCCTCCAATTTAATAAGATTCCATCCCCTTTCCTTTATAATCTTATCATGGCTGTTCATAACATTGAGCACTGAAGAATTGAATTTATCCAAACTTGATTCTATATCATTTATAAACTCAATATCTTTATCCGATGTCGCTAAATTTCTATAAGCGTTGACATATTTTTTCATATTAAAATATAATTCTGAATAAATGTCCTTATATATCCTCTCCTGATTGGAAAGATAATTTACAACCAGCCTTTCTGCATCAGACACGCTAGAATTAAGCCTGGACAGGGTCCATCTTGCAGAAACAAGTTTACTAAAAACCTCTTTGGCCCCATTGGCTTCTCTTATCAAGGAATCATTTCTATTAGACAATTCTCCTATCTTTTTCTGCAAATCTGATTTCATTAGCTTTATATCTTTATAACCTTTTTCTCTGCTGTTAAATATGCCCATGTTGGAATTTATATTTTCTACTATTCCTTTATCCGCCTCCACAATTGCTTCTAAAAATTTATCCCTGGCCCTCAGCCTTGCATGCACTTCATAATCCTTAAGCTCTCTTTCAATAGCCTCTCTCAATGCATAATATGAATTTTTATACGCTTCATCTCCTGTAAGAATATATTTGCCGCTTAATCTCCAGGATTGAGCAACATCCTTTTCTATCTTGGAAATATTGTGGACAGCAGGGATATCCTCCGTAAGGGTATTGCCTATCCCAAGATTGGAAGAAATCCTGGCCTTTCTCAAGCTGATTGTTTTATCCAGGGTATTCATGATCTCTTTTTCTTTTGTAAATAGACCTTCCATCTGAGCCATTGCGTCCTTCTTAAATTCCACAATAGATTTTGCCTTAGACCTTATGTCTCCTGATAAATCTAGAAGTTCTGAGGCTATAGAGCGTTCCTTTTCAGAAAGCGAATATCCGTGATAATTCTTATAATCCTTTATATACTTATCGAGATCCGAGAATTCGTCCATAAAAAATGCGGGACCTTCCATTTTGTCGCTAAGCACGTACTGCATAAGGCTATCCAGAATACCTGAGATCTTTGATTTTGCGTCTATAATAAGCTGAGACGCAGGAATATACTGGGCGTTTACAAGGAGCAGGTCTTTTTCTGAAAGCATTTTATTCTCTTCAAAATCAAAAAGTTTATAAAGATCGCTCTTATATTTTGTTTCAAGCTTTGCCACATCTTTAATCAAGCTCTTTAATTTCAAGGTATTCTTAAATACTGCCTCGGAAATATTATTTATATCCTCTGCCAGTTCTTTTATCTTTTCAAAAAGCGCTTTTTCTTCATCCAGGACAATATAATTCTTAAGGGCTGCTATATTATCCTGCATATCTTTATATGAACGCTCGTAATTTATCTTGAAATTTTCATTCGTGGTTATGAGGAAGTTATTTAATTCCGAGAGGCTGGCTTCCATTGAAATGGCTATCTGGTATGTTATTCTAGAGGCAGGGAGTTCTTTTGAAAAAACCTGATCCAGCCCCTTATATATATGCCTGAGGCTGTAAATAGAAAGCGCTCCTAAAAGTATTACAAGAAGGAACGTTATAAAAAAACTCAGGCCTATCTTTCTACTGATGCGCATGTATAGATTGTATCATATGCGATATTCGAGTTCAATTAGAAAACTGACATTGTCTATTTTCTAGTTATTTGGGTGCTGAAGGAGATATTGAGCTAGAACTTCGGAAACCTTTCGGCTGCCGCTTTCATTAAAATGGCAGTCGTCATGGAACACCGTGGTGTCTTTAGGAAGCATAAGGGCAAGGTCGATACATTCAACCTGCCTATCCTTGCATACCTTTAATAAGGTCGCATTATACATATCCATACCTTTACTAAGCGCAGTTATTGAATAATACTCTTTTCCTTTTTCTTCCTGAAAATTTCCAATGCCTCCCAGCCACAGAAGATCTTGCAGTTCTTTAGACAAGCCTGCCTTCCAAAGAGTAGGCTGGGTTATAAATATTAAACGGATGTCTCTTTCTGTGCCTAAATCAATCAGGACGTTAATATTTTTGGCGTATTCTTCCAGCGCCATGGACATATCCGGCAGCGTATCTTTAATAGCCGAGGCGCTTTTTCTATTTTCTTTCCAATTAACATATTGCCTGACATATACATCCTGATGTTGCTCTCCTGAAAAAATAAGATATCTGATTTTCTTGCAAACTTTCCATATAGCCATATTTTTATAGAACGGTAAATTATTTTTATGCCATAACGGGATTACGCTAAAAGCTGACATTAACAATTCTTGTTCTGTTTCGTTTCGTTTTATATATCCCATATCCCTTGAGAGGGCTATAGTTAAATCGTTTATGCCTATAAAAATTATAACGGTATCAATATCTGGAAATTGCGGCAATAAATATTTCATCTGCAAAATATTATGTCTTGTAGTATTTCCACTTTTACCAGCGTTGCCTACCCAAACCTTACCATTGGTAACCTGCGTTAATCTTTTCTGTAAAAGAAATTGCCATGTTTCGTTCTGATCCAATAAAGGGCATTCCGTAGTGCTTCCTCCGATAGTTAATATTTTATACGCTGGGCCTATTGGAATTTCTTCGCCTCTTATACCTTTTGAATTCACAATAAACCTGGATTCGCCATATATGCCGGGAGTAATTTCAGAAATCGGATTTAATACAAAATGAAAATGAGGAGGCCATATGAAATAGCCGCCTGTATTGAATGGTAAAAAACGCAGTCCTATTTCGCATAAAAGTAACGCTAATAAGATACTGAAAAATGCTAATATTATATTAGATGTGCGTTGCCGGTTCTTCATATCCATCTGTAGGCGGAGGGAAATCCGGTGGTCCAGGAGGAGGCTCATACGCCTCAGCAACAGGGGCTAACTTTCCAAGCACACACATTATATCATCTTCTGTAAGCAATGCCAAGGGAGAATATAGCCTGTAACTTACTTTGATAGGAGAGTTTTGAGCAGGAATTTTACCTTGTTTATCATCTCCAAAATAGATGCTCGCATAATTACCTGAATCCAGTTTAACTAAACAGTCTTTGCTCATAGAAAAGCTTTCAATGAAGCTATTCTTCTTATTCCATTCTTCATCCTTTGCGCCTTCATTGACGTAAATGTGTAGGTCATATATGGAGAATCCGGCATTATTAAGTTCAAAACGCTGGTTCTTTTTCCCGCTACTATTCCCTATTATCTCAATAACAGGATAATTATATAAGACTCTTGCAAGCTCTTCTCTTGTGATTGAATCCGATGGTTTCGAGCCTGTAAATATATTTATTCCATTCTTAGACAATAGCTCTGTCTCCACTAAATATAATTTTTCAGGAACTAGATTAGCGTAATTAGGCGGCAATTTTTTTTGAAGTCGCATAGACCTGATCAAAAGATCTGCAAAATTCTCCTTGGTAAGCGGCTTAGCAGGATTATATCTATCCTTTAAGGATTTTGCAATAGCTGGATTTGACAAAAGCATTGCTATCTCGCATTTTGTCACCGTATCATCCTGGCGGCCTAGAATTTTATATTCGGCTTTCAGTTTTGAACCTACGCTAGGTATCTTACCTTTCTGGTTATCGCCAAAAACTATCCTGGCATTATTGCAATCGTCTATCTTTGCCACATAATATTTCTCTTGGCCCAGGCTCTGCTGGCTAAAGTTCTCTTTTCTCTGCCATAATTCAAACCCTTTGCCTTCGTCAACATAAAGTACCGGGTCATACACCACTAATTTTTCATTATTTAAATTAAAAGTTTGATTAGACAAGCCTGTTGAAAGGCCTAGGTCATCTTCTATGCTCACTGACTTCAATATAGCTATTAATTCGTCTCTGGTAAATGGGTCTTTAGGATTAGCCCCTATAAACATATCGATACCTTTTCCTGCCAATAGCCTAGATTCCAACTCGTAACGCTGTTCATCGGAAAGCTGGCTTATAGCCCCAGGCAATTCTCTATCAATCCTCAAAGCTTGAGAAAAGATGTCTAAAAAAGTTGATTTGGTTACGTTTTCATACATGCTAGGCCCGCCTGCCCTGCAATCCCTGGCAGCCTCTTCTAATGCATTATTAACAGGCTCGCATGGCTTTCTTTCAAGACATATAACACCTTCACTAGCCCTGCAATTGGTTTTACATACGCCGACAGGAGCTTTCCATGCATAAGCTTTGCCTGTTATGCAGATAATAAAAAATAAAATTAATAAATATCTTTTTTTCATAACATCCTCCTAATTTAAAACTTTTATAATACTTATATAATTATACCAAATTAACCCTTTACTTGCAAGCTTTTTTTCATTAATCTTTTAAGTGGTGAATTGTAACTCATATTGCGAAAATTTTCAATTCAAAACCCCTGACCTGTTATTTGTAATATTTAAAACCAACTCGTTTGGTGTCTTGTAACCCAGTATCTTACGAGGATAGTCATTCATCCAGC
>JAHJQM010000010.1 GCA_018819285.1 Candidatus Omnitrophota bacterium
AGTGGCATTTGCTGGGTAGCTATGTTCGGAAAGGATAAGCGCTGAATGCATATAAGCGCCAAGCCTCCCCTAAGATAAAATATCCCTCTCCTTCATGGAGATAAGGCACCTTGTAGACTACGAGGTTGATAGGCCAGGTGTGTAAGGCCCGTAAGGGTTTCAGCTGACTGGTACTAATCTGCCGAAAGGCTTGGCCACTTATTAATTTGTTGGTTTAGCAAGCATTGCTGATATCAAGACCAGGTCTTGAGCACAGTAAACTGTGTACAAGATCTGGTCTTAAAAAAATTCCGGAGTGATAATACTGGAGGGGAAACACCCGTTCCCATTCCGAATACGGAAGTTAAGCCCTCCAAGGCCGATGGTACTATGCTGGCAACGGCATGGGAGAGTAGGTAGTTGCTCCGGTTAAATTTAAAGGGGCGCAATTTATATTGCGCCCCTTTTTATTTTATGTTATAATTTCCCAAAATAAGGAGGTCTGCCTTGGCTGATTATACTAATAAAGATATACGCAATATAGCTTTAATATCCCACGCTGGGAGCGGAAAGACAAGTTTTGCGGAGGCTGTTATTTATAACGCAGGCGCTTCTAATAGGTTAGGGAAGGTTGATGATGGTACAACTGTCAGCGATTATAGCGAAGATGAAATAGAAAGAAAAGTTTCCATAAGTGCCAGTATCCTTAGTTTTAAATATGGAGGTAAGCGCATTAATATTATAGATTCACCAGGCTATGCTGATTTTATAGGAGAGATGCTTTCAGCTTTAAATGCAGCTGACAGCGCAGTCCTTTTAGTGGATGCCCATGATGGTATTCAGGTAGGCACTGAAAAGACGTGGTCAATGGCGAGTGACATAGGCCTGGCACGGGTTATATTTTTAAATAAATTAGATAAAGAGAATGTTAATTTTTATGCAGTAGTGGATTCTGTAAAAGAAAAATTCGGCAAATCCTGCGTTTTGGTAAACATGCCCATAGAGACAGGCCCTGGCTTTAAAGACGTAGTAGACATTTTAGATACAAAAGCTACAGATAAACTCAGCGGGGAAGATAAAGAGAAGGCCTTAGAGTTGAAGAATTCTCTGATTGAGGCTGTGGCAGAAAAAAATGACGAACTCCTGGAAAAATATCTGGAAGGCAAAGAGTTGAGTCCTGAAGAAATAAAAAATGGGTTTAAAGAAGCAGTTTCAAATAGAGAGCTATTTCCTATATATTGCGGTTCAGCAACTTTAAACATAGGCATAAAAGAACTTATGTCTAACATGTTTGATATACTGCCTTCGCCTCTTGATATGAAGATAAAGAAAGCAAAAGACCCGAATACAGGCCAGAATAAAGAACTGAAGCTTGATGGAACCGGGAATTTTAGCGGATTTGTATTTAAAACAGTTTCTGATCCGTATGTAGGCCAGTTGACTATTTTTAGGGTATACACAGGCAGCATTAAAGCAGATACGTCTTTTTATAATGCTACGAAAAGAACTACAGAAAGAATAGGCCATATTTTAAGCGTATTTGGCAAAGAGCAAAAGGCTATGACCGAGGCAATTGCAGGAGATATTGTAGCTGTTGCAAAATTAAAGGATACTTTAACAGGGGATTCATTGTGTATTGAAAAAGACCAGATAATTTTTGAGCCCATTGAATTTCCAGAACCTGCGATTTCATTTTCAATAAAACCAAAGACCAGGGGAGACGAAGACAAGATTTCCATAGCGCTGCATAAGCTTACCAATGAAGATCAGACATTTAAGTCAAAAAGGGAAGATCAGACAAAGGAGCTTATAATATCAGGTATGGGAGATTTACATCTAGATATAATGATAAATCGCCTTAAAAAGAGATTTGGCGTGGATGTGGAAAAAGGCACTCCTAAGGTAGCGTATAAAGAAACTATCAAAAAAATGACAAAACTTCAGGGTAAATACAAGAGGCAGACGGGCGGTCATGGCCAATATGGGGATTGCTGGCTTCAGCTAGAGCCTCTTGAGAGAGGCAAAGGTTTTGAGTTTGTAGATAAGGTTGTGGGCGGAGTAATACCTAAAAATTATATACCATCTATTGAAAAGGGCGTTGTGGATGCTATGTCTCATGGAGCGCTTGCCGGTTATCAGATAGTTGACATGAGAGTTATTGTATATGATGGTTCATATCATGACGTCGATTCTTCTGATATGGCTTTTAAAATCGCAGGAGCAATGGCTTTGAGAAAAGGAGTACTTGAAGCAAACCCAATACTGCTTGAGCCCATAATGGATGTGGATGTTATTGTGCCTGAAGAATTTATGGGAGACATAACAGGTGATTTGAATTCAAGGCGCGGCAGAATTGCAGGGATGGATGTTCAGGGTAAATATCAAGTAATAAAGGCAAAGGTCCCCATAGCTGAAATGCCAAAATATGCGTCTGAGCTGAAATCAATAACAGGAGGCAGGGGTTCGTACTCAATGAGATTTTCGCATTATGATGAGGTGCCTGCGAAACAAGCGCAGACGATTATTGCAAAATACCAGGAAACAAGGAAAGAAGAACAGGAGGCTTAAACATGTCAGGTCATTCAAAATGGGCTACAATTAAACACAAAAAAGCGGCAACAGATGCAAAAAGAGGGAATCTATTTACAAAACTTATCAGGGAAGTAACTGTTGCTGCGAAAAATGGCGGTGGAGATACTGCTACAAACGCAAGGTTAAGAACGGCTGTTGACAGGGCAAAGCAGTCCAGCATGCCTCAGGATAATATTGACCGCGCAATCAAAAAAGGCACAGGAGAACTGGAAGGCGTTACTTACGAGGAATTCACCATAGAAGGTTACGGCACAGGAGGCGTTGCAATAATGGCGGAGCTTTTAACTGATAATAAGAACCGCACAACAGCAGATATAAGGAATATATTTTCAAAAAAGAACGGCAATATAGCAGGCGCAGGCTCTGTCAGTTGGATGTTCCAGAAAAAAGGTTACATAGAAATAGATAGAAAAGCCAATCCTGATGAAGATAAGATAATGGGCATAGTTTTGGACGCTGGCGCCCAAGATATGCAGACAGAAGAAGACGTGTACGCAGTAACTACTGATGCAAGGGATTTAGAGACTGTCAGGAAGGCACTTGAAAATAATAAAATAAAAACAAAATCTAGCGAGATTACAATGATACCTTCTACTGTCATAAAGCTGGAAGGCGAAGCGGCAAAGCAAGTTATGGGGCTAGTAGAAGCGCTAGAAGAACATGATGATGTTCAGAATGTTTATGCCAATTTTGACATTCCGGATGAATTATTAGAAAGTTAAAAATAGAGGTTATGAAACTACTTCTGCATATCTGTTGCGGACCTTGTGCGTTGTACCCTGTAAAAGAACTCCTTGATAAAAAATTTGATAAAATCACGGGGTTTTTTTATAATCCCAATATACATCCACCCAGCGAATATAAAAGGCGTAAAGATACTTTGTCTGCAGCTGCTTTAAAAATAGGATTTGAGGTAATAATTCCAGATTATAAGATGGAGGAATATTTTAGGTCGGTTTTATCAAAGGAGGATTCTCCTGAAAGATGTTCGCTTTGCTGGGAATTAAGGCTTTCTGAAACAGCGAATTTTGCGAAAGGCAATGGTTTTGACGCTTTTACTACCACACTTCTTGTAAGCCCATACCAGGATCATGAAAAGGTTAAAAATATAGGTAAAAATGTAGCAGAAGAAAAGGGCATTCAGTTTTACTATCAGGACTTCAGGCCAGGCTTCAAAGACGCTCAGGAGCAGGCGAAAAAAGAAAATCTATACAGGCAGAAATATTGCGGTTGCGTATTTTCAGAGTTAGAACGCGCGAAAGTTACTTAAAGTTAGCGTAATTTTTGGTGGAACATTATGGCAGATGTTAGCAATTTTGGTAAAATTTTAATATTCTTTGGGGTAATTTTAGTAACGATTGGGATTTTGTTCATATTTGCAGGCAAGATCCCATGGTTTGGTAAGCTCCCAGGTGATATTTATATTAAAAAAGAGAATTTCGTATTCTATTTCCCATTAGCAACATCAATCCTCTTAAGTATCGTGCTTTCCATTATAATTCTCTTCATAGGCCGAAAACAATGAAATTATCTGATTTTGATTACAATCTCCCAAAGGAATTAATTGCGCAGTATCCTGCTGAAAAACGGGATGAGTCAAGGCTTTTAGTCTTACATAAAGATACAGGGGGAATTGAACACAGGATTTTTAGGGATATAATAGAATATCTTAATCCGGGAGATTCGTTAGTATTGAATAATACAAAAGTTCTGCCTGCAAAAATTTTGGGCAGAAAAGAGACTGGCGGGAAAATAGAAGTCTTGGTTCTCGACTCTGCTCGCATGTTTGACCAGGATGTTCACTTGAACAGTAATGAAGCGGAGGAATATGAAGCGCTTTTGAAACCCGCAAGAGGATGTAAAGTCGGGAGCAAGATTATATTCGGCGATGGAGAGCTAAAGGCTAGCGTGGCAAGGATAGAGAAAGGCAGGAGATTTTTGAAGTTTGATTGCAATGGCAATTTAGAAAAGGTGCTAAATAAATTAGGCCAGATGCCTTTGCCACCGTATATAAAACGCCAAACAAATGATTCTGATGTAGAAAGATATCAAACAGTTTACGCGTCTAAAAACGGCGCTGTGGCAGCTCCTACAGCAGGGCTGCATTTTACAAAAAAGGTTTTAGAGGATATTTCTGAAAAGAGAGTGTGTGTGGAATATGTTACGCTTCATGTTGGGTATGGGACATTTAAACCTGTTAGTAATGAAAACATAACAGAACATGAAATGGAAAAAGAATATTGCGAAATAGAGAACAAGGTTATTGATAGATTAAATAATAGAAAAGGCCGGGTAATTGCTGTTGGGACAACAAGCGCAAGGGTATTAGAGACATTTTTTTCTAATGGCAAGGGATATGCATGTCTATCTCCCACAACAGGATGGACGGAGTTGTTTATTTATCCTGGTTATAAATTTAATGCGGTTGATGCGCTTTTGACAAATTTTCATCTTCCAAAGACAACGCTTTTGATGCTTGTAGCAGCATTTTGCGGAAAAGAACTTTTATTTAGAACGTATCAAGAAGCAATAAGAGAAAAGTATAGATTTTATTCGTATGGGGATGCGATGCTGATAACATGAACAAGACCAGGTCTTGAGCACAGTATTGCTGTGACCAAGACCTGGTCTTGAACAGAGCTGTTATGTTTAAAATAGTTCATAAAGACAGATTTACTAATGCTAGAGTTGGTGCACTGGAGACAGCGCATGGCGTTGTGGAGACGCCTGTATTTATGCCTGTCGGTACTCAGGCAACAGTTAAAGCGCTATCTAGCGAGGATGTTAAATATTGCGGGGCAAGCGTAATCCTGGGAAATACTTATCATCTCTATCTCAGGCCAGGCATGGAGATTATTAAGAATGCAGGCGGACTTCATAAATTTATGTCTTGGGATAAGACAATACTTACAGATAGCGGAGGATTTCAGGTATTTAGCCTGGCAACGTTGATGAAGGTTAAAGAAGAAGGGGTTGAATTTAATTCTCACGTAGACGGTTCTAGGCATTTTTTAACGCCTGAAAGAGTTGTACAGCTTCAGCATGAATTAGGAAGTGATATAATGATGCCTCTGGATGAATGTCTGCATTATCCTAGTACAAAAGATAAAGCAGAGCAGTCGCTTGTATTGACGAATAGATGGGCGAAGCGCTCGAAGGAAGAATTTGCAAAGATGGTTTTAGACTCGGCGCCTTTGGTGTCTCGCTCGAACGATATTGATATAGAAGGCAGGCACGTCCGCCCCTTACTATTTGGTATTGTTCAGGGCAGCACGTATCCAAATTTGCGTAAGAGGGCGGCAGAGGAACTTGTGGATATGAATTTCGATGGGTATTCTATTGGCGGCTTAAGCGTAGGGGAACCGACCGAGCTCATGTATGAAATGATGGAAAATGCTGTGAGATATTTGCCTCTAGATAAGCCGCGATATACAATGGGAGTTGGCATGCCACATGATTTTTTTAAGGCAATAGAGATGGGTATTGATATGTTTGACTGCGTTGTGCCCACCAGAAACGCCAGGAATGGAGCAGCGTATACAAATGAAGGAAGGCTTATAATAAGGAACGGAGAATATTCCAAAGATCTGAGGCCTTTAAGCGAAAGCTGTAGCTGTATTGCCTGTAAAAACTATTCCCGCTCATATATAAGGCATTTATTTAATACAGAAGAAATATTGGGTTTGAGACTTACTTCTTTACATAACGTATATTTTTATGTAAACTTATTAGATAGGATTCGTAAGGCAATAAGGGAAGATAGGTTTTTGGAATTAAAAAAAGAATTCGAGGATAAAACATTTTAGTAGGGGGTGGTTTGAAACCGTTCCCTACAACATACAATGGGAGGATGATATGCAAGGTTCTTCAGGCACAGCAATGATAGCAAATTTTTTACCGATAATATTAATATTTGTGATATTCTATTTCATGCTTATACGTCCGCAGCAGAAAAAACAAAAGGATTATGAAAAGATGCTTTCAGGGCTTAATAAGAATGACGAGGTTGTCACTACAGGAGGCGTTCATGGCACTATATTGAACGTAAAAGATACCACATTGACTCTTAAGATAGATGATAATGTGAAAATAGAGGTAAATAAGAACGCAATAGGATATGTAAAAAAAAGCCGCGGAGGTTCAAATGACTAAAAATTTGCAAGGGAGGATAGCGTTAGCCCTTGGCGTTCTGATATTTGCGTTAGTGGGTATGCTGCCTCTTAAGGAAAAAATTAATCTTGGGCTGGATTTACAGGGCGGTATGCATCTTTTGCTTAAGGTAGACACGTCAAAACTTCCTGAAGAAGCAAGAGAAGATGCGCCTGCTAAAGCCCTGGAAATTATACGCAATAGGGTTGACGAATTCGGGGTAAAAGAACTTTCTGTTTATAGACAAGGCTCTGACGAAATAGTTGTCCAGCTTCCCGGGGTTACAGATAGAGACAGGGCAAGAGAGCTTATAGGCAAGACCGCCCTTTTAGAATTTAAGCTTGTTGAGGATAATCAGGAATTGTACTCCAAGGCCTTGCAAGGCGAGGTGCTAGAGGGTTATGAACTCAAAGCTGTGGATAAAGAAAAGATATTATTGAATAAAAACACTTTACTTACAGGCGACACGCTTGTAAACGCAGAAGTAAAGTTTGACCAGTCCCGTTTCAATGAGCCTTATGTAGCGATTGAATTTAATGCCAAGGGCGCCAGTATATTTTCTGAGATAACAGGTACGAATGCAGGGAAGAGATTGGCGATTGTTCTGGATGGCAAGGTTCATTCAGCGCCGAGAATAAACGAGAGGATTCCTTCCGGCAAGGCAAGTATCACTGGAAGGTTTACAGTAGAAGAGGCAAGCGACCTGGCTATAGTTTTACGCGCAGGCACTTTACCTGCTCCGATTTACATAGAAGAAGAGAGGACAATAGGGCCTTTGCTGGGGCGAGATTCTATAAATAGCGGTATTAGAGCTTCTCTCATAGGGCTGCTTTTAGTTTTTATATTCATGGTAGTCTATTATTTATTCGCAGGAATGATTGCAAGTTTTGCAATGCTTCTAAATTTTGTAATAATCCTTGGAACATTGGGATGGATACATACTACTCTAACATTGCCTGGTATCGCAGGCATGATTCTGACAGTTGGCATGGCAGTTGATGCGAACGTTCTTATATTTGAACGCATGCGGGAAGAAATAGCAACAGGCAAGCACATGAGGAGTGTTATATCTTTTGGATATGACAAAGCATACAGCGCTATATTTGATTCAAATATTACAACGCTTATAGCAGCAGCGCTTTTGTTCCAGTTTGGAACAGGACCTATAAAAGGTTTCGGAGTTACCCTTACTATAGGTTTGATCGCCAGTATGTTCACAGGCATATTTGTGACGCGTATAATTTTCGAAATTCTTTCAAATAACAAGGGTTTCACAAAACTGCACATGCTAAGGTTATTTCCAAAGACCAATATTGATTTTATAGCTAAGCGCTGGATTGCTTACACGGTATCAATAATTATACTAACTATAGGCTTGGGCACATATTTGATGCGCGGGGAAAAGATGTACGGTATTGATTTTACAGGCGGCCAGATACAGGAATATTCTTTTGCCAGCCTTGTGAGCGCGGACGAGGTCAGAAAGTCAATAGACGCTATAGGCCTAAAAGATGCGACTATACAACAATTCGCAAATAAAAACCAGGTTTTAATAAAGACAGCCACAGACGAGACTACTAAGATAAGTGAGGCCCTTAAAACAAGTTTTCAAAATAATCCTGCAGAATTATTGCGCGTTGAAAAAGTAGGGCCTTCTGTTGGAAGACATCTTAAGAAGAACGCGTTTCTAGCGCTCATGTGGAGCCTTGCAGGTATATTGATTTACGTGGGCATCAGATTTAAAAATATTATATACGCTTCCGCAGGCGTAATAGCGCTTTTTCATGATGTTCTTGTTGGCATGGGAGGATTGGCTCTATTAGGCGGAGAAATGGATTTAAATATAATAGCTGCGCTTCTTACAATAGCAGGTTATTCAATAAACGATACTATTGTGATATATGATAGGATAAGGGAAAATTTAAAATTATACCGCAAAGCATCTATAAGAGAGATTGTAAATATGAGCGTTAATCAGACACTTTCAAGAACAGTACTTACGAGTTTCATGACGTTATTGGCTGTTTTTTCAATCTTTCTTTTTGGAGGAGAGGTGCTGAGGCCATTTTCATTCGTGCTTCTGGCAGGCATGATATCAGGAGTATATTCAACAGTGTACATTGCATCCCCTTTGATTATATCTTGGCATACAAGGCAATCGAAATAATAATATAGGGAATGGTTTAAAACCGTTCCCTACAAGATGTCCTGTTAGCAATAGACATAAATTCCTTAATCAATTTTGCAGATTGCTTTTAGCAATCTTCAAAATTCAGAGGCGATTATGCATCTGGATAAATTTAAAGAAATTAGGCGAATATTAATAGTCATTCTTTTTTTTAACTGGCTTGTGGCTTTTAGTAAGCTCATATATGGGCTTATTACGAAGTCTGCTGCCATGACAGCGGACGGAGTGCATTCTTTTGCAGACGGCGCTTCGAATATTATAGGCCTTGTAGGCATATGGGCTGCATCTAAGCCGATAGATGAAGACCATCCGTATGGCCATAAAAAATACGAGACTGTTGCTACGCTGGGCATTGCGGTCATGCTTTTTTTAGCAAGTTTCGATATTATAAAAGATTCTATTTTAAGGCTGTTCCATCCCGTGGTTCCTGATGTAAATATGTTTAGTTTTGGCCTGATGGTAATCGCATCTCTCATTAATGTAGTGGTAATGAGATATGAATATAAAAAAGGAACAGAGCTATCCAGCGACATATTGGTCTGCGATTCAATACATACAAAAACCGACATATTTGTCTCAGGCGCAGTTATTGTAACATTGGTATCTATAAAAGCAGGTTTTCCTATGCTTGATACGATTGTGGCGTTTGTGATAGGCATTTTAATCGCTAAGGCTGGATTTGAAATATTAAAGAAAAGTTCTGATGTATTGTGCGATGGAGAAGCTATTGAAAAAGCAAAGATAGCCAAAGTAGTGAGCGATGTGTCCGAAGTAAAGGCTATACACAAAATAAGAACAAGAGGAAGAGAAGACGATGTACATGTGGATCTTCATGTAACAGTTAACACGAGTATGCACGTTGACGCTGCGCATGAGCTTAGCCACAGGATAAGCGATACGCTTAAGAAAAAAATTCCAGGCATTACAGATGTAATTGTGCACATAGAACCAATGAATAGCCATCGCTTATGAAAAAATGGAATATAAAGCAACCTGACTTATCGCGCCAGAAATATTTGAGCGACAATCTATTAATATCTTCTATAATTGCTCAGTTGCTTATAAATCGGGGTATGCACGATGTTGATAATATAAAATCATTCCTGAATAGCAACCTGTCCGAACTTTACAACCCATTTTTAATGAAAGGCGTATCCGAAGCGGTTTCTCGCATAAGAAAAGCCATAGATAAGAAAGAAAAGATACTTATTCACGGCGACTATGATGTGGATGGCGTAACCGCTACAGCGCTTTTATTTTTTACTTTGCAAGAATTTGGCGTAGAGCCTGCTTACTTTATCCCGGACAGGCTTACTGAAGGTTATGGGTTAGGTTCAAGCGGAGTAGAAGAGGCTGTAAGAATAAAAGCAAATCTCGTTATTACAGTTGACTGCGGAATATCCAGCCATGAAGAAGTAGACGCACTAAATAAACACGGCATAGATGTGGTAGTGACAGACCACCACGAGCCTCCTAAGATATTACCCAATGCTCATGCGACAATAAATCCTCATCAAAAAGGGTGCGCTTATCCTGATAAAAATCTTTCAGGGGTCAGTATAGCGTTTAAATTATGCCAGGCATTGAGCTCTGAGCTAAATAACAAGAATTTTTGGAAACACCTGGACCTTGTTTCGCTTGGCACTATTTCTGACATAGCCCCTATATTAGGAGAGAATAGAATTCTTGTTAAAGAGGGCTTGAAATTATTTAAAAACGCAGGTTCTAACAAAGGGGTGAAGGCTCTTATTGAAGTAAGTGGCATTAAAAAAGATAAGATTGGAGCTTTTGAAATAGGCTTTATTTTGGGTCCCAGGATAAATGCAGCTGGAAGGCTTGGTTCTGCAGGCACAGCAGTAGAGCTTTTGTTAACAGATGATGATGAGAAGGCGAACTCGCTTGCAAATAAATTAAATAAGGCAAATCAGGAAAGGCAAAGGATAGAAAAAGATACTTTGAAAGAGGCGATATTCAAAATAGAAAAAGATATAAATTTTAAAGACCATAAGGTGATAGTGCTTCATAATGAAAACTGGCACGCAGGGGTGATGGGTATTGTTGCTTCCAGGATATCAGATAGATTTAACAGGCCAGCGATCCTTATTTCAACTAAAGACGGTATAGGAAGAGGCTCTGGGAGGTCTATTGAAAATTTCCATTTATTCGAAGCACTCAGCAGCTGCGAGGAATTCTTAAAAGAATACGGAGGGCACCAATATGCGTGTGGCCTGACTATACTTGAAAAAAATCTGGCTGGATTTATAAAATTGATAAATGAATTAGCTGTCAACACCATGACAACAGAAGATTTAATCCAATCGCTTTGTATTGATATGGATATAGAGTTAAACATGCTCGATTATAAAATAGCAGAGGATATAGCGAAGCTTGAACCTTTCGGAGAAGGAAATCCTGAGCCGATATTTTGTTCCAGAAATCTGAGATTAGCTCAGCCGTTGAGGGTATTGAAAGGAGAGCATATTAAATTTCAAGTTACTGATGGTAAGAAAAATTTTGAGGCAATAGGGTTTGGGATGGCTAGGGATAGCGATATAGAACTTGCGCTGAGAAATAATATTATGTTTGATATGGCTTATACTGTTTCGCTTAATAATTGGCAGGGTGTAAGTACTGTTCAGCTGAAGATAGAGGATATCAAGCCTTCTGGACCTTGCCGGCTTTAAGGCAGGATGTGCATATCTTTATTGTTTTTACAGTGCCTTTTACAATAATCTTAGCAGCCTGCAGATTAGGCATAAATCTTCTTCGGTTTACTCCTGTTATCTTTAATCCTACGCCGCCTTTTGCTTTTGCCAAACCTCTTCGCGCAATGGTTCTTCCCGCTATAGGCCTTTTTCCGCATATTTCACAAACTTTTGACATGTATAAATCTCCTTTATTTGTATAATGATTTAGGTTAGAATAATAGCACAATATAATTATATATGCAAGGAGAATTTCTAATCAAATTTAAACAAACTCTAGACTTAAAGCCAAAGAATATTTTATTTCTATAAAATGAAATATCAAACTATTGCGGATAAAAATATAATAATCTATTTTATTTTAATAATATCTTTAGGTTTCGTTGTTTATTTTAATTCTATAAACAGTGGCTTTATCTGGGATGATCATCTTCTAGTTAAGGATAATCTTTACATAAGAAATTTGCCTAACATAGGGAAGTTTTTTAGCGGGGCTATATCTACGGATACTAATACAAAGTATTTTTTTTATCGCCCCCTTCAGATGGTTAGTTATGCGATAGAGTATTCATTGTGGAAATTAGACGCTAGGGGGTACCATCTTGTAAATATCTTTTTACATATTTCAGTAGCTTTCGCTATCATTTGGTTTATTAATATTCTTTACGCTGATATCTTTCTGGCATGCCTTACAGCTATTCTATTTATCGTTCATCCTGTACATATAGAATCAGTAAGTTATATTTCCGGACTTTCAGATATGTTAGGGGCGTTATTTATCTTTATTTGTCTATCCCTTTATATACGCTCGAAATCTTATGCAATTATTGGACTAACTTATATTGCCGCATTATTATCTAGGGAGACAGGCTTAATTCTTCCGGCATTAATTTTAATTTATCACTTTGCTTTCAAGAAAAAAATTAATTTTAAACATTTTCTTTTTATTTTGGAAATAACTTTTACCTATATTTTATTAAGGGTTATTTTTTTAAAGCCAGAAATAATTTATTTTACCAGTATTTTTCAAAGGGTTTTGGGTTTTTTTGCAGCTTTAACTACGTATTTTAGGCTGTTAGTATTTCCGCTTGACCTGCATATGGCATATGGGCTAAAAACATTTAGCTTGATCAACGCTAATGTAATAACAGGCTTTTTAATATTTGTTTTTCTTTTGTTTTATGCCTTAAAGAAAAAGAAAGATAACGAATTGATTTTTTTCTCTATTTTCTGGTTTTTAGTTGCGCTTTTACCGGTCTCAAATATTTATCCAATCAATGCTTATATGAGCGAGCATTGGTTGTATGTTCCATCGATAGGTTTTTTTCTAATTTTGGCAAAAGGCCTAGTGTGTTTATACAAAAATAAAAATTTTTATCCTATTGCCATTATTTCTATCGTGACTCTATTAACTATTTATTCTCTCTTGACTATTAGGCAGAATGAATATTGGAAAGATCCTGTATTTTTTTATAAAAGGACATTAAAATATGCTCCTCATGATTTGAGATTGTATATTAATCTTGGTAATGCGTATGCTGACACAGGTAAATTTCAGAAGGCAATATACTGGTACAAAAAAGCATTGATACGCGCGCCTAATAATTGGAAATTATATCTTAATCTAGGTGCAGCGTATGCTGATATGGGTAGATTGCAAAAGGCAGTACGCTGGTACAAAAAGGCATTAAAAATAAACCCGGATTCTATAAGTGTTTATAATAACTTAGGAGTGTTGTACATACGTCTTGGCAAATGTAAAGAGGCGATATCGTCATACAGGAAAGCATTAGAAATAAATCCAGATTATGCCAGGGCATATTTTGGTTTAGCTGAAGCTTATTTTTATGATAAGCAATATAATCTAGCTATTAAATATTGCGATGAAGCAGTTAAGTTTAAATACAATGTTCCAAAAGAATTTTTAGATATGTTGAACTCATATAGAAAATAGCTTAAGATAATATAATGTGCAAGAAAAATAGATATGATAGACTATATTAAAAAAGCTTATAAATTAATGGAATCGTGCAGGCTTTGTCCGCGTAAATGCGGAGTTGATAGATTGAAGGGCCAGACGGGATTCTGTAAAGCAGGGAAGTTGCCGATGGTTTCAAGTTTTCACGCTCATTTTGGCGAAGAGCCTCCAATCTCAGGCAGGAACGGCTCAGGTACGATATTTTTTACGCATTGCAGTCTCAGGTGCGTATTCTGTCAGAATAATCCTATAAGCCAGTTAGGCCAGGGCAAAGAAACAAGCGCAGAAGAACTAGCAGTCATGATGCTGAGATTACAGACAGAAGGCTGCCATAATATAAATTTTGTAACGCCTACTCACTATATACCGCAGATGTTGGAAGCGATATTTATTGCAAGAGATAAGGGTTTGAAAGTTCCATTAGTTTATAATTGCGGCGGATATGAATCAGTAGAGGCCCTGGAGATTTTAGACGGGATAATTGATATATATATGCCAGATATGAAATATTCCGACAATACATCAGCTAAAAAATATTCAAATGCCCCGGATTATTTTGAGGTTAATAAAATTGCAGCAAAAGAGATGTACAGACAAGTAGGAGGTTTAAAGATGTATAGAGGCATTGCGAATAAAGGAATTTTGATAAGGCACCTTGTATTGCCTGAGGATTTAGCTGGCAGTCAGAAAATATTTGAATTTATCGCTAATGAGTTATCGCCAGATACATATGTTAATATAATGGCGCAATATTATCCGTGCCATTCAGCAAATAAATTTCCAGAAATAGACCGCAGGATCACTGCCAGAGAATACATAGAAGCGATCAAATTAGCTGAAAAAGCAGGCCTCAAAAACGGCTTCAGGCAGGTTATGAGTACTATAAAACGCAAACGTATCCCAGAATGGACTGACAACCTGAAAATAAGTTGACACTCTAACATTGTCAGAGTGTCAACTTATAGGATGATGGGTATGAAAGATTTAAATATTTCTGCAAGATTTGTTAAGGGCGTCGGGCCTTCCAGGTTAAGTACATTGAGCCATCTAGGCATAGAGACTATATATGACCTTCTTTATTGTTTTCCGCGCAGGCATGAGGACAGGAGCAGGATCAAGAAGATAACTGAGATAAGGCCTGGAAATTTTGAAACAATAAAAGTAAAGGTGCTTACCTTTGGAGACCGCATGTCAAAAAAAGGCATGAGTATATTTCAAGTGGCTGTCGGAGATTCTACCGGGGTAGTTCACGCTACATGGTTCAATCAGCCGTATATGAAAGATAAATTTAAAATAGGCCAGGAATTGATTTTATATGGAAAGGTGGAAAAATATAATTATCTGCAGATAAATAATCCTGAATACGAAATCTTAACTGGCACAAAAGAAGATTTTGTACATATAGCGAGAATTGTGCCTGTATACCCGCTTACTGAAAGTTTGAACCAGCGATGGTTCAGAAATATTATGAAATTTACAGTGGATAATTATGTGGACGAGGTTAGAGAGATATTGCCGTTTGAGATGCGCAAAAGAAACAATCTCATGATACTTAAAGAAGCTGTGAGAAATATCCATTTTCCAGTGAGTGATTTGGTTCTGAAAAAAGCCAGGGAAAGGATTATATTTGACGAGTTTATGATATTACAGACAGGTATTGCGTTAAAAAGAGCTAGTATCAAGATAGATTTGAGCGGTTATAGCCATAAATTGGAAGGCGACCTGATAGGCAAATTTAAAAATAATATGCCGTTTCAATTAACAAAAAGCCAGTCAAAGGTGATAAGAGAAATAGAAGAAGACATGAAGAGCCAAAAGCCGATGAATAGGCTTATACAGGGAGATGTTGGCAGTGGGAAAACAATAGTGGCTTTATATGCGCTTATTCTGACTGTTCAAAATGGATACCAGGGCGCTTTGATGGTTCCCACAGAGATACTCGCAGAGCAGCATTATAGAAATATAAAGACATTGATAAAGCCTCTTGGAATAAATGTAATGCTTTTATCGGGAGATTTAAAAGAAGAAGAGCGCAGGCGCAGGCGGCAGATGATAGAAACAGGCGAGGCAGATATTATCATAGGCACTCATGCCCTTATTCAAGAAGGAGTCAATTTTAAAAAATTAGGCCTTGCAGTAATAGACGAACAGCACAAATTCGGAGTCATGCAAAGGGCAATATTAAAATCAAAATCACAAAATCCAGATATACTTGTTATGACAGCGACTCCTATACCAAGAACTCTGGCATTGACTGTTTATGGAGATATGGATGTGTCAACAATAGACGAATTGCCTCCTGGTAGAGGCGGCGTCAAGACGTTTTTCTTCGAAGAAAAAAATAGAGACAAAGCTTATAAGATCGCAGAAGAGGAAATAAAAATAGGCAGGCAAGTTTATATAGTTTATCCTATCATAGATGAATCAGAGAAATCAGATTTGAGAGCAGCTATTAAGATGCATAAAGATCTGAGCCAGCGTTTTACTGATTTAAAAATAGGGCTTTTGCATGGAAGGATGAAATCAAAAGAAAAAGAGACGGTAATGTGCGATTTTAAAGACCGTAAAATAGATATGCTGGTTTCAACCGTAGTTATAGAAGTAGGCGTGGATATCAGCAATGCCAGCGTGATGATTATAGAGCATGCCGAAAGATTCGGGCTTAGCCAACTGCATCAATTAAGAGGTAGAATTGGAAGAGGTAAGCACATATCTTACTGCATATTAGTCAGCGAACCAAAGACAGATGATGCAAAACACAGGTTAAGCGCTATGCTGAATACCCAAGATGGTTTTAAGATAGCGGAAGCTGATCTTGAAATCAGAGGGCCTGGAGAATTTTTCGGCACAAAGCAGCATGGCCTTCCTGAATTGAAGATAGCCAATATAGTAAGGGACAGGGATCTGTTAGAACTTGCTAAAGCAGAGGCATTTGATTTAATTAAAAGAGACAGGTTTTTAAGATTACCTGAAAACAGATTGATAAGAGATAGCCTTTTGTCTAAATTTAGCAAGGAAGACTTAGAACTGGCTTCAGTAGGATAAACAACTGTGCTCAAGACCAGGTCTTGAGCACAGTTGTTAGAAAGTAAATAGATATGAAAATAGTAGCAGGTGAATATAAAGGCAGGATCATAGATATGCCGGTTGGAATAAGGCCTACGTCTGATAAAGTAAGAAAGTCTTTGTTTGAGATACTCAAAAATCAGATTGGAGGAGCAAGTTTTTTAGATCTTTATTGCGGAAGCGGAGCAATAGGCATAGAGGCATTGTCGCGCGGCGCAGAAAAAACCGTATTTATTGATAATAATCATGGTTGTATCCCTGTCTTAAAAAAAAATCTGAATAAGATAGGAATTTCGCAAACTTCATATGACATATATAATAAAGATTGTATAAATGGTATAGGCATACTTCAAAAGTCAGGGGCTTCTTTTGATATTGTATTTCTTGATCCTCCTTATTACATGGGCTTGGCTAAAAATACCTTGATAGAACTATCCAATTGTGATATACTAACGCCTAATGTTTTGGTTATAGCAGAGGTATTTAAGAAAGAAAGTCTTCCTGAAGTATTGGGCAATTTCAAGAAAACCAAGTCGTATAAATACGGCGATACGCTATTGGAATTTTATGAAAAATATAGCCATATATCCAGGTAGTTTTGACCCTATTACGTATGGGCATTTGGACATCATAAAAAGGGCAATCAAAATATTTGATAAAGTTATTGTAGCAGTGGCGCATAATAGCGAAAAAGACCCCCTTTTTAATGTTTCTGAAAGAGTCGAACTTTTAAAAAAGGTTACCAGAGGCATTAAAGGTGTTGAGATAGATGATTTTCAAGGCCTAGTAGTAGATTATGTGAAAAGCAAAAAATCTAAAGTTGTCATAAGAGGACTCAGGATGATTTCAGATTTTGAATTTGAGTTTCAGATGGCGCTTACAAACAGGAAACTTTCTAAAGATGTTGAGACAATATTCATGATGCCATCAGAGGCATATTCTTATCTGTCTTCAAAATTAATAAAGGAAGCTGCTAGCCTTGGAGCAAATTTAAAAGGTTTTGTGCCGGCATTTGTTGAAAAAGCAATAAAAGCGAAATTATGAACTTTTTAGAAAAGATATACGAACGTGGCCGTAAGGCGAAGAAAAAGATTCTACTATCAGAACCGCACGATGAAAGAGTTCTTAGGGCCATAGAGAGTATTTTAAAATCCGGGATTTGTGTGCCTGTTCTGATAGGCGATCATGAAGAGGCAAATGGAGTGGCAAAAAAACAAGGGATAGATTTGAAAGGACTGGAGATAATAGATAATAAAAAATCAAAAGATTTGGATAAATATGTAGCCTTATATTGCGAAAAACGTAAGCACAAAAAAATTAGTTCCGAAGATGCATTAAAAATAATCACAGAAAATCCTGTTTTTTACGCCAGCCTTATGGTTAGCGCTGGAGATGCAGATGGATCTGTGGCAGGCGCTTCTATAACTACCCGTGATGTTGCAAAAGCGGCTATCTATTGCATAGGCCCAGCAGAGAATATAAAAACAGTTTCGAGCTCAACGCTTTTAATACTGGACGATAAGACTCTCGGGTCTAACGGTATCTTTATATATGCTGATGCAGGTATCGTGCCTGATCCAACTGCAGACGAGCTGGCAGATATTGCAATATCAAGCGCAAGGATGGCAAAGATACTATTAGATGACCAGCCAAAGATTGCGATGTTGAGTTACTCAACTAAAGGCAGCGGCGGCTCTAGTAAAAGCATACAGAAAGTCCAAGAAGCTACAAGGATTGCAAGAGAGAGAGAGCCTGACTTACTCATAGAAGGAGAAATACAGGTCGATTGTGCAGTAGTGCCGGAAGTAGCTCATAGAAAAGACCCTAATTCCAGAATTAAAGGCAGAGCAAATATTTTTATATTTCCAAATTTAGATGCCGGAAATATTTCATATAAATTAACTCAACGCCTTGCAAAAGCGCGCGCTATAGGACCGCTTCTCCAGGGTCTTCAGAAACCAGCCAGCGACCTGTCGCGCGGCTGCGATTTTCAGGATATTATAGATGCAGTTGCGATAACAGCTGTCAGGGCACAAGGCGGGTTATTAGTTTAGAACTAATTCCTTAGCTAATTTACACCCGCTAAAGTTCTTTGACGGGTGTAAATTCAGAGGTGACTATACATTGTTAATTCTTGTTTTAAATAGCGGGAGTTCTTCAATAAAATACAAGCTTTTTGATATTCAAGTTAGTTCGGAAAGGCTTTTGGATAAAGGGCTTTTAGAGAGGATAGGAGAAAAGATCCCTAGCCATAAAGAGGCTATTAATATTATATTAGATAAGGCAGGGTCTAAGATAGATGCTGTGGGCCACAGGGTTGTGCATGGAGGCGACAGATTCAAGGAGTCTATTTTAATAGATGATAATGTTATAAAAGCGATAGAGGATTTTATTGAACTGGCGCCGCTGCATAATCCGCCAAGCCTATTGACAATAAATGAATCGAGGAAAATACTCTCAAATATTCCCCATGTGGCTGTATTTGATACAGCTTTTTATTATGACATGCCTGAGTATGCGTATTTTTATGCGATCCCCTATAAATTTTATGAAAAGTATAAGATTCGTAAATATGGTTTTCATGGAACCAGCCACAGATATGTATCTGAACAGGCAGAGCGTCTTTTAAAGAAGCCTTTAAATGAACTCAAGCTTATTACATGTCACCTTGGGAATGGGTGCAGCATAACCGCTGTAAAAAACGGCAAGGCAATTGATACAAGCATGGGTTTTACTCCTCTAGAAGGCCTTGTGATGGGCACGCGTTCAGGCGATCTGGACCCGGCTATCATACCTTATATAATGGAAAAAGAAAATATAGATGTAAATGCAGTTATGGATATTCTAAATAAAAAAAGCGGACTTTTAGGTATTTCCGGGTTAAGCAACGACATGCGTGAACTGATGAAAGAAAAAGGCGCAAATAAAAAAGCAAAATTGGCGTTGGATATTTTTATTTACAGGATAAAAAAATATATAGGTGCTTATATGGGCGTAATGTCAGGATGCGATGCAGTGATTTTCACAGGGGGCATAGGAGAGAATAACCCAGGCCTTATTGAGGAAATTTGTAAAGGCGTCGTTTCAAAGGAGACAAAGACCCTGGTGATTCCTACAGACGAAGAATTGATGATTGCCCGGGACACCTATCGCATTGCAGTAAGTTGACACTCTGACATTGTCAAAGTGTCAACTTATTTTGAAAATATGAAAATATATGTCGATAAGATACCAGAAGGCGGACTAGAATTATCCGAAAAGATCCAACCGGAAGCGCTTTTAATAGATACGGAAGGCATAAATTTTATTAAACCTATAGATGTAAAGGCGGATGTTTCAAAGATTTGCACTGAGATTTTTGTGGATGTTGCGCTGGAAACGTATGTAGAATACACATGCGGGAAATGCCTTAGCAAATTTGAAGATATTTTTAGAAAAAAGTTTAACATGGTACAGGAGGTCAGGCCTGCGGAAGTAGTGGAACTGGACGATGAGATAAGACAGGAGATAATACTAGATTGTCCTGTGAAAATTATTTGTAAAGCTGAATGCAAGGGGCTTTGTCCTAATTGCGGACAGAATCTAAATACAGGGGATTGTGGTTGCGAACATAATGGGCCGATTGAGAATCGGCCTCTACATTAAATCTTGCTTTGTCCCGCCCTTTTGGCGGGCTACTAAGAAGACTCGCCAAAAGGGCGGGGCTTCGCAAAATATGGAGGTTACAAAATGCCTTTACCGAAAAGAAGACATTCAAGTTCAAGACAGGGTAAAAGAAGAGGTTCTCAGAAAGTCCACGTGCAAAGCATTGCCATGTGTCCTAATTGCAAATCACCCAAATTGCCTCACCGCGTATGCAGCGTATGCGGCTATTACAAAGGCAGGCAAGTGATACAGATTAAAGAGAAGAAGAAGAGGGAGAAAAAATAGTTTTTATTTTTGAGTTATCATTTATTGTTGCACAATGAGGGTTTTATATGATTAAGATTGCCCTTGATGCCATGGGTTCCGATAATGCCCCGTTTTCAGACGTAGAAGGAGCTGTTTTAGCAGCCCGTGAATTTAATTACGAGATTACATTGGTGGGGAATCAGGATTCAATAAAAAAAGAGCTCGAAAAATACAAACCCATTCCTTCCAATATATCAATACATCATGCCTCTGAAGTTATTGGAATGCATGAGCAGCCTGTTTTAAGCGTAAGAAGAAAAAAAGATTCATCTATAGTTAGTCTCTCTAATCTTGCAAAAGAGAAAAAGGTAGATGCAATAGTAAGCGCTGGCAATACCGGAGCCATGGTATGCGCTGCAACGCTTAAATGCAGGCTTCTTCAGGGCATAGAAAGGGCTGGGATAGGGATTGTTATGCCTACTCTTAAAGGCCCTATAGTGATGATAGACGGAGGCGCTAATATAGATGCTAAACCATCTCATCTTTTACAATATGGCATCATGGCCAGCGCTTATTCAGAATATATACTTAATAAAAAATCTCCGAGAGTAGGGCTTTTAAATGTAGGCGAAGAAGAATCAAAAGGCACAGGTTTTCTAAAGGAAACTTACAGCCTTCTTGAGTCTTCAGGGCTTAATTTTATAGGCAATGTAGAAGGCAGGGATTTTTTTGTTGGCGATTGTGATGTAATAGTATGCGATGGGCTTGTGGGCAATGTAGCTTTAAAGGTTACTGAAGCAGTTGCTCATGCGCTTGGAGAAATGCTTAAGAAAGAATTAAAGAGCAGCTTCTTGTCCGCAGTGGGAGCTCTGCTGGCTAAAAATGCTTTCATGTCAATGAAGAAAAAAATGGATTACGCTGAGCATGGCGGGGCTCCGCTTCTCGGGGTTAACGGTGTATGTATAATAGGACATGGTTCATCGAATCCTAAGGCAATAAAAAACGCTATTCGAGTTGCAGGAGAAGAGGTAGTTAAAAACGTAAATCAGCATATCATAGAAGCGATTGCTATCAGGAAGGAGCAATAATGGAACAGGCTGGCATACTTGGATTAGGTTGTTATCTACCAGTCATGAAGCTGACAAATAAAGACTTGGAAAAAATGGTTGATACATCAGACGAATGGATAATGACAAGGACCGGGATTAAAGAAAGAAGGATTGCCCCAAAGGAATTTGCTGCGAGCGATCTGGGAGTGGAGGCTGCCAGAGCTGCCATTAAAGACGCAGGACTGGTTTCTGAAGACATAGATTTGATTATTGTTACTACAGTAACTGGAGATATGGCATTTCCATCTACCTCATGTATCATACAGGATAAGATAGGCGCTTATAACTCAGCCGCATTTGATATAAATGCAGCGTGTTCAGGTTTTATATTCGGGATAATTACTGCGAAACAATTTGTGGATTCAGGACTTTATAAAAATGTGCTGGTTATAGGCGCAGAGAAGATGACTAATCTTGTTGACTGGCAAGATCGGTCTACGTGTGTATTGTTCGGAGACGGAGCAGGCGCATGCGTTATAGGAAAGAGTAAAGATAGACGGATTATCTCTCATTTTATAGGCTGCGATGGTTCAGGCAGTAATCTTTTAAAACTTCCAGCAGGAGGCTCCAGGATTCCTACAACAGAAGAGACTGTTAAGGCCAAGCTTCATTTTTTAAAAATGGAAGGCAACGAGATATTTAAGATTGCGGTAAAGGTAATGGCAGATGCTGCGAATAAGGCAATTACAAAAGCAGGGCTTTTATGCAGCGATATAGATTTACTGATACCTCATCAGGCAAATATAAGGATATTAATGGCTGTTGCAAAAAAGATGGGCTTGCCGGAAAAAAAGATTTTTCTTAATATAGAAAAATACGGCAATATGTCATCGGCTTCAACAGCTGTTGCGCTGGTAGAGGCAAATAAAGAACAGAGGATTAAAAAAGGCGATAATGTCGCGCTTGTTGCATTTGGAGCAGGGTTGACTTACGGAGCAGTAGTCATAAAATGGTAAAAAATATTTGCTTTATTTTTCCGGGGCAAGGGTCGCAGTATGTTGGAATGGGAAAAAAACTGTATGATAATTCTCCGGAAGCAAAGGCTATATTTGACCAGGCAGAAAAAATTTTACCAGGATTAGATCTGAAGAAGCTCTGTTTTGAAGGCCCGATCGAAGAATTGACACAGACGGCAAATAGTCAAGTTGCGATTTTAACTGCGAGCATAGCTGCATTACAGGCCTTAGGCTCCGATCTCAAGCCTGTTTTTTGCGCTGGATTAAGCCTGGGAGAATACAGCGCTTTGGTTGCAAGCGGAGTTTTAGAATTTTCAGATGCTATCCGGCTAGTGAGACGAAGAGGGGAATTAATGGAACAGGCAGCTTTAAATAATCCAGGAACCATGGCGTCTATACTTGGAATTTTCGTAGAAGATCTGAAAGAAATCTGTAAAAAGACAGACTCTGAGATAGCAAATCTAAATTGTCCGGGACAGATAGTTATATCAGGAAAAAAAGAATCTGTTCAAAAAGCCATGGCCCTGGCTGAGCAAAAAGGCGCTAAAAAGGCAATTATATTAAATGTAAGCGGGCCTTTTCATTCTTCATTTATGAAAGAAGCTGCAGAGGAGTTTAAAAAAGAGCTTGGTAAAACAAGATTTTCCAGCCCTAAAGTCTCTATTATAAGCAATGTAACAGCTGATTGTGAAAACAGAGTGGAGTTCATAAAAGAAAACCTTGTGAAACAATTATACAGCCCTGTGAGATGGGAAGAGTCTATATTGAAAATCAGCCAAGAAGGCTGCGATACGTTTTTTGAGATAGGGCCTGGAAAGGTGCTAAAAGGGCTTTTGCGTAGAATAAATCCGGAATTAACAGTTTATAATATAGAAACTATAGAAGATATAAAAAACCTTATTTCTATCCCGATCGACAAACGGAATTAAGAAAGGAATGATTATGTGCGAATTAGTTTTAGAAGGCAAGCTGGCTATTGTAACAGGAGGAGCGAGAGGTATTGGCAAGGAGATAGCAATGCTCTTTGCAAAACAAGGAGCCAATATCGCCATATGCGATGTAAATCTGGAAGAGGCTGAAAAAACAGCAAAAGAAATACAGGATTCAGGCCGTGAAAGCCTTGCTTTTAAGGTTGACGTTACTGACCAAAGCCAAATACAGGACATGGTGGATAAAATTCTTGACAAATTCAATAAAATAGATATACTTATTAACAATGCTGGCATAACAAAAGACAATCTTCTTCTAAGGATGTCAGAAGAGGAGTGGGATAAGGTAATAGCAGTAAACCTTAAAGGCACTTTTCTATGCACGAAGATAGTTTCAAAGGTTATGCTCAAGCAGCGTTTTGGCAAGATAGTTAATCTTGCGTCGATCATTGGAATCATGGGCAATGCAGGCCAGGCAAATTACGCAGCTTCAAAGGCAGGTATAATAGGACTTACAAAAAGCGTGGCAAAAGAACTGGCTTCGCGTAATATATGCGTAAATGCAATAGCCCCAGGATTTATAAAGACAGACATGACAGCCAGATTGGCTGAAGAGGTCCAGAAGAAAATGCTTTCCGTGATCCCTCTTGCAAGATTTGGCGAAGCAAAAGATGTGGCGGATTTAGCAATATTCCTTTCGAGCGAAAGCTCTTCATATATAACAGGCCAGGTGATACAGGTAGATGGCGGAATGGTGATGTGAAAATAAAAAGTTAGTTAAAAGTGAAAGGTGAAAAATTAAAGGTTTTTACCTTATACTTTAAGCTTTATACCTTTAACCAACATTTGTACTTAAGGAGGAATTAAACATGGCAGTTGCTGAAAAAGTAAAATCAATAATAGCAGAGCAGCTTGGCGTGAAGCAAGAAGAGGTGACTCCAGAGGCATCTTTTATAGACGATCTTGGCGCAGATTCTCTTGATACAGTAGAGCTCGTAATGGCTCTTGAAGAAGAATTTGGCATAGAGATTCCTGATGAAGATGCTGAAAAGATAACCACTGTAGGCGATGCTGTCAAGTATATAGAAGAAAAAGGCACCAAAAAGTAATATTTTGAATACATGGGGTTAGGAGGGGTATTGAATTGGTTTTTAAATCTCTTCTGACCCTTTATTTTTAAGGACTATCTATGAAACGCAGAGTTGTTGTGACAGGGTTGGGTGTGATTTCTCCGATAGGATGCGCTAAAGAGGATTTCTGGACTAACCTTATAAAAGGAAAGAGCGGCATAGGGCCTCTGACTTATTTTGACGCTAGCCAATATGAATCCCGCATTGCAGGAGAGATTAAGGATTTTGCGCCACACCCTTTTATTTCTGTTAAAGACCTCAGAAGAATGGAGAAATTTGTACAGTTTGGCGTAACTGCTGCGAAAAACGCTATTGATGATTCAGGCCTTGACGTATCAAAGGAAGATCCGTATAAAATAGGCGTTATAGTGGGTTCAGGAATAGGAAGCCTGAGAATAATAGAGGAAGAGCATAAAGTAATACTTGAAAAAGGGCCATCCCGCATGACCCCGTTTCTTATCCCAATGCTTATTGTAAATATGGCAGCAGGCCATATATCTATTATGATAGGCGTTAAAGGCCCGAATCTCTGCACTACAACAGCGTGTGCGTCTGGTTCTCACGCTATAGGTGAAGCAATGAGGATTATTCAATACGGCGACGCAGATGTTATGATAGCAGGCGGAACAGAGAGCTGCATTACTGCTCTTGGTATAGGAGGCTTTTGCGCATTAAGAGCTCTTTCTACTAGAAATAAGGATCCAGAAAGAGCTTCCAGGCCTTTTGATAAAGATAGAGATGGCTTTGTAATGTCAGAAGGCTGCGGTATTGTAATTTTGGAAGAATTGGAACACGCAAAGAAAAGAAACGCTAAGATATATAGCGAGATAGTTGGCTATGGCATGACCGGAGACGCGTATCATATGACAGCGCCGGATCCTGAAGGAAGGGGAGCTTCTAGGTGCATGGTAAATGCGCTGAAAGACGGTAGCCTGAAACCCGAAGATATTTCCTATATAAATGCCCATGGCACATCCACAATGCTCAATGATAAAGTAGAGACTATGGCGATAAAGAAAGTATTTGGAAACCATGCAAAAAAAGTAGCTGTTTCATCTACAAAATCAATGCTAGGCCATCAATTAGGCGCAGCAGGAGCTGTAGAATTTGTCATCTGCTGCCTTTCCATAGAAAGAGGTATTATTCCTCCTACAATAAACTACGAAACCCCAGACCCAGATTGCGACCTTGACTATGTGCCCAATAAGGCGCGCCAGTTAAAGGTCAATACCTGCCTATCAAATTCTCTTGGCTTTGGTGGCCACAATGCCACGCTCTGCGTAAAAAAGATATAAATATCTCCGGCATTATAATCTGACCTTTTTTTAATTGATTTAATAATTCAGTTGGAACTATACTGAATTAATGCTCGTCTCTAAATCTACGCCTTTTATTAAGCTGAAAAATCTCAAAATAAAGCCTGATATATTTGAAAAGATCCCTGCCAAAGTTGCATGCCATTATAAAGTTATGCCAATAAAATTTGAAAAAAATACGCTTATAGTGGCCATAGAAGATCCGCTAAATCTGATGGTTTTGGATGATATAAGTTTATTTTTAGGATTTAAAATAGTGCCTGTGTGCGCGAGCCTTTCTGATATATTAGAAGCTATTAAAGAGTACTATGGTCTGGGAGCCGAAACAATAGAGGAGATAATAGGCGCAGGCGATATGGATAAGGATTTACCAGCGCAAAAAGCCGGGATAGAAAATATAGATGAAATGGCTCAGGACGCATCTGTAGTGAAGTTTGTGAATCAGATGCTCGCACAGGCTGTAAAAGATGATGCTACGGACATACATATAGAACCTTACGAAAATGAGCTTAGAGCCAGGTATAGGGTGGATGGTATTTTATATGATGTGGCTATACCTCAAAATATAACATATTTTAAATCAGCCATAGTCTCTAGGATAAAGATTATGGCTGATCTGGATATCGCAGAGCGCCGCCTTCCTCAGGATGGCAGAATAAAGATTAAGGTATCTGGCCAGGAAATAGACCTCAGGGTGTCTATATTGCCCACGCAATTCGGAGAAAGCATAGATATTAGAATCCTTATCAGTTCTATGCTTTATAGTCTGGAAAATCTGGGATTATCGCCTGCTGATATCGAGCTATTGGAAAAACTTATAAAAAAGCCGCATGGAATTATTTTTATTACAGGGCCTACTGGCGGCGGCAAAACTACCACTCTTTATGCGTGTTTATCAAAAATAAATAATAAAGACAAAAAAATCATTACTATAGAAGATCCTATAGAATACCAGTTAAAAGGCATTACTCAGATACAGGTTCATCCAAAGATAAGATTAGATTTTGCAGCAGGGTTAAGGTCTATGTTAAGGCATGACCCTGATATTATGATGGTGGGAGAAGTCAGGGATTTCGAAACAGCAGAAATAACGATCAGAGTTGCTTTGACAGGGCATTTGGTATTTAGCACGCTTCATACCAATGATGCAGCAGGGGGCGTAACCAGGCTTTTAGATATGGGCGTTGAGCCATATCTAGTGGCAAGTTCAGTGGAATGTTTTATTGCACAGAGGCTTGTCAGGGTTATCTGTCCTGATTGCAAAACCAGGATAGGACCAAATGAAGAAATTTTGAAGGAATTTGGAATTGATAATATAGATAATGGAAAAATTTACGAAGCGAAAGGTTGCAAATCCTGCAAATTTACAGGATATAAAGGCAGGACTGCGATATATGAGTTTTTAATCATGAAGGATGAAATTCGAGAGATGGTTCTAAACCGCTCATCGTCAAGCGAGATAAAAAATAAAGCATTGGAACTTGGAATGCGCACTCTTCGGATGGATGGCTTGAAAAAGATAAAAAAAGGTTTAACTACTTTTAACGAAGTAATAAGAGTTACTAAAGAGGATTAATAGTGCCTAGGTTTATATATCGAGTAAAAAAAGGGCCAGAGGAAAACTTAGAAGGCGCTATTGAGGCAGATTCAGAGAATGCAGCTGTTAATAAATTGATCCAATCTGGGTATTATCCTGTATGGGTTACAGAGAAGGAGAGTTTTGTACGAAAATCTTTTATTTCATACGGGAAGAGTCGAGAAGATTTATATAGGGTAAAGATTAAAACAAAGGAAACGGCTAATTTTACAAGGCGCCTATCAGAACTTTTAGGCTCAGGCCTTGCGCTTTATAATGCATTAGGTGTAATTGAGAATCAGACGGAAAATAATAATTTAAAACTGATAATAGGGACTGTTAAGAGCCGCATAAAAGATGGAAAAAAATTTTCAGAGGCATTGGAAAATTATCCTTATATTTTTTCAGAGCTATGCGTAAACCTTGTGCGTTCAGGAGAAGAATCAGGTTTAGTGAACGAGGTGCTGGAGAATATATCGGATTTCCTGGATAAGGATGAAGATATGAGGTCCAAGGTCATTGTAGCGTTGGCGTATCCTGGCCTGATGGCAATAGTAGGCCTTGCCACAGTATTTATTCTAGTTATATTCATTGTCCCGAGATTAGTTAATATCTTCATAGAAATGGGCGAAGAGTTGCCGCTGGTGACCAGGATACTTTTAAGGATAAGCGATTTCATAAAGGCTTATTGGATTTTATTAATCCTTTTCATGGGAGGCTTGATCTTTTTACTTAAGAGTGGCAAGTTAAACCCTATTGCAAAAAATAAAATAGACAGGATCAAGTTAAGATTACCTATTTTAGGAGATCTTGTAAGAAATGTAGAATTTGCAAGATTTTCCAGGACTCTTTCCATGCTTCTCAAAAACGGGGTTCCGATATTGGATTCTTTAAAGATTACTTCAGGGGTGGTAACAAATAATGCGATAAGAAGAGATATAAGCGCTATTCATAATGATGTTAAGCTAGGACTGAGTCTTGCTACGGCAATGAAAAAAAGAGAATGCTTTCCTTTGTTTTTAGCGAATATGGCAGCAGTGGGAGAAGAGGGCGGTTTCCTGGATAAGGCATTGTTTAATATCGCGCGTAATTATGAAATAGAATCAGATAAGACTATGAAAACACTAACAGCTTTTTTGGAGCCGGCTTTTATTCTGATAATGGGCCTAGTGGTTGGTTTTATAGTAATTAGCATGCTTTTGCCGGTATTTCAGATATCACTGGTAACACATTGAAATGGAGGGTTGGATGAAAACTAAAAAAGGTTTTACCTTGATCGAATTAATGCTGGTTGTAATCATTATTGGCGTGCTCGTTTCAATGGTAGTCCCGAGACTTGTTGGGCGATCAGAAGAGGCCAGAGTAGCTGCTAGTAAGGCAGATATAAATGCCAACATCTCAGTTGCGTTTGATTTATATGAGCTGGATAACGGAAAATATCCTACTACAGAAGAGGGGCTAAGGGTATTACTTACAAAGCCTGCTTCAGCTGTAAAATGGAAAGGCCCTTACCTTAAAAAAGAACCCATTGATCCATGGGGAAGAAAATATCTATACAGGTCTCCAGGCGATCATGTTAGTGATTATGATCTTTATTCTTATGGCCCTGATGGGATAGAAGGCGGAGGAGACGATGTTACTAACTGGGAAGAGGCAAAAATGTGAAGGTTTCTTATTGCTTGAGATAATGATAAGCGTTTTAATATTATCTATAGGGGTTGTATCGGTATTGAGTTCTTTCGCAGGTCTAATAAGGGCGACAGAGCTTTCAAAGAGTTATTTTAAGGCAGGTCTTCTTCTGGAAGAAAAATTGTTAGAGTTTTATAATAGCGATATCGAAGAAGGTATATCAAGAGGAGAGTTTAGCGATTTTGACAACAGATTTTCATGGGATCTGGATGTGGTTAAATCAGAAGACGGTTTTTGCAAAGAAGTTAGCCTGAAGGTTCTATGGCGCGAAAAAGATAAAGAAAAAGATTTATCTGTCTTAACATATATATGACACGCAGGTCTTTTGCTCTTATAGAACTTATAATTGCAACTGTGATGCTGGCCATCATAATTGTTTCCATATACAGCGTTTTTAGCGTGGGTATAAAGGCATGGCGCAGAGGAAGCGAAGGCAGAGATTTTCAGAAAATCAGGATAGGGCTTTTAAGAATGCAGAAAGAACTGCAAAACTCTTTCTTTTTTTCTGAAGTGCCTTTTAAAGGTGTTTCTAAAGAAATTATTTTTCCGATGGTCATATCCGGAGAGAATAGAGACGACGTCTATGTAATTAATTATTATATAGCAGAAGACAGGGGTGACGGATACAGCGCTCTGAAGAAAAGAAAAACTCTTTTTATGGATAATAAGATTCCTGGAGAGAAAGATGCGGACGAGGTTGTATTTCTGGCGAATTCAATAAATTTTGAATATGCGTATGAATTAAAAAACGGATTGAAGGGTTTTAAATGGAAGGCTGCGTGGGGAGAATCCCAGAAAAAAAATCCTTTAGCAGTTAAGGTTAATTTTAGTCTAGGAGCAGATGAAGGCGTCTATCATAAGATAATATTTATTATGCAAGGGGCTTTGGGGATAGAATGAAAAGCAAAAAGGCTAGCATATTAATATTTGTTATGTGGGCGCTTATAATTTTATCTTTATTAAGCATAACCGTTTCTTATAATTCCGCAGCTGATATAAAACTTGCTAAATATGAATCCTTGGGCATAAAATCGTTATATCTTGCAAAGGCCGGAATTGCAAAGATGATAATCGAATTGAATAAAGATAAAAATAATTACGATAGCCTTAATGAAGATTGGAATAAAGAAAGGGAGTTTATATTAGGCGGGAGCAAGGTTATATACAGAGCTTGCGATGAAGGAGCAAGGCTTAATCTTAACAGTTCAAATTTAAATAAGGAGTATTTAATTAGGCTAGGACTGGATGATGATGTATGTCAGGGGCTGTTGGGTTACAGGATTAAAAAAGGAGAAAAGGGCTTCGAGTTTATGGAGGAGTTATTTTTGATAGATGGAATGACGCGAGATATCTATTTAAGCATAAAAGATTATATGACAATTTATAGAGGTCTTGGCTCAAGAGTTAATATAAATACAGCTGACGAAAATATTTTAAAAATAGTTTTAGGAGATGACACCTTGATGATAAATAAAATAATTACATACAAGGAAGGCAATGATGGCGAAATCTGCACCGAAGATGACGGGATATTTACAGAAGATAATTTCAGTTTTATATTTGAAAATTTTGGAGTTACACCTGAAGCTATTTTAAATTATCAGACTTTGTTTGATGTGAGCTCAGGATTTTTTAGAATACTGGCAGACGCATCTTTTTCAGAAGATAAGAGTCAGATGAAGAGCGTTACGGCAATAGTAGATAAGTTAGGGAAAATTTATTATTGGGAAGAGGAGTAAGTTGGATAAGTCTAAAGATATTTTGATTATACCAAGATATCAGGTTGCTTTAAGATTCATAGAGATTCCTTCTACAGATCCTTCTGAGATTAAGAGCATGATGGAATTTCAGACCTTTAAAGAATCGCCCTATCAAAAGAAAGAGATCATAACAAGCTTCAGAAATATAGGATCTTATAAAAAAGGATTTTCTTGTATAATGCTGGCTATCGCAAAAAGACAGCACATAGAAGAGATAATGGCGCAAAATGGGGCAAAGCCGGAGAATATAAGACTGGAGACAGAGCTATTATATTTATACCTCTTAAAAAAAAGCATAGTTAAGCAGGACAAGGTGAGCTTGGTTATAAATATCCGGAGAGATTATTTAGAAATTATGATAATAGATAATATAAAACCTGTTTTTTCAAGAGGGCTGAGCAGCTTGGAGGGATGGCTGGAAGAAATAAAGCGGTCTCTATCCTCATACAAAAGAGATAAAAATAATAAAGAAATAGAAAAACTAGTTGTTATGCATAGCTCAAATCTGAGCATGGAAGATATAAGGTTTAATATAAAAACGTTTTTTTCAATCCCTGCGAATTTTTATGAATATGAAGAGAATTTGAACAGCCTGGATATGCCTCTCGAGGTAGATCTTTTGCCAATAGAATATATTGATAAAAGATTGAATAAGGAGAACATAAGGCAGGTTTTCCTGACATATTTTCTTCTACTTATTGTCATGGCCATGCTGGCATCTTTTTTTATTTTTAAGATCCGGGAAAAAAATAAAACAATTTTAGCGATTTCCGAAAAAACTGATAAAATCCAGAAAGATGCAGACCGATTGAATCTTTTTCTTAAAAAGACAGGGCTTCTGAAATCTCAGAAGGAAGAAGGTGAGCGCATCGTAAATATTCTAAAAGAGTGTTATGAACTTGTACCGCAGGACATATCTCTTGCAGGCTTGGATTATGGCGAAAAAGACATTCTTTATTGTAAAGGTATAGCTAGATATATGCCTAGCGTATTTAATTTCATAAAGGTTCTTGAAAAATCAAAATATTTCAAAAAGATAGAAGTGAAATACGCGACAAAGAAAGAAATAGAAAATCAGGAGTTTACTGATTTCAGCATAGCATGTTTTACGCATTGATATGATTCCTGTAAACCTTTCAAAAAGAGAAAAATGTATTTTTATCATAACGATAATTTTCACTATTATTGCATTATTGTATAATTTTATATTTAAGCCTGGCCTTATGAAATTACAGATTTTGAATAACGAGATAACAGCTAAAACGGCTATAATGAATAAAGGCATTAGATTGAAAGATAGAAAAGACTCTATTATCCAGGAATATAATAGGTATGCAAAATCTACTAAAAATATATCCAAGATTTTGAGCGAAGTGGAAAGCTATGCGGATTCTATCGGTATAAAAACTAGCAATATAAAACCTGGCCAGGCAATGGAGATGGGGTTTTATAAGGAATATGCTGTAGAGCTTCAGATAGAAGGGGGACTAAAAGATATTATTAAATTCCTATCAGAGCTTGCGAAACTGCCAACCCTAGCGGTGTTAAAGAAATTTAATTTCAGGCTTATCTCACAAAATCCATCTATTTTCAAAGGCACAATAATCTTTTCCAAAATCATCATATAACCACAATGTCGCCGTTATGTTACAAAACAAGTCATACTCGTTTTGTAACATTTGAAACCGCCCTATACTTGACATTTTGCATATCATGGTATATACTTACTCTCTAAATGGAGAGTAAGCTATCGCTGTCTATATGGATAGTTGTAAGTTTACACTCTAACATTGTCATGGTGTAAACTTATATAAGATTAATTCCTTAGCCAATTGCGCGTCAGCTGCTTCACTTTGCGAAGTAAAGTAGCGGGAGAGAAATTCAGAGGTGATTATACATTGGAAAAGATATATTTGATAAAAGACTTAGCAAGATTGAGCGGGCAGACAGTTTACACGCTTAAATATTATCTGAATATCGGGCTTATTAAGGAGGTCGCTAGAAGCCCTGAGACTAATTTTAGGTATTTTGATGATACTACATTAGAAAGATTAAAGAGAATCAGGGAATTGCGTAAAGAGAATAAGTCAATAGCAGAGATAAAAGATATTTTGGGTTTGACCACTTCAATCGCGTAGATTACCTAATGTTACAAAATAAGTCATACTAGTTTTGTAACATAAGAGGTTTTTTAGAGATGTCATACTATAGCGTACTAAACTTAAATAAAGAGCCGTTTTCAACAAGCCCTGATCCATATTTCTTTTATCCATCTATTTCGCATAAGCAAGCAATGCAAAGGCTTGAAATAGCCGTCAGATTAAAAAGAGGCCTTAGCGTTATTTTAGGCGATGTGGGCATTGGAAAAACTACTCTTGCAAGAGCCTTTATACAGGAGCTGCACTCTACTAATGGAGCCATAACTCATATGATATTGGACCCTACCTATGATTCGGAATTTCAATTTGTAACAACCCTCGCTAAGCTTTTCGGAATAAAGGGCTCATTTCGCTCTACTCTGGATTATAAAGAAGCAATAGAAAGGTTTTTATTTAAGAAATGCGTTAATGAAAGCCATGTAATATCCCTAATTATAGACGAAGGACAGAAAATGAGTTTAGCTACATTAGAACTCTTGCGCACTCTTTTAAATTACGAGACCAATGAATACAAGCTTCTCCAGCTTGTTATCATGGGCCAGATGGAACTTTTGCCTAAACTGCAGCGTATAAATAACTTTTCAGATAGAATTAGTTTAAAATACATACTGAATCCATTGGATTATAATGAGACGAAAAACATGATAGAATTCAGGCTAAAACAGGCAGGCGCTGCATCGGGCAAGGAGATATTTACAGAAAAGGCAATACTGATGATATATCAATATACTCAAGGTTACCCTAGAAAGATTGCTGCTGTATGTCATAATCTATTGGAAGAGCTTGTAATGAGAGATAGAAAGATTATTGAGGAGGATCTGGTGAACGAGGTAATAGAAAAGGATAGAAAGGTGGTTTTGATATCATGATAGAGTCTACCCCTGAAGAGAAACTTTTGAATCTTATTAAAAAAGGCCAGTCAAAGGTAAGGTTTGGCAAGGATTTGAAGATATTCACAAAGGTGAATATGATATTAATCAGTCTTATAGCAGTAATTACAGTTGTTTTCCTGGCAGATATTTTTATTTTTAAAAAGGACCCTTCGTTAGAGCCTGTTATTGTAGGTACTCAACAGACTAAAGCGCCTCAGGCGCTTCAAATGCAACCAGCAGCAGCAGAAAAAATAGAAGAAGATAGTGTAATGGATCATGCCAGCCTGGATAAAAATATAAATATAAAAAAGATCTCCAAAGAAGAGATTTTGGGGAATCTTAATTTGTTAGGTATTATTACAGGCGATAATAATCAGGCAATCATAGAGGATAAAACTTTAAAGAAAACGTTTTTTCTTTATAAAGGCGACTTGTTTGGAGAATTAAAGGTATATGATATAAGAGATAGCGTAGTGATTTTAGAATATAAAGGAGAAAAAATAGAATTAAATATATAGATTCCAAACGATTTGTAATATAAATGGAGAAAATATATGAAAAAACTTATTATCGGCATGCTATTATTTCTAGCATTTTCAAGCCTGGTTTTTGGAGCGCACCAGGATGACTCAGATTTGATATCGCTGGATCTAAAGGGTATGGACATAAGGGATGTATTCAAGATTTTATCACAGAAGAGCGGGCTTAATATAGCGGTTGATAGCGGAGTGAACGGAACAATCACGCTTTATTTAAAGGATGTGAGCATTATGGATGCCATAAGCATAATTGCCTCGACCAATAAACTTGCTTATGAGCAGACAGGCACGCTTATGAGAATTATGAATGAAAAAGATTATGAAAAGGCCTATGGAAAAAGTTTTGACGATAAGAAGAGAACAGAGGTTATTAAGCTGAATTACGCTAACGCTGTTGAAGTAGGGCAGGCCTTGAATCAGATGAAGTCTGATATGGGCAAGGTTATACCGGAAGATGTTTCTAACACCATAGTTATAATAGATACTTCTGAGAATATTGTAAAGATGAGAGATGTTGTTTCAAAGATGGATATACGGTTAGTTACAGAAGTTTTTTCTCTTGATTATGCAAAGGCAGAATTGCTTAAGGATAAAATAGGCGAGATGGTTTCTAAGGGCGCTGGAAGCGTAAGGTTTGACGAAAAGACAAACAAGCTTGTAGTTAAAGATACACAGGAGAAGATAGATGATATTCGCAAAGTAATAGATGCATTTGATGAAAAAACAAGGCAGGTCCTGATAGACGCCAGTATTATCCAGGTAACGCTTTCGGATAAGTATAGTTATGGGATAGACTGGACAAATATAGCAAAGCTTGGAGATATAAGGCTTACAGGCGATACGAATCTTAGTACAGGCTTGTCAAATGTAACTCCGTCAACCCTCAGTATAGCTACTACAGGCGGAAATTATTCCGCAATAGTCAGCTTATTAAAAACATACGGAGAGGCCAATGTTTTGTCAAGGCCCAGGATTACGGTTCTTGACAGACAAGAGGCTAAAATCCTGGTAGGCGCAAAAGAGGTCTATGTTACAAGCGAGGTTACAACTACAAGCGGAGGCACATATCACACTACAGACCATGTCCAGTTTGTAGATGTAGGCGTCAGGCTTGCAGTGACTCCAGAGATCAATAAGGCAGGTTTTGTTACATTGAAGATAAAACCAGAAGTCTCTAGCGCTGATGCAACAAAGACAGTGGAGTTAAAAAATCCTGATGGTTCTACAAGGACAATAGTGCCTTACGTGACTACTTCTGAAGCAGATACTCATGTTTCAGTGAAAGATGGGTCAACTATAATAATAGGTGGATTAATAAAAGATACCATGGTAGATCATAGAGAAAAGGTACCTTTTTTAGGGGATGTGCCTTTAATAGGAAAACTTTTTTCTACCAAAGGTAAGACCAAAGAAAAAACAGAACTCGTAATATTTCTGACTCCGCATATTATTGAGGGAGACAAAACTACAGAAGAGACGCAAAGGTATATAGCTGACTGGGATAAAAAGGCGGAAGAGATAAAGATAGAAGAACCGAAGGAGCCGGAGATTAAGTTATCTAAGCGAGCGCCTGAGAAAAAAGAAAAACAGCTAAAACAAAAGACAGCCACTGGAGAAGTTGCAGCTAAGAAAAAAGGACAACCAAAACAAAAATGGGCACCTATTTTAGGTTCAGGGGGTGGCGAAGAATTGGAAGATAGCGCCACAAAATCGTCAGTTACTAATAGGACGCCTTATGAAGAATACTATTTAAATATAGGACAGGAAATTAATGATTTAGCAAAACAGGATAAGGATGTTAGCGGGATAAATGGAGAGGTGGAGCTAAAGTTTACGCTGGATAAAGAAGGTTTTTTAATAAGAGGACCTATAGTGCTCAATCAGCCTGATCTCAGGCTTGTGAGAAGCGCTGTAAAAATCGTAAAAAAAGCAGCGCCATTCAGTGGTTTTCCAAAGGCGTTAAATAAGGATCAGGCAGATTTTAATGTAGTGGTAAGGTATGAATAATTCTCTTGACGTATTAAAGATAATAATATAATCTATCTACCATGTTAAAATATCTTATATTATCTATATTATTTATAGTTTTTACACAGCTTGGGTTTGCAGAACCTGTCGGGACTGTTGAAGATAGTAAATCTTCATGGTATGCGGTAATTGGAACTGAGAATAAAGGCAAAAAACTTTACATGAAAGGAGATCTCTTTTCTCCTGATAAAAATCCCGCAAAGTCTCTCAGGATATTAGATATAAAAAAGAATAGCCTTGTATTAGAAGATGTGATCTTAAAGAATAGCATTATAGTAAGGCCGGGAGAAAATATCCCAATAGAAGGAGCTGGGATGATTTTTGAAAAAACAGTTGAATCCAGCGTATTGGAGTATAATTATAATAAACCCCCTAAAAAATTTACAAAAAATCAGTTAGAAGATTTTACGATAAAAAGCCTGGAAAAGAAAAAGATCGTGCTGGAAAAGCCTTATAACGCTTCTTCCCAGGTGAAACAACTTTCAAATAAGGAAAAGGAGATTTTTAATAGCCCCAGAGATCAGGATGCAGATAAAAATGTCATCATAACAGAACTTTTTAATAAAATAGATTCAAAGAAAATAGGCGATAATGTATGGGTGCTGGATAGGCCGAGCGCTGAATCTGCGATACGCAATGCAGGCGTTGCTCTTATCTCTGCAATAAAAAGAGTTGAACCGAGATACAGGCTGGGAGAAGGCCCAAGCTTAAAATTTAACACAGATCTTGGGGCAGCAGTAGTGAATAAAGAAGGGTTTCTGGTACAGAGTATAGCTGTTGCAAAGCTTACAGAGAACTTTGGTATAAGAAAGGGTGATATTATCAAGAGCATAAATGGATACCCCGTGAATAGCCTTCTTGGGATATACAGGGCGTACGAGAATATTACGTCAGATAAAGGCGCCAAGTTTTTAAGTCTTAATATTGCAAGGGATGGAAAGACGAAGACATTGGTTTATAAAATAAAATAATAATAAATAGCTAACTAAAAAGTCAAAAGTCAAAAGTAAAAAGTTAAAATTAAAAAGATACAATACAAAGGAAATAAAGGTTTTGAATTTTTAATTGTAGTTTTGACTTTTTAGTTTTTACTTTTAAGCTAATCTATTATACAGAAAGGGGATATTATGGATTATCTATTGACAGAAGAACAGGTAATGATAAGGGATATTGCGAGACAGATTGCACAGGAAAAGATAAAGCCTGTTGCGGCGAAGTATGACGCAGAAGGTATTTTCCCGTGGGATATAGTGAAGATAATGGCTGCGAGCGACTTATGTGGCATATATATTGAAGAAAAATATGGCGGAACAGGCGGAGGAGCCATGGAGCTGGTGCTCGCGACTGAAGAATTATCCAGAGCGTGCGGCGGCATTTCACTTGCTTTTGCTGCAACAGCGCTTGGCACATTCCCTATAATTTTATTTGGCACAGAAGAACAAAAAAAGAAATATCTGCCTGATATAGCTAAAGGAAAAAAATTAGCCGCGTTCGGTTTGACTGAAGCAGGCGCTGGAAGCGACGCAGGCGCTATTGCTACAACCGCAGAGAAAAAAGGCGATCATTATGTTTTAAACGGCACAAAGCAATGGATTACTAATGGCGGAGAAGCAGAAGTTTATACGGTTGTTGCGTCTACAGACAGATCCAAGGGAGCGCGCGGCGCAGCAGCGTTTATTGTTGAAAAAGGCATGAAGGGTTTTGAATTCGGCAAAAAGGAAGATAAGATGGGCATACGGGCGTCTGCTACGAGAGAGCTCGTATTTACAGATTGCAAAATCCCAAAGGAAAACCTGCTCGCGAAGGAAGGTATGGGATTTATTGTGGCAATGAAAACATTTGACCAGTCAAGGCCAGGAGTAGCTGCACAGGCAGTAGGGATTGCCCAGGGCGCGCTTGATCTGACAGTTCAATATATGAAAGAAAGAAAGCAGTTCGGGAAAAGTATAACTAGTTTTCAGGGCCTGCAGTTTATGCTGGCTGATATGGCTACTGAGATAGAGGCATCAAGGGCGCTGGTGTATGCATGCGCCCGCATGCTTGACAGCGGTAATACAAAGGTTTCAAAAGATTCTGCTATGGCAAAACTTTTTGCTTCTGATGTTGCAATGAAGGTGACAACAGACTGTGTACAGTTATTCGGCGGTTACGGCTATATGAGAGATTATCCTATTGAGAAATATATGCGCGACGCAAAGATTACACAGATATATGAAGGCACTAATCAGATACAGCGCAGTATTATTGCAAATCATCTGATCAAGGAAAGCGCTGCGAAATGAATGTCATTGTATGTATAAAACAGGTTCCGGATACAACAAATGTCAGGATAGACCCTGAGACAAATACCCTGGTACGTTCAGGCGTCCAGAGTATAATAAATCCGTTTGACATGTATGCCATTGAAGAGGCTGTAAGGCTCAAAGAGAAATTCGGGGGCCTCGTGACTATAGTAACAATGGGCCCTCCTCAGGCAGAAGAGGCGTTGCGCGAGGCAATATCTCTGGGAGGCGATGAAGCTGTGCTGATTTCAGACAGGGCATTTGCAGGAAGCGATACATGGGCTACCAGCTATACGCTTTCAAAGGCTATTCAGAAAATAGGAAAATTTGACATTGTAATCTGCGGAAAACAGGCGATAGACGGCGATACTGCCCAAGTGGGGCCTGGCATTGCCGCATTTTTGGATATACCTCAAATAACTTTTGTTAAGAAGATAGAAGATATAAAAGATTCTTTCATGCGCGCAGAAAGGATGACAGAAGAAGGTTATGATATTGTTGAATCGCCTTTGCCATGCCTTATTACTGTGGTTAAAGAAATTAACGAGCCAAGGCTACCTTCTTTAAAAGGCAAGATGAGGGCAAAAAAAATAGAAATTAAAAAACTAGAAGCAAAAGACTTGGACACAGACCCTGATTTGCTTGGGCTAAAAGGATCTCCTACAAAAGTCGTCAAGATATTTACGCCTCCTCCGAGAAAAGGCGGCCAGATTTTAGAGGGGGAAGCAAAGGATGTTTGTGCGAAGTTAGTAGAGTTATTAAAAAGCGAGGTTTGTTAAAAGCTGTAAGTTGACAAACTAACATTGTCAGAGTGTAAACTTTGGCTAAGCGGAAAAAGTGTTATGTCAATCAAAGTCATCAATGAAAAATGCGTTGGATGTAAATTATGTGTCAAGTCCTGCCCGTTCGGCGCAATAGAGATCATCAATAAAAAGGCAGTCATAGACCTTGATAAATGTACATTGTGCGGAGCGTGTATAGAATCGTGCAAGTTTGACGCCATTGTACTTACTAAGCTCAGCCCAACAGACATACAATTTCCTAAGAAATTCGATGAATATAAAGATGTGTGGGTATTCTGCGAACAGAAAAAAGGCGTTGTACAAAGCGTTGCATATGAACTTTTGGGCAAAGGAAGAGAGCTTAGCGATACGCTTGGGAATGAATTGTGCGGAGTTTTATTAGGCGAAAATATGAAGGAGGAAGCGCATAAGATTATTCATAGAGGCGCCGACAAGGTATATCTTGTGGATTCTCCTGCGTTAAAACATTATCAGGATGAGCCATATTCAAAGGTATTAATTCAATTAATAAAAGAATATAAGCCTGAGATAGTGCTTTGCGGAGCTAGTTCGACAGGCAGGTCGTTGATATCGCGGGTTGCGATAGGCATTCATGCGGGCCTTACGGCGGATTGTACAGGCCTTGATATAGATAAAAAAGAAAGACTTCTATTACAAACCAGGCCTGCATTCGGCGGGAATATTATGGCTACTATTATCTGCCCCAATCACAGGCCTCAGATGTCAACTGTAAGACACAAGGTAATGAAAGAAGCTGCTGAAAATAAACATCATAAAGGAAAGATCATAGAAAAAAGTTACGACAGTAATATTTATTTTTCTAGAACGAAGCTTCTTGATATTGTGGAAGAGATAGAGGAGACAGTTAATTTAACAGAGGCAAACGTGATTGTTTCCGGCGGAAGGGGTATGCAATCCCCGGAGAATTTTAAACTTATTGAAGGCCTGGCAAAGGCTCTGGGCGGCGCTGTGGGAGCATCGCGCGCTGCAGTTGACAGCGGCTGGAAAACTTATTCGCACCAGGTTGGACAGACAGGAAAAACAGTTTGCCCAAAGATTTACATAGCCTGTGGCATCTCTGGCCAGATACAGCATCTTGTGGGCATGCAGTCTTCAGAGATAATAGTAGCGATAAATAAAGACCCTTATGCGCCCATATTCAGTGTGGCGACCTATGGGATAGTTGGGGATGTATTTGAAGTTGTACCGGAGCTAACCAGACAATTTAAAGAGGCGTTAAAAAGATAATATGTATTTCAAATCTATAGAACTATTTGGTTTTAAATCATTCGCCGATAAAACAAGGTTGGATTTTGAGCCTGGTATTACTGCTATTGTGGGGCCCAATGGATGCGGAAAATCTAATATTGCAGACAGCATAAAGTGGGTTCTTGGAGAACAATCTGCAAAGGTCTTGCGTGGCGGCAAAATGGAGGATGTTATATTCAACGGTACCGACGGCAAGGAACCTGTGAGTTTTGCAGAAGTTTCCCTCACGCTTTCCAATCAGGATAGGGCGTTGCCAATAGAATATGACGAAGTTACTGTCACCAGGCGTCTCTATCGCTCAGGAGAGAGCGAGTATCTTTTAAATAAAACTCCAGTCCGGCTTAAGGATATAAATGAGCTTTTCATGGGCACCGGTATAGGCACAAGCGCTTATTCTATTATTGAACAGGGCAAGATAGATCAGGTCTTGAGCTCAAAGCCAGAAGAGAGGCGCGAGGTTTTTGAAGAGGCGAGTGGCATTACAAAATACAAGACAAAAAAGAAAGAGGCATTGCGTAAACTGGAAGACACAGAACAAAACTTATTAAGGATAAATGATATTATAGTAGAAGTAAAACGCCAGATCAATTCAATAGAACGCCAGGCGAAAAAGGCAGAGCGCTATAAAGAACGCTACGAAGAATTAAGGTCAATTGAGTTAAAGCTCTCGAGAATAGACCTTGAGATATTGAGGAGTAAGAACTTGAATTCCGAAGGGAATACAAGCGAGTTAAATCAGAAAGAAGCAGAGCTTGATTTGGAGTTAAATAGATTGTCACGGGATTTATCATTATTAAACAAGGACAGCTCTCATGTGGAAAACAAAAGAGTGAACCTGAAATCCAGAATAGTAGAACTTAATTCTGAAATTTCAAAAGCCAGCAATAGAATCTCTATGGATAAAGAAAGAGTGGATGAGCTTACAAAGCGCCGCTCAGGCCTTGAGGTTGAGATAAAAAAAAGCGAAGATATACTTATATCTCAAGAAAAGGAGATAGCGAATCTCAAGGAAAAGATATCTGTGCTGGAAAAGGAAGACAACGAGAGGTTCAGCAAGGTAACAGAAAAAGAAAAAAGATTTGAAGAAATATCAAAGACAGTAAAAACAAGCGAAACAGCATTGTCCAATTCAAAGGCAAATATCATAGATATTGCTTCAAGACAGGCGAAGCTGAGAAACCAGGTGGCGAAGATATCCACTACTATTTCAACCCATGACTCAAGGCTCAAGAGGCTGGAATCAGAAAAATCAACTGTCTCAGAGGAAAAAAATAACCTGCAAGCGAAATTAAACGAAGTCTTGGCAGAAATAACAGCAATTGAAAAAGAAGCAGTCAGTCTTAAGCTAGAAAGAGATTCTGTATCCGTCTCCGTATCAGCTATCCGAAGTCATATAAACTCGCTTACAGAAGAATCCAAAAAAATAGAAACACTCCTTGCATCCAATAAATCCAAATTAGAATTTTTGGAAGAGGCAAGGCTTAGATACGAAGGGTTTTCCGCAGGCGTAAAGGCAATACTTGGAAGCCAGTCAAGGATAGACGGTGTCAGGGATTGCCTTGCAAATCTGTTAACAGTTAAAAAAGGCTATGAGGTCGCAATAGAAACAGCAATGTCTGAGTATCTGCAAAGCATAGTAGTTGATACCATGGAATCTGTGGATAAGGCTATAATGTATCTTAGAGAGCATTCATACGGCAAGGCCTCATTTATATATCCAGGGTATTTTAATTCAGCTGATATTGCGCTAGAGGCTGCTGTGGATATTAATGACAGCCGCATCCTTGGAAAAGCAGCTGATTTTGTAAATACCGGCGATTCTTATAAAAACATCTTGAGGCATATATTGAAAGATGTTTTTATAGTAAATGACCTTAAGGATGCAAGGGCCCTGCTGGATAATACCAAGGGGCCTGCAAGGCGCAAGTTTATTACTTTGTCAGGCGAGGTGGTCGAGGATGGGTTTATAACAGGCGGGAGCTCTAAAAAGGAAGAGCTTGGCCTGATAAATAGAGATGCCAGGATAAATGAGATCCGCCAGGCAATCAGCGAGCTGGAAACGCATTTAGGAAAACTTGAAGAAGAAAGGATTGGGAAAGAAAAAGAAGAGGGTGAGTTAAAAACTAAACTTGAAACGCTTACAAACGTAATCAGCGAAAAAAATATACTATTTGCTAATGTCTCCAACCAAAGGTCCAATATAGAGGAAAATATAAAAGGCATAGGAGATGAGATATCGCTTGTGAACCTTGAGATAGATGAGGTGAATTCTGAAATCTTGATTCTGAAACAGGAAGAAAAGACTTCTCTTAAGACGCTGCTAGAGCTTGAGAATGAAAGCAAGATTAATGAAGAAAGGATACATAGTAACGAGATCCTTATAACAGAATGCGCAAAAGAAAGAGAGCAGCTTCTTGTAGAGATTGCAGAGGCAAGGACTGAGCTGGGGTCGCTCGAAAGCAAGAAGGAAGGCTTGTCGGGCACGTTGAATATACTGGAATCATCTTTGCGCGATGCCAAGAATAATGTAGAGTCCAGAAAGCTGGAAATAACGAGCTCCATTAAAAAGACGGAAGAGCTAAATATAGAGATAAGAGAATTTGAAAAAAATATAACTGTCCTGTCAGAAGAAGGTTCCGGAAGGGATAAAGAGTTGAACGAGGTAGAGGCTGTATATTCCGAGATAACAGAAAAAACAGCGTATTACGAAACTAAATCGAAAGAGATAGAAAGCCAGATAAATAATATAAGGTCAAAGATGCATTCTGTGGATTTGCAGAAGGCGGAGGTGAATTACGGCATAGAGAATCTGACTCAACGCATAAGGGATGTTTATAAAACTGAGCTTTTGGAATTTCAACTGGCAGAAGATTGGCAGGCTTTAGATAAGGAAATCCTGAAAAATAATGTAGAGGAAATGCGCAATCAATTGGATTCCATGGGTGCGGTAAATCTGATAGCTATAGAGGAGAATAAAGAGCTTCAAGATAGATTTGTATTTTTGACAACCCAGAGAGATGACTTATTAAAGGCAAAAGACAGCATATTGGAGGCAATTAATAAAATAAATAAAACAACAAAAGAGCTCTTTATGGAAACATTCAAGAATATTCAAGTGGAATTCAGAAACTTTTTCAAAATGCTTTTTGGAGGAGGAGATGGAGAACTTATGCTCCTGGATGATGGCAATGTGCTTGAGTGCGGGATTGAAATAGTCGCAAGGCCTCCGGGGAAAAGACTTCAAAATGTTTCGCTTCTTTCAGGAGGAGAAAAAGCCCTTACCGCAGTAGCTCTTATATTTGCAATATTTAAAGTAAAGCCAAGCCCATTCTGCGTTTTGGATGAAATAGACGCGCCTCTTGATGAATCAAATGTTGACAGATTTTCAAGAAGCCTCGATATGTTTACAAATACATCCCAATTTATCGTTGTAACTCACAATAAAAAGACCATTGATAAGGCTGATGTGATGTATGGCATTACTATGCAGCAATCTGGCGTATCAAAGGTTGTTTCTGTGAAATTCTCAGATGCGAAGAAACAGGAAGCGGTAGAGCCGAAGGTTTAAGCGCAGATTTTATTTTTGCCAGATCTTTTGGCTTCGTAGAGAGCCCTGTCAGCATAGGCTATCAAATCCTCTTTTTTCTCTCCGTCTTCAGGAAACGATGAGACACCTATACTTATAGTTATATTTTTAAGGCCAGGGCTTGTTTCAACAGCCCTTCTTATGCGCTCAGCCAGGATAAGCGCTTCTTCTTTTTTTGTTATAGGAAGGATTATACCGAATTCTTCTCCGCCATAACGCGCTACTGCATCTATCTTTCTTGAAACATCCCTGAATATTTTCGAAATTTCCCTGATGATACTGTCGCCTGCCTGATGGCCATAGGTGTCATTGAAGACCTTAAAGTTATCTATGTCAATCATAAGAAGCGTAAAGCAAAATTTCATAAGAGAAGATTTTTTTATCTCTTCTTCCAACAGGTACTGAAAATATCCGTGGTTCCATAATCCTGTAAGAGAATCAGAATTTGAAAGCACCACAGTCTGTTCATAAAGCCTGGAGTTTTCAATTGCGAGGCCTGCCTGGTTTGCGAACATGGTCAATACTCTAACAGCGTCATTTGTTATGGGGTTTTTGTTAAATCTATTATCCGCCAGCAGGACGCCTATTACCTTATCCTTTGCTTTTAAAGGCACTGTCACAAATTCGTCCAGATCCAAAATGATGGAAAATTCATTTTTCACTTTTTGTTTTGCCTCCAGAGTATTGATTATAAAAGGCAGGCCTTCCATGACTGTGAGCGCGATTACTCCTGAATCTTCTCTGATAGGAATTTTTATTGATTTTATTGTCTGATTGAGCTTGGATTTTTTGAGATTATCGAATTGGGTTTCTATACTTATCAGTTCCTCTAGTCCGATTTTATTTTTCTCTATATGTGTCCAGATTTTAGAAGCATCTTCTGCGCTGTCAGGGCCTATGCCCATTTTGCCTTCCAGCCGGTTTTCTTTTTCATTCACAAGGAAAAGCATGGCTCTGTTAAAGCTCAGGCCTGCATGGGATGTGGCAGCTGTAAGTATAATATAGAGAATTTCCTCCAGATTGAGTGTGGTGCGCATGGCATTGCCTATATCATAAAGCATTTCCAACTCAGTCCTTGTCTTGCTTAACTCTTCCTGGTAATTTTCATTTTCTATATTGGCCATATTTTAATTATACCATATGCATCTAATTATGCAAAAGGTAAATAAGGGTTGACAGAAAAGTATAAGTTGGTATAATACATATAATCTTCGGGAGAGGGTGAAATTCCCCACCGGCGGTACAGTCCGCGAGCTCTCATAAAAGAGGGCAGACTTGGTGCGATTCCAGGACCGATTGTGAAAGGCTAGATGGTAGAAGATAAGTATAGTATTTTTATATTGCCCGAAGATTTTCTTCGGGCGTTTTAATTACAGGAACCTTATCCCGATCGCCGAACGCCGAACGGGAACGGAATGCTTGACTGTTATGAAATTCAATACAATACCTGAAATTATTAAGGATCTGAGAAAAGGCAAGATGGTCATTGTTGTGGATGACGAAGACCGCGAAAACGAGGGAGACCTTGTTATTGCAGCCAGCTTTGCTACGCCTTCAGCGATTAATTTCATAATAAAGTATGCCAGGGGGCTTGTGTGCATGCCCATGGAAGGCGAAAGGCTCGATGAGCTTGGGCTGCATCCAATGTTTGAGGACAATCAGGATACGTTTAAGACTGCATGGGCTATCTCTGTGGATGCTAAAAAAAGGACGACTACAGGCATATCCGCTCATGACAGATCAGTTACTGTAAAGGACCTTATAAGCCCTAATACAAAACCCGATGATCTTGCAAGGCCTGGCCATGTATTTCCTTTGCGGGCAAAAGATGGCGGAGTTTTAACACGAGCGGGCCATACAGAGGCATGCGTTGATTTAATGAAGCTGGCAGGATTGTATCCTGCAGGGGTTATATGCGAGATAATAAATGATGACGGCACCATGGCCAGGCAGAAAGACCTGGCAAGATTTTCAAAAAAATATAAACTTAAAATATGCACGATTGCCAGTTTAATTAATTACAGGCGGAAATCAGAGAGGCTAGTGACTTGCATTGCCTCCAGCCAAATCCCTACAGATTATGGGATTTTTAAATTATATCTTTATGAATCAAGTGTTGATAAATATCAGCATATAGCGCTTGTAAAAGGCGATGTGAAAGGAAAAAGAGATGTTTTAGTGCGCGTACATTCAGAATGCCTTACAGGCGATATATTTGGCTCTAGAAGATGCGATTGCGGGGAACAGCTTCGTAAGACTATGAAACTTATAGGAGAAAGACCAAGGGGCGTTCTTTTATATATGAGGCAGGAAGGCCGCGGCATAGGACTGGCGAATAAGATAAAGGCATATACGCTGCAGGATAAAGGCTTTGATACAGTAGAGGCAAATGAACAGCTTGGTTTTAAGCCGGATTTGAGGGATTATGGCATAGGCGCTCAAATACTAGCAGACTTGGGATTGAAGACGATACAGCTTATTACAAATAATCCGCGCAAGATAGTGGGTTTATCAGGTTATGGACTGGAGGTGGTAAAAAGGGTTCCTATGGAAGTGCAGCCTAATAGCGCTAATAAGAGGTATCTGGAAACCAAGAAGGAAAAATTAGGACATAAATTGAAATTTTAAAAGGTCCCTCGCAGCCTGATGAAAAATAATGGCTGCTCGGGATCAAATTTTGTTTCACAAAATTTGGGAGGTGTAGCATGTATAAAGTAATTCAGGGAGAACTTATTGCAAAGGGCAGGAAATTTGGTATCATAGCATCTAGATTCAATGACTTTATTACCAACAGGCTGCTGGAAGGATGCGTTGATGAACTTGCAAGACATGGCGCGAAAGATAGCGATATGGAGGTTGTCTGGGCTCCTGGCGCATTTGAAATACCTGTTCTTGCTAATCATATGGCGAAGAGCAAAAAATATGATTCAATAATATGCCTAGGCACTATAATAAAAGGAGCAACGCCTCATTTTGATTATATTGCAAGCGAGGCGTCAAAAGGCATTGCGAATATTTCTTTAAATACAGGCGTGCCTTTGATATTCGGAATAATTACAGCTGATTCAATAGAGCAGGCAATAGAAAGAGCAGGCACGAAACAGGGCAACAAAGGCCGTGACGCAGCCCGTTCAGCTATTGAAATGGCTAACCTGGTGGCGGAACTTTAATATGCGTAAACGCACTTTTGCAAGGGAATGCGCTTTAAAGATCCTTTATAGGATAGAGATTTCTAAAGAGTCTGTAGATTCTAGCTTTAAAGACTTCTGGTCAAAAGCGTCTGAGTCTATAAATAAGGAATCCCATGATTTTGCTGAAACGCTGGTAAAAGGCACATGCGAAAATATTAAGACAATAGATGAGACTATTTCAAAATATACGGATAATTGGGATATCTCCAGGATGGCTGTCATAGACAGGAACATTATGCGCATGTCTATATATGAGATGCTTTATAGAGATGATATACCGCCAAACGTTTCTATAAACGAGGCTATAGAGCTTGCCAAAAAATATGGGGATGTTGATTCTGGAAAGTTTGTAAATGGGATACTTGATAAAATAAAAAAAGTAGAATTAAAAGATAAATGGGCAAAGTAGCTGACCTTCATGTTCATACAGATGTTTCCGATGGCACCTTTTCTCCTAAAAAGGTTGTTGGATTAGCCAAGCTGGAAGGCCTGGACGCTATTGCAATAACAGACCATGACACTTGCGCTGCGATTACTCCTGCCATTATAATTGCAAAGGATATGGATATAGAGATTATCCCTGGTGTGGAATTGACTGCAGAATTGGAAGACGGTGAAATACATATACTGGGGTATTTTATAGACTGGCAGGATAGCTCATTTATAAAAAAACTGGAAGAATTGTGCAGGGTCAGGGAAGAGAGGGCAAAAGAGATTTTAAGAAGGCTGAGCGAACAGGGCATTGATTTGAAATATGAGGATTTACTGGAAATTGTGGGTTCTAGGACTGGCTCTGTGGGAAGACTGCACATAGCAAATCTTTTGTATAAAAAAGGAAAGGTAGCTTGTATTAGAGAAGCATTTACAAAATATATTGGTAATGATTCGCCTGCGTATGTAAAGAAATTCAAATTATCTCCAAAAGAGGCAGTGGATATGATAAAAGCTGTAGGCGGGGTCAGTGTTCTAGCTCATCCTAAAACAATTAATATAGAAACTAAACCTTTAAAAGATATTGTAAAAATGCTTGCAGGTGAAGGCATACAGGGTATAGAGGCGTATCATTCAGATCATAATAACAGGGAATCATCCGAATTCAAGAAACTGGCAAGCGAATATGGCTTGCTTATAACAGGCGGCTCTGATTGCCATGGGCTTGGGAAAAAAGAGGTACTGCTGGGCAAGGTAAAGGTTCCGTATGAGCTTGTGGAAAAGCTAAGAGATGCGGCGATAGCAAGGTAATTTATGAAAAGACATGAATTTTTTATGAGAAAGGTTTTGGATCTGGCTGAAAAAGGAAAAAGTACTACCAGCCCTAATCCTATGGTAGGCGCGTTGGTCGTAAAGAATGGGAAAATTATAGCAAGCGCTTATCATAGACGGCCAGGAGGCCTGCACGCAGAGGCTATCGCGCTAAAAAGAATTGGCCAGAAAGCAAGAGGCGCGACGCTTTATGTGAATCTTGAGCCATGCGCCCATTTAGGAAGAACGCCTCCATGCTCAAAGGCAATTATAAAAAGCGGGATAAAAGAGGTTTATTGCTCAATGATTGACCCAAATCCTTTGAATAATGGAAAAGGCAAAAAGGAATTAGAGAAAAATGGCGTTAACGTTAGAGTGGGGATTTTAGCTAAAGAAGCAGCAAAGTTAAACGAAGTTTTTATAAAATATGTTACAAAGAAGATGCCTTTTGTGACAATAAAGGTTGCCGAGTCTCTAGACGGCAAGATAGCTACAAAGACAATGGATTCCAAATGGATTACAGCGGATGAGTCCAGAGATTATTCGCACAGGCTGCGCAGCGAGATGGATGCTGTGCTTGTGGGCGTGAATACAATAATGAGAGATAACCCTATCCTGACTTCAAGAAAGAATAAATCACCTATAAAGATTGTGCTAGATTCAAATCTAAGGGTTCCTGAAAGCGCAAAGATTTTTTCAAAGGAATCTCCGGCGCTGAATATAGTGGCAATCCTGAGAAAGTCATTAAAGGTCTCGCATATATTAAAAAAAGTGGAGAGATTTAATAAAAAAGGAATTCTCATTATAGCGTGCCCTGGCAAGAATAACAGGATTAACCTGGAATGGCTTTTAAAAGAGCTGGCAGAACTTGAGATCAGCCGCTTATTAGTAGAAGGCGGAGGAGATACTATAGCAGGATTTTTAGAGCAAGACTTTGTAGATAAGGCCTTATTTTTCATAGCCCCAAAGATTATAGGCGGCAGAAATGCAGTGACTTCTGTTGAAGGCAGGGGCGTAGAGAAAGTAAGGCAGGCCATAGAACTGAAAGACATGAAAGTTAAAATGCTTGGCGAAGATATTTTAGTAAGCGGCAGGCCGGTAAGTTGACACTCTGACATTGTCAGAGTGTCAACTTACAATGTCAGAGTGTCAACTTATATACTAGAGAGAGGAGTTCATGTTTACTGGGATTATTGAAGAAGTTGGCATTGTAAAAGGGATAAATAAAACCGCGACAGGCGCTTTATTGAAGATAAAAGCTAGTAAAGTGCATTCCGACGCTAAAATAGGCGACAGTATTTGCGTAAACGGTTCATGCCTGAGCGTAGTTGAAATCAGCGGGAATATTTTAAGTTTTGATGTAGTACCTGAAACGCTTAAAAGGACTGCTCTGGCCCACTTGAAGATTGATTATTCTGTGAACCTGGAAAGAGGCATTAAGGCTGATTCCAGGATTGGCGGCCATTTTCTCACAGGCCATGTGGATTACAAGGGCAGCATTATTGATATATCCAGAAAATCAGAAGGCGTTGGTTTTAAGTTGTCGCTTCCAAAAGAATATTCCAGTTTTGTGGTTGAAAAAGGCTCTGTGGGACTTGATGGCGTTAGCCTTACAGTGGCAAGCGTGACAAAAGAATATTTTACAGTATATCTTATACCTCATACACTTAAAAGCACTACGTTTTCTATGAAGAAAAGGGGCGATTTTATAAATGTCGAGACAGATATAATAGGAAAATATATAGCAAAAGATAAAGCAAAAGCCAGCGACTTCAAGGATATTCTAAAGGAATACGGTTATATGTAACAAGATAATGCCACGCCGAATATTTGTTAAAATATTTTTTGGGTTTGTAATATTAGTTGTCATATTTTCCGCGACGGTCTATTTTTTTGCTAAACCTGTTCTTCTCTTTATAGCTCAGAAAGAACTTCATAAGATTTTCAAAGAAAGCTCTGTTCAGGGCATAAAAGTCACGCTTGATTTCGCGGAATTCCAAAATATAAAGATCAGAGAAAAGATGTTTGATGTGAATATTAAAAAGGCAAGGGTTTATTATGATCTGCGCTCAATATTGAATAAGGAAATAAATAAAGCAGAAGCTATTGACGTAGATTTGAATTTCTATAAAGACGATATAAAAATAAAGGCAAGGGCGTCTTTACAATTAGACATGCCTACGAAGTCTATTGATTACATGAAACTCAATATTTCTTCATGTAAGACTAATTTATTTGAGATAGAAGGGTTGATTCTAAGCGCATCTCAGGGCCAGGATACAGGAGAATTTTACATAAAAGGGATTAATTACAATAACTTAAAAGTAGCTGATGTCATGGGAAAAAGCGAGTTAAAAGGCAAGTCCCTGTGTATAAAACCTTTATTAATCAGTTTTCTCGGTGGAAATGTGAAAGGAGAATTTAATATTACATTGGACCAGGATATAGATTATAATTTAAGCCTTGATACGCAGGGCATGGAGATAAAGAGATTTGTGGATGATATGAAGCTTAACGAGAAATTTAACATGACAGGGAGATTGGGTGGCGCGTTTTATCTCTCAGGTAAAGGTCAGGATATAAAAGACATAAAAGGCGATTTTAATACAGATGCCCCAGGTGGCGTATTGATTATAAAGGACAAAACGTTTCTTGAGAATGTCGCGAAACAGTCAAACCAGCCGCTTGATATAATAGTGGAAAGTTTCAGGAATTACAATTATAATAATGGGATGATAAAGCTTTTTATGGAAAGCGGGAATATAGGGCTTGATTTAGAATTAGATGGAAGTTCAGGCAAGCGGAGCCTTGCGGTTATTTTGCATGATTTTAACAAAGGAAAGGAGAGACAATGAAAAAATTCTGGATAATATTTATTGCGCTGGCCGCGTTTTTTGGTTGCGCTAGAGTAAGGGTGGAAGCGCCAAAGGAGCCGATAAAACTGGATATATCAATGAGATTGGATATATATCAGCATGTGGCAAAGGATATTAACGCAATTGAAGACATTGTTTCTGGTAATGAAAAGAAGCCTAGCGGAAGTAAACAGGGAACCTGGTTAGATGTATTTATAAGAGACGCTTATGCCCAGGAATCATTCGGGCCTGAGGTCGAGAAAGCAGCTTATAGCCGCAGGGACAGGAAAAGTGAATTAGATTCATGGGAGGAAAAGGGAGTTATCGGAGAGAGTAAACTTGGCATGGTTGAAATAAGAGGAAGCGCAGATTCTTCAACCAAGGCTTTAATTGATGCAGAGAACACAGACCGCATGGTGATATATAACGCCATTGCAACTAAAAACAGGATTTCTATTGAAGAAGTACAGAAAATGTACGCTAAAAAGCTTCAGGACGGAGCTAACCCTGGAACACCTATAGAAACTTTAAATGAATCCACGGGCCAGTATGAGTGGAAGGTAAAATGATAATAATAGTTAATTTAGTAGGTTTTTTTATTATAGCTATCCTGATGTTATTTTTTAATAAAAAGGCCAGAGAGTCTGCATTAAAGGAGAACGAAGAAAAGATAAATGTTCTTCGTCGCGAATGGGGCGATACGCTTTCTAAGAACACAGAGCTTATTTTAAAACAGCTTAATGAAAGCGCCAAGGTCCAGCAGATAGTAAGCTCCGGCATGGGAGAGAGGCTTGATAACGCGACAAAGGTTTTCGGCGATGTGAAAAAAAGCCTTGGTTCCCTGGATGAAAAAACCCAGCAGATTTACGAGGTTGGCAAGGATATAGCGAGTTTACAGGAAATACTCAAGGCCCCTAAGATGAGGGGCGGGCTTGGAGAACTGTTTTTAGAGTCGCTTCTTGAGCAGATAATGCCTTATAAGGATTTTTATGAGCTTCAGTATTGTTTCAAGACAGGCGAAAGAGTGGATGCTGCCATCAAGATAGGCAGCAGGCTTGTGCCTGTGGATTCAAAATTTCCACTCGAGAGTTTTAAACGTTTTGTGGAAGTGACAGGCGATGAGGATAAAAAACGCGCGAAAAGGGAATTTATAAAAGCTGTAAAGACACATATAGATGACATTGCAGCTAAATATATACTTCCTGACGAAGGTACTTATGATTTTGCCCTTATGTACATACCTGCGGAAAATGTGTATTATGAGACGATCATAAAAGACGAGGTCTTCGGAGAAGAAAAATCCATATTCAGCCATGCCATATCCAAAAAAGTAATACCTGTATCTCCGAATAGTTTTTATGCGTATCTGCAGGTTATTATCCTTGGCATGAAAGGGTTGAAGGTAGAAGAAAAGGCGCAGGAAGTGATCAAGATGCTTATTACCTTGAAAGGCTCTCTTGGAAAATTCACAGAGGATTTTGAGATAATAGGGACTCATCTTGATAATATAAAATCAAGTTATGAAAGGGCAGTAAAAAGTTTAGATAAATTCGAAGACAAGCTACTCTCAGTGGATTCACTGGAAGAAAAGAAAAAGTTAACTTGAAGTTTTAGCAAGGTTTGGAACACGAGGCTGTGCCCCGTTCCAAACCTGTATGAAGCTTTTAAAAATATCCACTTAGATTTGGAACGGGGAGTAGCGCAGTTGGCTTAGCGCGCTTGCTTCGGGAGCAAGAGGCCGGCGGTTCGAATCCGCCCTCCCCGACCACTCTAAAAATTACCCCTTAATCAAGTATAATATTACCCGGAATAAAGAGGTAATCCAGAGAAAAGGGTTGCATGAAAAGGGCGCATATATTATATTCTGGGCAGGTGCAGGGTGTAGGGTTTAGGTATACTGCTCAGGATATCGCGATGGGCTTGGGTTTAACAGGATGGGTTAAAAATTTAGAAAATGGAAGAGTGGAAATCATTGCTGAAGGAAAAGAAAAAGATTTAAATGACTTCTTGGGCAAGATATCAAAAGGCCAGTTAGGCCGCTATATTACCAATGCGGAATTATCTTGGGAAAAACCCACAGGGGAATTTGATGTTTTTGATATGAGATCTGACATATGAGAAAAGATATAAAAAAAAGAATCCAAGATTTGAGAAAAGAGATAGTTCTCCATAATAAAAGATATTATGTGGATAATAAGCCTGAAATCTCTGACAGGGAATATGATGTTCTTATGGACGAGCTTAAAAAATTAGAGGAATCTCATCCTGAATTTATTATGCCTGATTCCCCTACTTGTAGAGTTGGCGGCGAAGCCCTGAAGGAGTTTAAAACAGTAGAGCACAAGGCCCCAATGCTTAGCATGGACAATACTTATTCTCCTGAAGAGATAATAAAGTTTGACGAACGGGTGAGGAAGAATCTAGAAGTCGATAAATTAGATTATGTAGTTGAATTAAAAATAGACGGCGTCAGCATATCGCTTCTTTATGAAAATGGAAAGTTTATTCGAGGAGCTACGCGGGGCGATGGGATTAAAGGAGACGATGTTACTTTAAATTTAAAGACAATAAAGAGCCTTCCGCTTAAGCTGGAAGTTAAAAAAGGCATATTAGCGCTTGAATCATTTGAAGCAAGGGGCGAGGTGTATATGCCGGCTAAATCATTTCTTGAGATAAACGAAGAAAAGGAAGGACTTGGCGAAGAACTTTTTGCGAATCCCAGGAATGCGGCAGCAGGCTCTTTAAAACTATTGGATAGTTCAAAGTTAGCCAAAAGGCGTTTGGATATGTGGATATACGGGGTTGGTTATCTGAAAGACAGGGAATTCCAGACTCAGTCTGAAGCGCTTATTTTTTTAAGGGACAGCGGATTTCGCGTAAACCCTAATATTAAAAAATGCAACTCAATAGAAAAAGTTATCGAATATTGTAATGAATGGCAGGAGAAGAGGCATAAACTTGAGTATGATATAGATGGCATGGTTATAAAAGTAGATTCTTTTCTATATCAGAGGTCTCTTGGCCAGACATCTAAAAGCCCGCGATGGATGATAGCGTATAAATTTCCAGCGGAAATAAAAGAGACTATCCTGGAGGATATACTTGTCCAAGTCGGAAGGACAGGCACTCTTACACCTGTAGCTATTTTAAAGCCTATAGAACTAGCTGGCAGCACTGTAAGCCGCGCGTCACTTCATAACCAGGATGAAATTGGCCGTAAAGATGTGAGGATAGGGGATTATGTTCTGGTTGAAAAAGCAGGCGAGATCATACCACAAGTAGTTAGAGTAGTGAAAAAGAAACGTAAGGGTTCTGAAAAAGAATTTTTTATGCCAAAACAATGCCCTGTGTGCGGAAGCGCTGTCAAAAAACTTAAAAATGAAGTTGCTCTTAGATGCGAAAATATAAGCTGCCCAGCTCAATTAAAAGAAAGGATCAGGCATTTCGCATCAAGAGAAGCAATGGATATAGAAGGCATGGGCGATGCTATTGTGGCTCAATTGGTGGATAAAAAAATGATAAAAGATTATGGAGATATTTATATTTTAAAACATGAAAAATTGGCTGATCTTGAAAGGATGGCTGATAAATCCGCTGCAAACCTTATCAGCGCAATAGAAAAAAGCAAGTCTAATTCATTTAATAGGCTGGTGTATGGCCTGGGCATAAGGCATGTTGGAGTAAGAAGCGCCTGGATACTTGCATCCAGGTTCAAGTCTCTCAGCAGGCTGGCAAACTCAGATATCGAGGAGCTTCAAAGTATAAATGAGATAGGGCCTGTGATGGCGGAAAGTATATTTAATTTTTTCAGAACAGAAGAAAATAAAAAGATTATCGAGAAATTGAGGCGTAGCGGAGTAAATACAGAAGAAAAAGATTCTTCTTTAAAGTCTAAAAATCTGGAAGGCAAAACCTTTGTTGTTACAGGGTCTTTGGAAGGTTTCTCAAGAAACGAAATAGAAGAACTTATACGTAAGCGCGGCGGCAATGCCTCTTCAAGCGTTAGCAAGAATACAGATTATATAGTGGCGGGCAAAGACCCTGGCTCTAAATTTGAAAAGGCAAAGCAACTTGGCGTCAAAATCATAGACGAAAACGAATTCAAAAAGCTTATAAGCAATTTAAATTAACTAACTTTACAAATTGTGCCTGGCACGAATTGTAAAGTTAGAAAGATAGGGAAGGGAGTTATATGGTAAAAAATGCATGGATACAGAAATCTATTATAGTTGTTTTGTGCATATGTATTGCAGGGTGCGCGGGGATGCAGAGAAAGTTTACGCGTAAAAAACAGCAGGAGGAAAAGCCGTTACCTATTGTTACTACATATGATTATCCAATAGAGCAGAGGGTGGACGAACTTTATAAAAAACGGTTTTTATTCTGGAAATCATGGCAAGGGGAATTGATTTACAGGATGGACGACTCTTATAAAAAAAGAACAGAGTGTTATAATGAACTAATGCAGAATTTACTGGAGATGCAGAAATATCTTAATGACGAAAAATATAAAGAGCTGGAAGGTTTTATGGTAGAAATAAAATCAGTAGACCCTGATGTTAAAAAGATAAATTTGACAAACAGCGAGAAATACAGAATTACGCAGGTTTTAGAGAAGACAAAACGGCTTATAGATAAAAGATTTTCGTATAGCCACATAAAGGATTTTCTCCAGTTAAGGAAATAAAAAGTGCTTATCAAGAAAATAGTCGTAGGGCCTCTGGAATCAAATTGTTATCTCGTAGGCGATGAGCATACAAAAGAGATTTTTGTAATAGACCCAGGCGGAGATTACAAGGAAATTAAAAGCGTTATAGATAAATACAGCCTGAAACCAAAAGCTGTTATAAATACCCACGGCCATGGAGACCATATAGGCGCCAATAAGGAGTTCAGTATTCCTGTATGGATACACCGGCTGGACGCTGATTTTTTGATGGATCCTTCTAAAAATCTGTCAGGCGCATTTGGATTTCTTCTTAAAACAAAATCTGCTTCAAGATTATTAGAAGATGGGGATATGCTAGATATAGGTAAATATAACCTTGAGGTTATCCACACCCCTGGACATACGCCAGGCTCTATTTGCCTGAAGGGCGCTGGAGTGATTCTCACAGGAGATACGCTTTTTTGCCAAGGCATAGGCAGGACTGATTTTACATACGGCTCGGAGGAAGATATTACAAGCTCTATAAAAGAAAAATTGTTCACGCTGGATGATGATTATGTTATTTATCCAGGCCATGGGCCGAGTTCTACGATAGGAAACGAAAAGATTAATAACCCATTTATTTTATAACTTCTGATCCATATGGATGAATTAATAGAGCAATTTTTGAGTTATATATCTGTTGAAAAGGGAATGGCGAATAATACACTCAGTTCCTATAAAAGAGATCTTTGTAAATTCGCTGGTTATTTAAAATCAAAAAAGATTGATTCCATAGATAAGGTCTCCAGGCAGATGATAAATTCATTTATGATGGCTGAAAAGGACAGGGGGCTCGCTTCTAATTCGGTTTCAAGGGAACTTGCGTGCATAAAGAGTTTTTTTAAGTTTCTTTTAAAGGAAAATATAATCAAAGAGAACGCAACAACTATTATAGAATCCCCCAAATTATGGAAAAAACTTCCATTTACTCTGAGCGTGAGCGAGGTTGAGACCTTGTTGAATGCCCCGAATGTCAGAGATCTCATGGAGATGAGAGATAAGGCTTGCCTGGAGCTTATGTATGCTACAGGTATGAGAGTTTCAGAGCTTGTAAACCTTAAAATGGATGATATTAATATGGGGGTTGGTTTTGCAAAATGTTTTGGAAAAGGCTCAAAGGAAAGGATAGTGCCTTTTGGCAGAAAGGCAAAAGAAAGCTTAGATAGGTATCTGGAAAAATCCAGGCCGCAATTTTTGAAAAAGAGTATTTCAAATTATTTATTTTTAACCAGGTTATCTAAGCCTATGTCGCGCCAGACATTCTGGAAGATTATAAAAAGATATGTAAAGGTAGCCAGGATTAAAAAAAATATTACACCTCATAGCTTAAGGCATTCTTTTGCAACGCACATACTTGAGAGAGGCGCTGACCTGAGAATAGTGCAAGAGATGCTTGGGCATGCAGATATCTCTACCACGCAGATTTATACGCATGTAAGTAAAGACAGGTTGAAATCGATTCACCAGAAGTATCATCCTAGACCATAAAAATACACCTCCAGAGGCGGTGAGGTCCATATGGCTGACATTTTAAAATCTATACGAAGTTATTTTGAGATGGAAAGGGAAAACGGTATATCCGAATATCTTTTTTCATCCAAGTCAAAGGATATCCAGCTGTCTTTGGTTAAAAACCAAGTATTGAATTGCCAGAAATGTCCGTTGGGAAAGATGCGGACAAATAGCGTATTTGGTTCAGGCAATATAAACGCAAAGCTCGTATTTGTCGGAGAGGCGCCTGGCCGTGACGAAGATATACAAGGCATACCTTTTGTAGGAGAGGCCGGCATGCTTCTCACAAAAATAATAGAGGCAATGGGCATTAAAAGAGACGATGTTTATATTTGTAATATTTTAAAATGCCGGCCACCACAAAATAGAAATCCATTGCCAGAAGAAATCTCTATATGCATAGACTATCTTTACGCTCAGATAGATATGATAAAGCCAAAGATAATATGCGGGCTTGGAAAATTTGCCAGCCAGACCCTTCTCGGAACAGAGGCGCCTATAAGTAAGCTCAGAGGCAACTGGCGCGAATATAGAGGAATAAAATTTATGCCTACATATCATCCCGCATATCTTCTGCGTAATCCCGGGGATAAGAAATTGGTATGGGGAGATATGAAAAAGATAATAGAAGCGTTGAAAGACCACTAATGGAGAAGACCAGGACTTGAGCACAGTAATTGCTGTGCTCAAGACCTGGTCTTGTGAAGAGATGTATGCAGATATAGTTATTAACCGGCCCATAGAAAGGCCTTTTACATATTCTATCCCGGAATCTCTTAAGGAGGATATTAAGATAGGGAGTATAGTAGAGGTGTCTTTTGGAAACAAGGTAGTTACGGGTTATGTGGTAGGGCTTTCTGATGAATGCGACATAGAAAAAATTAAGCCTATAAATAGTATTTTTGATAAAACCCTGTGTGTAGATTCCAAGATGCTGGAGCTTACAAAATGGATTTCAACGTATTATTATTCTTCCTGGGGAGAGTCGATCTCAGCAGCTATTCCCAGCGTTCTTAAAAAAGGCGCCTCCGGGAAAAGACAAAGAAAAGAAAAACACAATGAAGAAGAAAAGGAGTTTGAATTTATAGACGGCTCTGATAAGCATCTTATGCCCAATGAAGAACAAAAGCTCGCGCTCGATTGCATAACGAATTCAATAGATGCCAGGATTCACAGGGTTTTTCTTCTGCATGGCGTAACAGGAAGCGGAAAAACAGAGGTTTATCTTCAATCAATAGCCCATGCCTTAGAGCTCGGGCTTTCCAGCATAATACTTGTTCCTGAGATTTCGCTTACGCCGCAGACCGTAGCGCGCTTCAAAGCAAGATTCGGGGATAAAATAGCAGTATTGCATTCAAGGCTTCTCGGGTCCAAGCGTATTTCTGAATGGCATAGAATAAGTTCAGGCGCAGCCCAGATTGTTATAGGGCCGCGCTCAGCTGTATTTGCGCCTCTTAAAAATCTAGGGCTGATAGTCGTAGACGAGGAACACGAGACATCTTATAAACAGGAGGATGTGCCCAGGTATAACGCAAGGGACGTGGCAATAAAAAGGGCGGAGCTTTCAAAAGCTATTGTAATACTGGGGAGCGCCACCCCGTCATTAGAATCTTTTTATGCAGCTAAAAATGGAAAATTTACTCTTATAGAACTCCCTGAAAGGATAGATTCCAGGCTTTTACCGGCAGTAGATATAGTAGACATGCGGGAGGAGATGACAAGGGCCAAGAAGATCCCTATATTTTCGCAGAAACTTAAAGAATGGATAGAGAAGGATATAGCTGAGAAAAAACAGGTCATACTTTTTTTAAATAGGCGCGGCTTCTCAACATTCATAAATTGCAGAAAATGCGGATATGTCATTAAATGCAAACGCTGCAGCGTCAGCCTCACGTATCATTTTGATAAGAAAAAACTTGTGTGCCACCATTGTAATTTTAATATGGCTCCTCCTGAAATCTGTCCTGAATGTAACGCTAGCTATTTAAAATACTGGGGCCTTGGCACAGAAAAGGTTGAAAGCGAAGCCCACAGGCTTTTTCCGCAAGCCTCTATAGCGCGCATGGATACTGACGCTACCCACAAGCGCGGCGCGCACAATAAGATACTTTTAAAGTTTAAAGACGCTCATCTGGATATTCTAATAGGCACTCAGATGATAGCCAAAGGCCTGGATTTTCCAAAGGTTACGCTTGTCGGAGTTATATCAGCTGACACAGCTTTAAATCTTCCTGATTTCAGGTCAGCTGAGCGCACATTTAATTTATTGACGCAAGTTGCAGGCCGCGCTGGAAGGGGCGATCTGGGAGGCAGGGTAATAATACAGAGTTATACGCCTGGGCATTATTCAATCCAGGCATCTAAAAATCATGATTACAATACGTTTTACGACAAAGAGATATCACTGCGAAAAGAACTATATCTTCCGCCATTCTGCCATATGGTTAGCTTGACCCTTAGGGGCAGAAAAGAAGAAAGGGTTTTTAAGGCAAGCTATAATTTAAAGTCCAGCCTTGAAAAAGAAACAAAATCTAAAAATATAGAAATCTTAGGGCCTGCGCCTGCTCCGATTTCAAAGATGAAGGGCATGTACAGGTGGAGCATATTTTTAAGGTCAGAAACCGCAGGAGATATTACATCTATTTTGAAAAAGGCGCTGGATAAGAATAAAAACTCAGGAATTATTATAACAGTGGATGTGGACCCGTCTTAATTTCCGAATTCGCGTTTGAGGGTTCCAAGGGCATCAAGGTTTTTGAAGGATTTCAGGACTTCTGTGTCGTTAGGGTTTATTTTAAGCGCTGATTCGTAAGTTGCTTTAGCATTGCGATAGTCTTCTTTTTTTACGTATAACTCTCCAAGTTTTTTAAGCGTGTCTATATCTTTTGGATTCGCCAGTTTCGCCTCTTCCAGATTATTTATTGCGTGGAGCAGCATTCCTTTTTTATAAAATATATCAGCTATATTTTTTAATGTTTCAAAGTCATTGGGGTTAGAAGCCATTATCTTTTCAAGTAACTCAAGGCATCCTGGCATATTGCCTTTTTTCAACATGCCATTAGCCTGCATTGAAAGAAAAAATTTATTTACTGAACTGGCAATAGAAGGTTTAGAACCTTCTGCTTTCTTTTGAAGCGAAAGGTGCAGATAGCGCCTGGCTTCCAGGTGGTCGTATCGGGCTGATAGTATCTGAGAAAATAGCTCAATGGCGTAATCGTAATTTTGCTTTTCAAATGCCAGAAGCCCTTTATTGTAAAATTCTTTTAATTCCTTTTCATCCATATGAAACAATTCTACATTAAGGTTATATGATTGTCAAGATGGAAGAGGTATGGTAAAATAAAAAAGCATATGGCAAAGTTAGAAATAAAAATATATCCAGACCCGGCGTTACGGAAGAAAGCCAGGCAGGCAGGAAAAGTAGGCAACGATGAGCGCAAGCTTGCTTATGATATGATAGAGACAATGCGCTCTAGCAATGGGGTTGGCCTGGCAGCTCCTCAGGTAGGCATCAGTAAGCGCATTATAGTTGTAGAAGATATGGTTGGAAATAATAAGATAGCCTTAACCTTAATTAATCCTAAGATAACCCAGAAAAAAGGAAAGGTAAAGTTTTGCGAAGGCTGTTTGAGTTTACCAGGCGTTTCCAGCGATGTTATAAGGCCTGAGTTTATTACAGTAGAGGCGCTTAATCTTGACGGAGATATGTTTAAGATAAACGCAGAAGGCCTTCTTGCCAGGATAATACAGCACGAAACAGATCATCTGGACGGAATACTTTTTGTAGACAAGATAGGATTTTTGAAGCGCAAGAAGATTATCAAGCAGTTTGGCGCGAAGGTCTGTATGGAATTTTAAATAAGTTGACACTCTGACATTGTCAGAGTGTCAACTTATAATACATTAATTCATAGGGGACTATGCATTTGAAAATAATATTTTTCGGCAGCTCAAATTTTGCTGTACCTATATTAGAGGCACTTGCTAAGAACGAGAATATTGTTCTTGTGATTACGCAGCCAGACAGGCAAAAAGGCAGGTCTCTTAAGATAGCGCCTACAGCGGTAAAATCAAAAGCCGGAGAACTTAGGATTGAAACGTTTCAGCCTGTAAGAGTAAATTCCAAGGAATCCATAGAATTTCTTAAAAAATTTAATGCGGATTTGTTTATTGTAGCAAGCTTTGGCCAGATACTTTCGAAATTAGTACTGAGTTTACCAAAATTATATTGCCTGAATATCCATGCCTCGCTTTTACCGAAATATAGAGGGGCGGCTCCTATAAACTGGGCTATTGCTAATGGAGAAAAAGAGACAGGCGTAACCATTATGCGCATGAATGAAAAAATGGATGAAGGGGATGTTGTTCTTAAGGAAATATTGCCTGTAAGCGAACAGGATAACGCTGTTACATTATCCGAAAAACTTTCTATAAAAGGCGCAAATATTTTATTGGATACTATAAGGTTAATAAGAAACAATGAAGTTGAATTTATAGCGCAGGATCATAGTAAGGCAACTTATGCGCCTAAATTAAAAAAAGAAGACGGCCTGATTAACTGGGCTAATAGCGCTGATGAAATCTGCAATAGAATCAGGGCTTTTACGCCATGGCCAGGATGTTTTATCTCGCTGGATAAAAAAATACTTAAGATATGGAAGGCAGGGCCAATTACGGATTTGATTGATAAAAAGTCAATGCCTGGCACAATATTAGGAGTCAGTAAAAATGGCATACTGGTTAAAACAGGGAAAGGGGCTTTAAAAATAGAAGAGCTTCAATTAGAAAGTTCGCGAAGAATGACTGCAAAAGAATTTATAGCCGGTCACAAAAATTTTTCTTGCATAAATAATTTTTAATGATATAATTCAACCGTTGTATTAACAGTGGGAGTATATTAATTCCTTAACCAATTTTGCCCAGCCGCTATGTGAAGCGACTGGCAAAATTCAGTGGTGACTATACATATGCCAGAATTAAGACGAGATCCTGTAATAGGAAGATGGGTTATAATATCTACTGAGAGGGCTAAAAGGCCGAGCGATTTTAACATCAAGCATGCGGATGAACCAGAAATGGAATGTCCTTTTTGCGAAGGCCATGAAAAAAAGACGCCTACAGAAATATTTGCAATAAGAAAACCAGGCACAAAAAAAGATACCCCAGGCTGGAACGTGAGGGTTGTGCCCAGCATAGCTCCGAAATTCAAGATAGAAGGGGAACTTGAGAGGCGCGGAGCTGGGATGTATGATGTTATGAATAATATAGGCGCCCATGAAGTGCTAATAGAGTCCCCTAAGCACCTTACTGATATATATCAATTATCAGAACTTGAAATACAAGATGTAATTAATGCTTCTATCTATCGCATCAGCGAACTCGAAAAAGACATTCGTTTTAAATATTGCCTTTTATTTAAAAATCACGGATTGAAAGCAGGAGGCAGTAAGAAAACAAAACACCTCAGGTCTCAGCTTATCGCAACGCCTGTTACGCCTACAAGAGTCAAAGAGGAACTCAGGGGCTCCATGTTTTATTTCGAATATAAAGAAAGGTGTATTTTCTGCGACATTATACGCCAGGAAATAGAAACAGGCGCAAGGATCATAATGGAGACAAAAACCATTGTGGCAATTGCGCCTTTTGCTTCAAGGTTTCCTTTTGAGATATGGATAATGCCTAAAATTCACAGGGCAGATTTTATGAATATACAGGCTGATGAAATAAAAGATCTGGCAAATGTTTTAAAGACAGTATTTGCTAAACTTTCAAAGATATTGAACGACCCACCATATAATTATATGCTGCATACAGCTCCTTTCAGGCGGACAAGAAGACCTGGATATTGGCATACGATAGAAGAGGATTATCATTGGCATATTGAAGTTATGCCAAGGATAACGCAGGTAGCTGGTTTTGAGTGGGGTTCAGGATTTTACATAAATCCTACTCCTCCGGAAGAAGCGGCAAAGCATTTACGTGAGGTAATTTTATAATGAGTCAATTGCGAAGAGATCCAATAACAGGAAGATGGGTGGAGATAGCTGTCTCTCATCCAAAAAAATGTAATGAATTTGACATGAAACCGCAGACTAAGAAAGGCGGGACATGTCCTTTTTGTCCTGGAAACGAAAAGATGACGCCTCCTGAAATAGAGGCAGTTAGAGGCCTTAAGACAGAGCCTGATACCCCAGGCTGGACAGTCAGAGTTGTCTCTAATAAATTTCCTGCGTTGAAGATAGAAGGAGAGCTGGATAGGCGCGGCATAGGTATGTTTGATATGTCAAACGGCATTGGCGCACACGAGGTAATAGTTGAAAATACAGATCATTATAAAAACCTGGCTGACCTGACGCAGGATGAGATAAGAGATGTGATATCAAAATATAAATCCAGGACCATAGATCTGGAAAATGATGCAAGGTTCAGATATATTTTACTTTTTAAAAATCACGGGGAATCTGCAGGCGCGTCGCTTGAGCATTCGCATACCCAGCTAGTAGCATTGCCTATTGTGCCTAAGAGGGTTAAGGAAGAATTAAAAGGCGCCCAGAATTATTTTAAATACAGAGAGAGATGCGTTTTCTGCGATATGATAGCGCAGGAGCAGCAGGAAAAAGAGAGAATAGTGTTTGAAAATAAACATTTTCTAGCATTTTGCCCTTTCGTGTCTCGCTTTCCATTCGAGATATGGTTATTGCCAAAATCTCATAGCTCTGAATTTAAATCAATAGATGATTCTGCGATTTACGATATGGCAGGCGCATTAAAAGAAGTCCTTGTGAGGTTGAAATTAAGACTTAATGACCCTGCGTATAATTTTATAATTCACACTGCGCCTATTAGAGACGGGGTTTATGAAGAATTCCATTGGCATCTTGAGATAATGCCCAAATTGACAAATGTAGCTGGTTTTGAATGGGGTTCAGGCCTCTATATAAATCCTTCCTCGCCTGAAATAACTGCTAAGTGCTTAAGAGAAACGTGCACAGCAAAGTAAAATATAATTCACATTAAGAGTAGAGAAAATAAAATAGGTTAAACTGGAGTAAAGGTCCTTCGGCAGCTAAAATATTTGCTTCGCTCATATTTTTTAACGCTGCCTCAGGATCAAATTTGCTTCGCAAATTTGGGAGGAAACAACATGGGAGTAAAGGTTGGCATTAATGGTTTTGGAAGAATAGGCAGGAATGTTTTCAGGGCAGCGATTGAGAACCGCAATATCGATTTTGTGGCAGTTAACGATTTACCAACGCCTACAACCACCCTTGCGCATCTTTTGAAATACGATTCTATACTGGGAGAATTAAAGGTAAACATTGAGGCAAAGGAAAATGCCTTGGTCGTAAACGGCAAAGAAATAAAGGTATTGAGCTATAAGGACCCCGCAGAGATTCCTTGGGCAAGCATGGGAGTCCAGATAGTGGTGGAATCTTCAGGCGTATTTACGGAAAAGGAAAAGGCGGTGAAGCATATTCAGGCAGGCGCAAAAAAGGTTATAATCACAGCCCCTGCGAAGAATGAAGACCTTACAATTGTTATGGGCGTTAATGAGAGGGTGTATGACCCTTCAAAACACAGCGTAGTTTCAAACGCAAGCTGCACAACAAACTGTTTAGCGCCGGTTGCAAAGGTTTTGATAGAAAAGTTTGGAATAAAAAGAGGTTTAATGACCACGATTCATTCTTACACAAATGACCAGAGGATCCTTGACCTTGTGCATAAGGATTTAAGAAGGGCAAGGGCAGCCTGCCTTTCAATGATACCTACAACTACAGGCGCTGCAAAGGCAGTGAGCCTCGTGCTTCCTGAATTAAAGGGAAAATTAGACGGACTTGCAATAAGGGTCCCTACGCCGAACGTCTCTCTTGTTGACCTTGTAGTGGAAGTTGAAAAAGACACTACAAAAGAAGAAGTCAATATGGCGATGAAGGAAGCGGCAGAGGGAAAATTAAAAGGTATCCTTGAGTATTGCGATAAACCGCTTGTGTCAAAGGATTTTAATGGTAATCCGCATTCTTCAATAGTCGATGCGGCCCTTACTCATGTAATTGATAAGAGGATGGTAAAGGTGCTGAGCTGGTACGATAATGAGTGGGGGTATTCCTCCAGAGTGGTCGACCTTATAGAGTATATATTGAATAAGGGATTATAAGTGAGGACATGACTTACGGAGTCCGAAGGACGACATAAGTCATATGTCCGAACTTATCCTCGCCATTTTGCGGGGGATTTGAACAAACTAGAAGCCGGTTATTTTAATGTACTACGCAAAATGGCAAGGATTAATTCGCGCATTGACTTACGTTCACTCGCTATGCTCGTTCCGTAAGTCAAGCGCTCACTAAATGGAAAATGCTGAGGCAAGGGAATTTTCAAAGAAGATACTAGCTATCCAGGAAGAGGAAAGGCATAGGATATCTCGGGATCTTCATGACGAGATAGGCCAATTCTCAGTATCTCTTGGCTCAGCGTTGAACATAATTGAAAAAGAGATAACGAAACGTAATCTCGATAGCGCCCTCCGCGTAATAAAAGACGCAAAAATAATCTTAGCTAATACAGCAGAGAAAATCAGAGCGCTTTTTATAGACCTGAGGCCTGCGGAGTTAGGCATGCTTGGACTTCCGTCAGTCTTGCGCGAACTTTTCTCGCATTACACAAAGTCATATCCTTTAAATATAAAATTCAAAGAAAATATAGGCAATATTCATATAAAGGAAGAGGTGGCGATTACCCTGTACAGGGTAATACAGGAGGCATTTAATAATATTGTAAAGCATGCAAAGGCAAGAAATGTAAAGATAGAGTTATTGCTTAAAAAAGGAGAAATAAGTTTTACAATAGAAGACGATGGAATAGGGTTTGATGCAGAGGTATTTTTCAAAGATATAAACATGGATAAGCTTGGTTTACGTGGGATGAGAGAGCGGGTGGATTTATTGGATGGAAAGTTTTTACTGCAGTCTAAATCTAAGAATGGGACAAATATAAATGTAACTTTTCCAATAATTGAAGAGGCGTAATGATGGCTATAGAAGTAGTCCTGGCGGATGACCATGCGATAGTAAGACAGGGCTTAAGCGCTGTGATATCTCAGGAACAAGATATAAAGGTTATCAAAGAGGCGTCAAATGGTAAAGAGGTTGTGGATATTGCAAAGAATGCTTCAGTGGATATATTCATAATTGATATAACCATGCCTATATTAAATGGCCTTGAGGCCTCAAGCCAGATAATGCAGATTAACCCAAGGAATAAAGTAATTATACTAAGCATGCATGATAATAGGGCATTTATAGAGAGGGCTTTAAGCCTGGGAATAAAAGGGTATGTGTTAAAAGATTCAGCAGCCGATGAGATTATTCAGGCCATACGAGTAGTTTACAAGAATGAATATTTTCTTAGTCCTAGGATATCCACATTTGTAATACAGGATTACATTGATTCAAGAGGCCAGAAGATAGGAGAAAAAAAGATAGTCAGTCTTACTGGGAGAGAAAGAGAGGTTCTTCAACTTATTGCAGAAGGCTATATAAATAAGGAAGTTGCGACACATCTTAAGATTTCTTTAAAGACCGCGCTTGCCCACAGAAATAATATAATGCAGAAACTCGGGATACACCGCCAAGCAGACCTCATTAAATATGCACTCAAAGAAGGTATAACCACTATATAGTAACCACTATATATTGTATAGGAAAAAAAGCTCTCTAAAGTAGGTAGTTATACCTATTTACAGATGCTGGGCTTTCTGGTATCATTTGGGCTCACGCGATTGGTGTCATACGCCAAAAAAAAGGAGGGGGAAATGGCTATTAAGAAATGTTCGTCAAAAAAGGTGATTTTTAAGATAAGCGCGCCAACTGCAAAGGATGTGCGCCTGGCAGGAGATTTTAATTCATGGGATGCATCTAGAGCCAATCTTAAAAAATCTAAAGATGGAGTATGGACAAGAGATTTGACCCTTAAGTCTGGACGTTATGAGTATAAATATTTAATTGACGGCCAATGGCAGAGAGACCCTTTAAATAATCTTTTCATAGTAAACGCTTTCGGTTCAGAAAATTCAGTAATCGAGTTATAAGTTTACACTCTGACATTGTCAAAGTGTAAACTTATTTAGGCGGAGGAGTATGCGGATAGCCATATTTTCATGGGAATCTATGCATTCTATTTGCGTGGGCGGGGTGGGCGTGCACGTTACAGAACTTGCATGCGGCCTTGAGCGTAAAGGCAATGAGGTTCATGTTTTTACGCGAGCTGGTAACTCTGATCAGGCATGGTATGAATGCATTCACGGCGTACATTACCATAGATGCCATTTTAACCAGAGCCCTGATTTTGTAGAAGAAATAAACAATATGTGCCGTTCTTTTGTGAATGCATTTTTCCAAACAGAGAGCGTCACAGGCCCTTTTGATGTGATTCATAGCCATGACTGGCTGACCTCAAACGCAATGGTCTGGATAAAACAGGTTAGGCCAAGCAAGGCTGTTCTTACTATACACTCAACTGAATATGGCAGGTGTGGAAACAATTTTCATGACGGCGATTCTGCAAAGATCAGAGACCATGAAAGACATGGCACATACTGCGCAGACCATGTAATCAGTGTTTCAAATGCGCTTAAGGCTGAAATTCAGTGGATGTATAATGTGCCTGACTGGAAGGCGGACGTAGTATATAATGGAGTTAATTACAAGAATTTTGACGGCTGGATAGATCCTGCGGCAGTCCGGCGTTATTATGGAATAGGGCCTATGGATCCAATGGTTCTTTTTGTGGGCAGGATTGTTTATCAAAAAGGCCCGGATCTTTTGATAGAGGCTATTTCGCATATACTTAAATATTACAATAATGCAAAGTTTGTTTTTGTGGGAGACGGAGAGATGCGCTGGGGCGTGGAGGATAGGGCAAAAGAGATCGGCGTTCATCACGCCACAAGGTTTATAGGCTTTAATAATGGATGGAAGCTTTCCGATCTTTACAAGGCAACAGACATTGTGTGCATGCCTTCGAGAAACGAGCCTTTTGGAATAGTCTTATTAGAGGCGTGGAGCGCAGGGAAGCCTGTGGTGGCCACTTCAAACGGCGGGCCCGGGGAAATAATATGGCATGACATAACAGGTTTAAAAGTTTATCCAAATCCTGAATCAATAGCATGGGGCGTAGGCACTGCGTTTTCAGATTTTGACCACGCAAGGTGGATGGGCGCTAATGGCAGGATTGCAGTTGAAACTGTTTTTTCCTGGGATGCTGTAGCTGACCAGGTATTGGACATTTATGGCCGTTAAAAAACCAAAAATTAAAAAAAGAAATTCTATAGAACGCGTTTATAAAGATGGGAGAGAGGCTATTATAAAGGCTATGAAGAAGAAGCCGCTCCTACAAAAGAAAACTCCGCGAGTAACGGCTACTGTTTCCAGTGTGGTCAAGCCCGCTGTAATTCTAGAAAAAAAAGTACAATCAACGCCCATAACAATAAATGAGTACGAACTCCCTTCTTATAACAATACAACAAGGATTACTTTGATAGCAAAAGACCCTTTCTGGGTATATGCTTACTGGGAAATTGCCGAGAGTTCAATAGAAGACGTAAAGCGCCAGTTAGGCGGCAACTTGGACGGCACAAGGTTTATTGTCCGTATGTATGATGTGACATATAAAGATTTTAACGGGTTTAACGCCAATCATTGGTTTGATATAGAAGTAGGCCGGTATTCAAATAACTGGTATATAAGCTTATGGAATGACAATGTATCTTATTGTGCAGATTTAGGCATAGTCCATGCTTCCGGAAGATTTTTCCCGATAGCCAGGTCTAATTTTGTGCATACGCCTCGGTCCAATTCATCTAACAGGTTTGAAGAGATATGGATGGACCTTGCTCAGGAGCAGGAGCTCTCAGGTGCGCCGACGCCTTGCAATAAAATTAAAGGAGCTGCCTATCCTAAGACAGGTCAAAGGGTTCAATACGATGCAGCAGGCAGGTTCAGCTACTCTAGCGTATCTAAAAAAAGAAAGCTTTACCTTAGTGAAGCAGATTTAAGAGCGTATTACAGTAAATTTTCTCCTTTATTGAGAAAACGGTTGTTCTTGCGTATTTCCAGAAAAAAAATATACAAGTATTTATATTCCAAGATGTCAGGCGCAGAATGGCAGGACTTGCTTTATTTTAGAAGGCTACATGAGGCAAAATTTGGCAGAAAGATTATGATTGGCGCCTCTGAATTTACATATCTGGGCGGAAGCGAAAATCTTCAAGGCGGGGCAAGCGAATTTGTCCAGCCGGATAAAAAACGCAAATTCTTTTTTGAAATAGGCGCAGAGCTTATTGTTTATGGCCGCACAGAACCTGACGCAGAGGTAATGCTTGGGGATAAAAAAGTGGATCTCAAGCCTGACGGAACTTTCAGCATGAGGTTTGCGCTTCCTGATGGGAAAATCCCGTTACCTTTTATAGCCACTTCAAAAGATAAAATAGATATTAGGAAAATTACAACCCAAGTAGAACGCAACACATCCTATGCATAAAGGTTATCTATGTTTAGTTCTTCATGCACACCTTCCATTTGTCAGACATCCTGAAGAGGAGAATTTTCTTGAGGAGAACTGGCTCTACGAAGCCATCACAGAAACTTATATACCTTTTATACAAGTTTTTGAAAAATTAATCGAAGACCATGTGGATTTCCGCATAACAATGTCCCTGACGCCCACCTTGGCGTCCATGCTTCAGGACGAACTCCTTCAAAACAGATATATAAGGCATATTGATAAATTAATAGAACTTGCTGACAAGGAGGTCCAGCGCACAGGCTATGACCCTAAATTTCACGGCCTTGCCCTGATGTATTACAGGAAGTTTGTGGAGACAAGAGAGATATTTATAGATAAATGCAAAAAAGACCTGGTATCCGCATTTAAAAGATTCCAGGATCTTGGATGTGTTGAGATACTTGCTTCCTGCGCTACTCACGGATTTCTTCCTATATTAGGTGTAAATCCAACTGATGCAGATGCCCAGGTAAAAGTTGGCGTTGAACATTACAGAAAGACATTCGGCAGGGACCCTGTTGGGTTCTGGCTTCCTGAATGTGGATATGCCCCAGGCATTGACAATTTTTTAGCAGACTCTGGGATTAAATATTTCTTTGTAGATTCGCATGGAATTGTAAACGCAGATCCAACGCCAAAGTATAGCGTATACGCGCCTTTATACTGCCCTTCAGGAGTTGCCGCATTCGGGAGAGACTGGGAATCTTCCAAGCAGGTCTGGAGCTCAAAAGAAGGTTATCCAGGAGACCCTGATTACAGGGAATACTATAAGGATATAGGCCATGAATTGGAGTATGAGTATATAAAACCGTATATTCATCCAATTGGATTCAGGATAAATACAGGGCTTAAATACTGGAGGATAACAGGAGGTACTGATCATAAGGAGCCGTATGTGCCTGAATGGGCAAAGGAAAAAGCAGCTACGCACGCAGGGAACTTTATGTTTAACCGCGAAAAACAGATAGAGCATATTGCGTATCATATGGACAGAAAGCCTATGATCATTTCTCCTTATGACGCAGAATTATTCGGGCACTGGTGGTTTGAAGGCCCGATGTGGATTGATTTTTTGATACGTAAAATTGCGTATGACCAAAAAACAGTAAAGCTTGCCACGCCGTCAGATTATCTAAGAGAATACCCTGTTAACCAGATGTCGGTTCCGTCAACATCTACTTGGGGTTATAAAGGTTATAATGAGGTTTGGCTGGAAGGAAGCAACGACTGGATTTACAAACATCTGCATGTTGCAGGCGAGAGGATGAAAGAATTGGCTGAAAGATTTTTCGATTGCATGGAAAAGGACAAAAATGACCTGGAGAGACGCGCATTGAATCAGGCTGCGAGAGAGCTTCTCCTTGCGCAGGCAAGCGATTGGCCATTTATAATGAAAACAGGCACGATGGTAGAATATGCTAATAAAAGGGTGAAGCTTCACATAAATAGATTTACACATATTTACAAGGATATGCTGAACGGCTCTATTGATAAAGAATGGCTTAAAGAGGTTGAATCAAGGGATAATATTTTTTCTGATATGGATTGTGCTAAATATTATATTCAAAACAAAATAAGTAAAGGAGTGGTATGAAAATAAATTCATATTTTGGCATAGCGCTTCATATGCATCAACCAGTAATTCCAGCAGGCGGCTCTGACATCAGGACAGCGAAACTGATTTCTAATTTGCAATATATGATGGATCATCAGGATATCGGAGACAATCACAATGCGTCTGTATTTTTGAATTGTTATTCAAGGATAGCTGATTTTGTAAGAGAACTTTCGGGCGAAGGTAAAAATCCAAGGATCATGCTGGATTATTCGGGAAATCTTCTTTGGGGCCTTAAGGATATGGGTGAAGAAAGAGTCTTGGATAATCTCAAGCTCGTTACCTGCGATAAAAAATATTCCGGGTATGTGGAATGGCTCGGGACAATGTTGTCGCATTCCGTGGTCAGTTCTACTCCTGTCCCGGACATAAGACTTCATATAAAAGAATGGCAGGGTTATTTTGCGTCAATATTCGGACAAAAAGCCCTTAAAAAGGTCAAAGGGTTTTCTAGCCCTGAGATGCATCTTCCGATCCATCCTGATGTGTGTTTTGAATACATAAAAGCTTTGAAAGAATGCGGATATAAATGGCTCATGGTCCAGGAGCATACGATAGAAAACCTGGACGGCACGTCTGTAAGAAGGCCGCATTTTCCACATAAGTTAGTCGCTAAAAATTCTCTTGGAGAAAAGGCAGAGATAACAGTTATTATAAAGACTCAAGGGTCTGATAATAAACTCATTGGCCAGATGCAGCCATATTACGAAGCCAAGACTTTAGGACATGAGATATACTGCGGTGTTGAACTTCCACCTTTTGTAGCTCAGATAGGGGATGGAGAAAATGGTGGAGTAATGATGAATGAATTTCCAGAAGCGTACAAGAAGGCTTTTCGAGAAACAGGCTGTGAAGGCACAGCCGGCATGAATGGAACAGAGTACCTTGAATTTGTAAAACAGGCTGGTTTGGACGAAAAGTCATTTATGCCTGTACAGCCTATTTCTCAGAGCAAGATCTGGGAATTTTTAAAGGAATATTCTCATGGCGCAGCTGACAAGGCTATTGAAAAAGTGAAACAAAAATATCCAGGCTTCAGTTTAGAAAAGGCATCATGGACGAACGATAAAGATTGGGTAAAGGGTTACGAAGATATAATGGATCCCATAATCCAGCTTAGCGCGGCATTTCATAAGAAATTTGACAATAAAAATATAGATAAAGCAAGCCCTGCTTATAAAAAAGCGCTTCTTTATTTATTATTATCTCAGACAAGTTGCTTTCGTTATTGGGGAACAGGCGTATGGACAGATTATGCAAAGGAGATCTGCCGCAGGGGTATGGAAGCGCTAAAATAAATGTAACAATATTATTTCATACTTTTGCTCTGCTCAGGCCAGCAGTTTGAGAGGCCTTTTTGACACGAGCGGGCACGGTGTCTGTTGAGCCAGGTGGGGCCATTCGGCACTGAATCGTTTCGCCGTCCGCTACGGTTTATGGTTCGTTCTTCTGTCGACTATCGTATTGTCAACCGATCAGAACTCACCATAAATCCTTGCGGACTTTTGCCGAAACGATTCTAATGTGCCTCAGACCCCGCCTGGCTCAACAGACGAGCGAGTGTCAAAACGGAGCAAAATTTTTACGCTGGGAAAATTTTGCGTCCTCGCAAACTGCTGGTCTGGGCAGAGATCAGGAACATAGCCATTAAAATAGGTCTTAAACAGACTGATTGACAAGGATTTTATTATCTGATATAGTCTATAAAACACAAGGAGGAAAGATGATAAAGAAACTGAAGAAAGTCTTATCGCTGGATAATAATGAAAATCGTGTCAGCCGTGAAGAATTTATGCAGCTTGTCCAGAAAAAGGCATACGAAATTTATGAAAAAAGAGGGTGTCAATCTGGCAATGACCTGGAAGATTGGCTTAATGCTGAAAGGTTAGTGAAAGAAGACCTTGGAGTAAAATGATATACTGGGCGCCGCTTCTACATTTTTATCAGCCTCCGACGCAGTCTCATGATGTCCTTGCAAAAATCTGCGAAGAATCCTACAGGCCATTAGTAAAAGTATTTAAAGAGCATCCCGAATCCAGGATTACTATAAATATGTGCGGGGTGCTTACTGAAATGCTGGGTATCCATGGTTATGGGGATGTCGTAACGGGTCTCAGGGAGCTTGGAAAAAGCGGCCAGGTTGAGTTTGTTGAATCTGCAAAATTCCACGCTATACTGCCTTTAATACCAAAGAAAGAAGCCAGGAGGCAGATAGAATTAAACAGATTAACAAACCTGTCTTTTTTTAAAAATAGCTATAAGCCAAAAGGATTTTTTCTGCCAGAGATGTGCTACTCCGATGAAACAGCCTCTATCGTAAGAGATATGGGTTATGAATGGGTTATAGTGAGCGGTATTGCCTGCCAAGGAAAATGGCCTATGGATTACGTGCCAACTTTTAAACTTTCTTCAGGCGCCATAAAGGCATTTTTCAGAGACGATATAGTCAGCAACATGATCAGTTTTAAAAACCTGGACGCCAATGGATTTGTCTCTAACGTTAAAGGCTTGGGCAAGGGGAAAGAAGATGTATATATAATTACAGCAATGGATGCGGAAACATTTGGCCACCATATAAGAGATTGGGAAAAGATATTTCTTGGAGCTGTTTACGAAATTATAGAGGATTCAGAAGAGATAAAAGTAATTAATATCAGCGACCTTCTAAAGATATTTCCTGCAGTAAAGACAAGGCCTCCTAAGCCTTCTTCCTGGAGCACTACTAATGAAGAAATTATAGCAGGAAATTATTATCCATTGTGGAACACGCCTCATAACAGTGTCCATAGGCTACAGTGGGAACATATGAATATATGCCTGGAGATATTCCAAGAAGCAGAAGATAAAAATGATAATGATAGATCTCAGCTGTTTTTTAATACAGCCAGGGAGACTTTGGACACGGCTTTACATAGCTGCCAATTTTGGTGGGCTAATAAAGGCAGGATGTGGAATGAAAATCTTATAAATAAGGGCCTTATTTTACAGGAAGAGGCAGTATTTAACGCATATCTTTCAGTGGCTAATTCTAAGCGCAGGGATTCCGAGAAGAAAAAATGCTACAGGAAAGTGATTGCGGCAAGGTATATAGCAGGGAAGATTAGGGATGAGATTTTATCTTGAGCGTCTCTACATAGTTAATATAAGACGAAGAAAGGATTATCATGAATATTTTATTTATTTCCCCAGAGGTTTTTCCTTTTGCTAAAACAGGCGGACTGGCAGACGTAGCGGGGGCTTTGCCTGAAGCAATAGCTAAAAAAGGCCATAAGGCGAGCACTATTCTTCCTTATTACCAGTTAGTCAAGAAAAACGGCTTTAAGCCAGCTGTGTTTAAAAAAAATATACCTTTAAGTATAAGCAACCGAGAAGAGTTTTTTAATCTTCTTTTATTAAAGCATAACGGAGTGGATGTATATTTTATAGAGAAGAATGAATATTATGAAAGGGAATTTTTATACGGCACGCCTCAGGGCGATTACCAGGATAATGCATTCAGATTTGCATTTTATGCAAAGGCGATACTGGCTTCCATACCTTATATAGGTAAGCAGGACATATTGCATTGCAATGACTGGCAGTCAGGCCTGGTGCCTTTATATATCAGGACTCACCATCAAAACGACCTTATGTTTAATAATACGAAGATACTGTTTACAATACATAATATGGCTTACCAGGGCCTTTTTGTTAAAGACGTAATACCGTATCTGGATATTTCCTGGGATTTATTTACCATTTCTGGAGTTGAATTCTGGGACAAGTTGAGCTTCATGAAAACAGGTATAGTTTTTTCGAACGCCATAAGTACTGTAAGCAAAGGCTACGCCAAAGAAATCCTTACCCCTGAATTCGGATGTGGCCTGGATGGGCTTTTAAGGACAAAAGAGAAGCATCTTTATGGAATAATAAACGGGGTGGATTATTCTGTGTGGAGCCCGGCTAATGATAAATTTATAGCTAAAAAATACGATGAAAAGGATCTTGGCGCTAAGGTTGAATGCAAAAAAGACCTGGCCAAGTCATTTGGAATAAAATATAGCGCCAAAAGGCCTATTATAGCTATGATAACAAGGCTTGCAGAGCAGAAGGGTATAGATCTGGTTGTAAATATAATGAAGGATATTTTAAAAGATAGCGATTTTGTTATACTTGGATTTGGCAATGAAAAATATAATAATATATTTCAGGATTTGGCTAAAGAATACAGAGGCAAGATTGGCGTGAGCATAAAATTTGATAACGCGCTGTCTCATAAAATAGAAGCAGGCGCTGATATGTTTCTGATGCCCTCTAGATATGAGCCGTGCGGATTAAACCAGATGTACAGTCTTAAATATGGCACAGTTCCTGTAGTAAGGGCAGTAGGAGGCCTGGATGATACGATTCAGAATTTCAATCCCGCTACTAAAAAAGGGAACGGATTTAAATTTAAAGACGCTACCAACAAGGCGCTTTTAGAAGCTATTAAAGGCGCTGTAGTTATTTTTAAGAATAAACAACTATGGGATGCACTCCTTAAAAACTGCGTATCCTGCGATTATTCATGGCAATCATCAGCAGAACAATACCTGAAGCTATATAAAAATCTACAAAATTCAAAGTGGATAATGCATTAATTCCTTAGCCAATTTTGCAGATTATTTTTGCAATCTGCAAAATTCAGCGGCGACAATTCATATGAATAAAGTTTACTTTGGGATGTGTTTACATTTTCACCAGCCTGTTGGTAATTTCGATAACATTGTAGAAAGAGCTTATCAAAATTGCTATAAGAGCTTTCTGGATGTATTTGAGAAATACCCTGATATAAAGATGTCAATGCATTTTTCAGGATGCCTTCTGGATTATTTTGAAGATAATCACCCTGATTTTCTTGATAGGGTTAAGGTTATGGTAGATAGAGGCCAGGTGGAGATTATAGGCGGAGGATATTATGAGCCTATTTTTATAAGCATACCAAAAAAAGATATAGCTGGCCAGATAAAGATGATGGCAGATTATATTAAGAAAAGATTTAAGCAAAAAGTTCAGGGCATATGGACTCCTGAAAGGGTCTGGTCGCCTGAGCTTAGCAAAGATTTTAACAAAGCCGGCATGAAATATTCAATACTGGATGATGAACATTTTATAAATGCTGGCTTAAAAGAGGATGAGCTGTTTGGGTATTTTACAACAGGAGAGAAAGGAAAGGAAATAGCTATATTCCCTTCTAGCAAGAAGCTTCGCTATATGATACCTTTTAAGATGCCTCATGAGTCAATAAATTATTTCAGGGATATCGCTTCGAAAAAGAACAATGCTTTATTTACGTATGGTGATGATGCTGAAAAATTCGGAGAGTGGCCTTTTACTTATGATTGGGTTTATAATAAAGGCTGGCTTAATAAGTTTTTTGAAGAATTAACAAGGAACAAAGAATGGGTTGTGACTGTAAAATTATCAGATTATCTCAATTCAAACTCACCTGTGAAAAAAATAGATATTCCAGAGGCGTCATACCAGGAGATGATGGAGTGGTCGCACGGATCCTGGATGAATTTTCTTAAGAAATATCCGGAAACAGATCATATGGCCAGCAAGATGCATTATGTGAGCGAGAAAATAAATGCTCTACAGCCTTCAGCCTCAAAATTAGCTTTGCGCGAACTCTATAAGGGCCAGTGCAACTGCGCTTACTGGCATGGAGTATTCGGCGGGCTTTATCTTTACCATCTCAGAAAAGCGATTTATGAACATCTGATAAATGCTGACAAAATCGCGGACAAGGCGTTACATAAAAATAAAAAAGATTGGAAAGATATAAAGAAGGTTGATTTTTACAAAGATAAGACCAAGGCATTTATCATGGAAAGCAATAATTTTTCAATTTATATTGACCCTGCAAGAGGCGGCATGATAAGAGAGTTGGACTATAAGCCATTATCCATTAATCTGGTTAATAGCCTTGCAAGGCACGAAGAGGACTATCACAAGAAAATACTCGCAAAGATGGGCCAGTCAGAAGATTCTAATGCTGTACACACAATCCATGAAGACGTAAAAGCTGTTGATCCTGGATTAAAAGGCAAATTTGTATACGATAAATATGCAAGAGGGTGCCTGGTAGATCATTTTATTTCCGAAAATGTTACAATGGACGATTTCATGGATTTGAAATATGAAGAACTTGGCGATTTCGTAAATGATAATTATAAAACTAAAATAGAATCGGATAAGGTTGTACTTACAAGAGCAGGCAAGGTAGACGGTAAAGACATAGCTATTATCAAAGGGATAAAATTAAAAGGTAAGTCGCAGATAGAGATTGAGTATAGATTAAAAAATTTAACGAAAAACGCAATTGATGCGATTTTTGGAGTGGAATTTAACCTGACAATGCTCTATTTAAATTCAGATAAATATAATTATTTTGCAGATGATAAGATTCTAAGCAACCTAAATGAAAAAGGTTCGGTTTCCGAAGCTGGCTCATTCTCGATAAAAGATTCAGGCAAGGAATTAGATATTGATTTTACATTTTCTAAAAAGCCGAGAAACATATGGTATTTTCCAGTCAAAACAGTGTCCCAGTCTGAAAGAGCCTACGAACTTAACTACCAATCGTCCTGTATTCTGCCAAGGTGGAATGTCAGGATCCCTAGCTGTAAACAAGTCAGTTTTAGTATAATATGGTCATTTTGATTTTTGTAATACTTTCAATGTTAAGTGACACTTTACGCCGCTGTCAGGCTGG
>JAHJQM010000011.1 GCA_018819285.1 Candidatus Omnitrophota bacterium
CCTCTTTAGTTCCTTCTGGCTCATTGTGATAATGTCCTTTCCTGCCATAGCGACCTCCTTGTAAGGAGTGCATTATAGCATCTTTAAAACCGGACATTTCTATTTTGGTATAACAGGACATTATCATATTGGGAGGACATAAAAAAATTCTCTGCCTTAATCATTTTTATCCACAGCTCTTTGAATACTTTTCCCTCCACTCTCCATGTCTTTTCCAGCTCCTCTAAACGTGTTGCAGCCCAAAACCGAGATAGTTAAAAATAGAGCTATAAGGATTAATAAAAAATCCTTTTTCATATCACCCTCCTTTCATCCTCATTTTAAAACCTGCTTATACTATAGGGGAATGTCAAAATAAAATCAATTGTACCAAGGTATAATAGGCGAATTAGATTATTTCTACAGAAACATCTGCGAGGCCTTTGTCCGGGTCAGCTATTTTGGAAAAGGCTTGCTTGGTGAGGTCTATTGTTCGATTTAATCTTTTGGCAGGGCCTCTGTCATTGACTCTTACAATAACAGATTTGCCATTTTCGAGGTTTGTTACCTTTAATATAGTGTTGAATGGCAGGTCCCATATAGCGCAGGTAAGCTCGGAATCGTCAAATTGTTCCATATTGGCTGTTGTTAAGAGGATTCCTGGGTCATTCTGGGAATACCAAGAAGCTTTACCTTTAATAATAATAGCGCTGGAACCTACTTCTTTAAAAGAAAAAACCACAGTTATCAGAATTATCAATATAACTGCGGCTTTCTTCATCTTGAGACCCTCGAATAAAAAACCTATTCGGCCTTGTGGCGGAATAGGTTTTTAATTTCGGTAATCCAGCTACCATTGCCCGTTAGGGCTTTAGGCCTGTGACTTTGCGCCCCACTCTTTCAAGTGGTTTGCCTTTGTCGTAATACTATTCAGTTGTCTCTAGTAATAAGTATACTATATTTTTTATAAAAAACAAGGGCTACAACAATTCTGCAGCTAATGACGCGAGTCCGGAGCGTTCGTTCTTGGTAAGAGTAACATGCCCGAATATTTCCTGGCCTTTCATGCGCTCAACTGCGTAGCTGAGGCCATTTGAAGAAGAATCAAGGTACGGGCTATCTATCTGGTAAGGGTCTCCTGTAAGGACCATCTTTGTATTGCTTCCTGCGCGGCTTACAACTGTTTTTATTTCATGAGGCGTAAGGTTTTGCGCTTCATCTATTATTATAAATTGATTAGGAATGCTTCTCCCTCTCATATACGTAAGGGCTTCCAACTGTAAAAGGTCGCATTCGATCAGGCCTTCAACATGCTCTTTTCTTTTTCTTATAGTAAGTATATATTCCAGATTATCAAAGATAGGCTGCATCCAGTTTACAAGCTTCTCCTCTTTTGTGCCTGGAAGATACCCGATATCTTTTCCCATTGGGATAACAGGCCTTGAAACAAGCATTCTTTTATAGCCATGTTCGTCTACTGTCTTTTTTAACCCTGCTGCCAGGGCTAAAAGAGTTTTGCCTGTGCCTGCCGCCCCTACCAGCGTTATCAGTTTTATATTATCATCCAGAAGAAGATCAAGCGCTATTGCCTGCTCTTTATTCCTCGGCTTTATGCCCCACACATCTCCCTGGTCTGATTTTAAAAGCACCACGCCTTTCTGTTTTGCGTCATATCTTCCGAGAGCCGTATGTTTGCCAGCGGACTTATCCTTCAATAATATATACTGGTTCGGGAATAAGTTGTTTTCTTTCAGGTTAAAAAACTTTTTTTCATAAAAATTATCTATTTCTTTTGAGCTGAATTCTATTTCTTTCCAGCCGCTATAAAGGCTCTCCATATCCACTTTCTGTTTTTCAAAGTCAACTGCCTTTATTCCGAGCGCGTCTGCCTTTACCCTGGCGTTGATGTCCTTGGAAACAAAAATTACCTGATTGCCTTTTTGCTGGAGGTCATACGCCACCATTAAAATTCTATTATCTCTTTCATGAGGCGCCACGTTTAAAGGGCCTTTGGAATCCACGTGCATTACAATGCGCAGCTTGCCGCCATTTTCAAGAGGCACGCCTTCGCCAAGCTTGCCGTGCTCTCTCAGGTCATCCAGCATCCTTATTGCCGCGCGGGCGTTTCTGCCCTTTTCATCGCTGTCTTTTTTAAATATATCCAGCTCTTCGATGACATCAATAGGCAGGACTACTTCATTATCCGCAAACACATTAATCGCATCTGCGTTATGAATAATCACATTTGTATCAAGGACAAATATTTTTCTCATGGCATATATTATACATGATTATAACTTAATGTAAATAAAAATCCCCTGGGGAATTAATTCCCCAGGGGATTAAACTGCTTGAACTAAACTCAGGTTAGAAGCTAACCTTTACATCAGCCATGATTGTTGTTGCTGGATCGTTGTTGTCTTTTAAGAATGTTTTGCCTGGTAAAAAATATCCTGCTGTTAAACCAAGCTTCACATCTTCAGTGTAGTCATAGCCTAATGAAAGATCTACTTCTTGTCCTAAATTCTTGTCATCCCTTACTGCATAAGCGCCAGCAGTTGTGGTATTTCTTGTAACATTATCAAGATCTGTCCATTTCTGCGCTAGCAAAAAGTAATAATAATCAAGCGCAACTGTCAAATCTTGTAAAGGAACAACTGATGCCATTAGATTGATTGTGCTGCCATTTGAATCCACGCCATCGTTATTGTTGTCAAAAATACTATTGGCAACAATGCCGTGTGTCTGGTCTTCAAACGAGGTATCCCATGCTTTATATTTGCTTACGCCTGTTGTATCATCATCAGCATCATTTCCACCCTGTTTCTGACCAGAGCGATAGCTATATCTTGCTGCAACTTTTGGCGACCATTTGTAATCAATAGCGAGTTGCGCGCCTAAATCAGCTGCCCATGCAGATCTGTCAAGCGTAATACCAGCAGCCCTAAAATCACCTTGCTGCGTAGCAAGTTCCGCATCCACTACTAACTTAGAGATAGGTTCTAAGCTGCCTCTTACGCCATACGTATAAATGCTATGTGATTCAAGATTAGCATTGCCTTGTCTGGTATTATTTGCAAACATATAAGCTTCCATTTCTGAATTATATTTATCAAACTTATACGCTGCATTGATACCAACTAGATCCTGGTCATCTCTATTTTTACCGGTTGTAGCTGATCCTCCAATAGTATTTGCACTAATCTTCGCAAATATAACATCAATTACTAAAGGATTGTAGTCTAAAGTTGCTCTTATTGCATCAAAAGATTTTCTTGCAGAAAGATCTCTTGCTTCAATTGCGGCATTGATTGATGTATCGTTAGAATCCGGATCTCCAACCACTAAACCACTGCCGAATCTTAAAAGCTGGCGGCCAATAGTTAGCGTTAAAGGAGCGTAAAACATTTCTTTTAATTTTACGCTTGCAAGATCCAGACTAATGGCTGTATCACCTGGCGTAGCATTTGTTCCAGCAGCTGGCTCCATATCCCAATCTCTTTCATTCAAGAGTCTTACGCAGGTAGATACATTGTCAGTCAGGTCTGCATCAATCTGAACCCTGGTAGCAGTATTAAACCATGTATCTGTATCTGTATTGTTACCATTGATGAAATCATAATTTGATCTGGTGATCATCTTTGAATCAATATCACCACTGACCTTTACGTTCTGCACTTCTGCGAACGCTGGGACAGCAATGAGAGCCACTATTGCTAGTACGCTCATTAATTTTAAGAATTTACTCATTTACTTTTCCTCCTTGGTTTTTCTTTATTATAACTAGGCTTTACCTAATCTTACTCTCTCTATGATATATCGCTATATTATTTTGGCTGCTTCAGCTTTAAATTTTCCACCCCCTCTCTTCGCATAAATTAAAGCTGCCTATAGCGGTATACGCTTACTTGTAAACGGTTTCTCTTATTAATGAAAAAGTATACCTTATATATATTATGTTGTCAAGGGAAAAAATAGTGCCGCGTACCACCTATAGTGGAGCAAGGCGCCAAGGGCCACTATTTATACTCTTTTATGCTTGATCTTTCAGGCTTTATAGGCCTTGATTTAGGAGAAAGCGCCACTGTTACAAGGCTTTTCCCGCCCTGCGGCTGTATGGTTATAATGCAGCTTTCCTCTGAATTTTCGTAGTTCAAAACCTTCCTGTCATATTCTATAATATTCACAAGAGACCAGTTAGATGACGCCATCTGCTCTTTGTAAAACGCAAGGACCTTCTCAGCGTTCTGGCCGCCGTAATATTTTAACAAGGCGACTCTCGATTTATCATTCTGAAAAGCAAAAGATTCTTTGTCTAAAAGTTTGAATCCTGAAGGAGTTGGCAGGTCTTCGAATTTAAGGATAGGCGCTACTGAAAGTGACGCTCTGTTTTGTTCGGCAGTATCCCTTGATTCGTTCTGAGGAAATGTGGCGCAGCCAGCAAGAAATAAAACAGCTAAACAAGAACCGATAATTAAGTTTGTTATTTTCTTCATGCCCTCCCCCTTTTTTATAATAAGATTACTATATATATCTCCGCATGTCAAGCCAAAGCCCTAACTTTACAATTCGTGCCTGGCACCATTTGTAAAGTTAGCTTTTAAAAATGGCTTTAACTAATTCTTCCGAATTTTTAAAAACTGCGGTAATTTCCTTTTTATCAAGCCCTGCGCCGAGAAGGACTTTTTCCGCAAAATCTTTTGTAATTAGATTATCAGGCGTATGCGAATCTGTATTTAAAACCAGCTTCGCCCCAGCTAGCCTTGCCATCTTAACTACGTGTCCATTACTTAAGGAGTGGCCCTTACGCGCTGTGATTTCAAGGTATATATTTTTACTTGCCGCAAGCAAGGCATCTTCCAACGTTATAAGCCCAGGGTGCGTCAGGATGTTTATGCCTGAAAGGAGCGATTCCTTATTTGTGCCTTTTATAACCGGCTCGACTATTGTCTCTCCATGTGCCAGCACCAGCTTCATGCCGGTTGAGCGCACAAATTTTACCGTGCTTTTTATCAGCTCAAGGGGCATGTGCGTAATCTCAACCCCTGGAATCGCTTTTATTTTCCAGTTCTTATTTATATCCTTGCACGCGTTTATGATTCTGGGGATTACAAAATCAACGTTGGAAGAATCCACGTGGTCAGTTATCCCTATAACTTTATAACCTTTTTCCTGAGCCCTCCTGGCTAATTCAACCGGCAATAATTCCCCATCGCTCAACAACGTATGCGTATGTAAGTCAATCATTTGAATATCCTTTTCTAACTTTACAATTCGTGCCTGGCACCATTTGTAAAGTTTATGGCGTCCCTAAGAGGATTCGAACCTCTGGCCCCAGGTTTAGGAAACCTGTGCTCTATCCATCTGAGCTATAGGGACATTCGCAGTGTTCTTAGTTGACAAACTAACAATGTCAGAGTGTCAACTAATATTGAATCATGGAATAGATCGGGAAATCGCTTAATTTGGAACGGCCCTTTAAATCTTCTAATTCTATTATAAAAGCAAGCTCTATGATTTCGCCTTTTAGTTTTTTTACAAGGTCTATTACTGCGCCAAGCGTCCCGCCTGTTGCAAGCAAATCATCTATCAATAAAACCCTCTCTCCCGGCTTTATCGCATCCTGATGTATCTCAAGCGTATCTTCTCCATATTCCAAGGAATAAGTCGCATTGTATGTCTTATGCGGAAGTTTCCCCTTTTTTCTAACAGGGACAAAGCCGGCTCCTAACTTATAAGCCAGGGCTCCGCCAAAGATAAAACCACGAGATTCTACGGCAAAGACTGCGTCTATTTTCTTGCCAGCATATCTTTTTGCCAGCGCATCAATGACCTCTCTGAATCTTTCTTTGTTGCCGATAAGCGTAGTAATATCCCTAAAAAGAATCCCTTTTTTAGGAAAATCTGGAATGTTTCGTATGTACTTTTTTAAATCTTCCATTAATATTCTCCCATCTCGCCGGTTTGCTGCATTATAAATGTACGCAATTTTTCCAGCGCTACGCTTTCTATCTGCCTGACCCTTTCTCTTGTAATACCGAACACCTTTGCTGTTTCTCCTAAAGTACGAGTAGTGCCATCGCTCAATCCAAACCTAAGATCTAAGATCTTTTTTTCGCGCTCATTCATGCGATCCAGCAACTGAACAACTCTTTCGCGGCGGAGGCTGTCAGTAATATTGTCCGTGGGGGACGTGTTGGTATTATCCTCAATAAGGTCTATAAACTGCCCTGTGCTTTCGTCGCCGATAGGCGCATCAAGAGAAGATATCCTGGTAGCTGCTTCGCTTATCTCCCGTATCTTACCCATAGGAAGCTTCATCAGCTTAGCAACTTCTTTTGTTTTAGGCTTTCTGCCGTATTTCTGAGTTAACTGCTCAGTTATTCTTTTCCATCTGTTAATTATCTCTGTCATATAAACAGGTATCCTGATGGTTTTCCCCTGGTTCGCAATGGCTCTAGTGATATATTGCTTGATCCACCAAGCTGCATAAGTAGAGAACCTGTAGCCTTTGTAAGGGTTATATTTTTTAACTGCTTTCATAAGGCCGAGATTTCCCTCTTCTATAAGGTCCATCATCGGAACGCCTAATTTCGAATATCTTTTGGCAATGCTCACCACAAGCCTTAGATTAGACTGTATCATTCTTTTCTGGGCGTGAACATTGCCGGCCCTTACCTTTTTCGCAAGGGATATCTCTTCGCTAGCACTCAAAAGAGGCGTGCTTTTTATTGCTTTTAAATAAAGTTTTATGGCATCCATATTTATTTTTTCTCTTTCGCCTGAGCCTGAGCTGCCGCAAGCCTGGCAATGGGAACTCTGAAAGGCGAACAGCTTACATAATTCATCCCAACCCTGTGACAAAATTCAACTGATTTAGGTTCTCCGCCATGCTCTCCGCATATGCCTATCTTTAGATCTTTTCTGGTTTTTCTTCCGCGTTCAATGGCTATCTTTATAAGTTCTCCGACTCCATCCTGGTCGATTGTCTGGAATGGATCGACAGGCAGAATATTCTTCTCAAGATAATCCGTCAAGAATCCGCCCATGTCATCCCTTGAGAAACCAAAACTCATCTGCGTAAGGTCATTAGTGCCGAAAGAAAAAAATTCAGCCTCTTCGGCAATGCGTCCAGCCATAAGAGCCGCCCTGGGGATTTCGATCATTGTGCCAAACATATAAGGAAATTTCTTTACCTTGTACTTAGCAATAACTTCATCATAAACCTTTTCAACTATTTTTTTCTGGTTTATCAATTCGTTTTTATCGCTCACGACAGGGATCATTATTTCAGGATAAATCTTTTTGCCTGATTTGATAAGTTCGCACGCTGATTCAAGTATCGCGCGGACCTGCATCTCTGTCACTTCAGGATAAGTAACCCCAAGCCTGACCCCTCGATGCCCCATCATTGGATTTGATTCGCGTAAGTTCGTTGCCCTTTTCTCCAATTCTTCTATAGAGATATTCAAGCTCTCTGCAAGTTCTTTTAACTTTAATTCTTCGTGCGGCACAAACTCATGGAGAGGCGGATCCAGAAGTCTTATTGTAACCGGATATCCTTCCATTGCCTCGAGAGTGCCTTTTATGTCGCTTTTTACGTGTTCAAAAAGTTCGGCCAGCGCCGCCCTTCTTTCTTCCACGGTTTTTGAAACTATCATTTTTCTTAATTTAAATAGAGGGGCCTCTGAGCCTTTGCCGTAAAACATATGCTCTGTCCTGAAAAGCCCTATACCTTCTGCGCCGAACGAGCGGGCTTTCTTTGCGTCGCCAGGAGTGTCAGCATTAGTCCTGATTTTTAATTTTCTGACAGAATCGCATATTTTAAGGAATTTATTGAAAACTTCGTTCTCCTCTGCTGCGTCCATCATAGGGAGTTTACCTTCATAAACATAACCCTTTGTTCCGTTAAGCGTAATCCAGTCGCCTTCCTTAAAAGTTTTGCCTCCGACAGAAAATTGCTTTGCCCTTGAGTCAACCGTTATGCTGCCGCATCCCACTATGCAGCATTTGCCCCAGCCGCGGGCTACAAGAGCTGCGTGAGATGTCATGCCGCCTCTCACAGTAAGAATTGCCTCAGCCGCCCTCATGCCTTCAACGTCTTCAGGATTTGTTTCTTCGCGGACAAGGATTACTTTCTTGCCTTCCTTTTTCCATTTTACAGCTTCTTCCGCGGTAAATACTGCCTGGCCGCCCGCTCCTCCAGGCCCTGCAGGCAAACCTTTAGCAATAGGCTTGCTCAATTTTTCTGTTTTAGGGTCGATTATAGGGTGTAATAATTCATCTAATTGGTCCGGGGTAACTCTCATCACAGCTGTCTTCTGGTCTATGAGTTTTTCTTTTATCATATCAACTGCCATCCTTACAGCAGCAGGGCCATTCCTTTTGCCCGAGCGGCACTGAAGCATATAAAGTTTGCCTTTTTCAATGGTAAATTCAATGTCCTGCATATCCTTGTAATGCTTCTCCAGCCTATTTCTTATATCGCAGATCTCTTTGTAAATTACCGGCATGAATTTTTCCAGCCTTACAAGTTCTTTATTGTGCTCGCTTGTTGAATATGAATTTATAGGGGCCGGCGTCCTGATGCCCGCCACAACGTCTTCGCCCTGCGCATTTACAAGGTACTCTCCGTAAAAACCATTTTCGCCATTACCTGGATTTCTTGTAAACGCAACGCCTGTCGCAGAGTCACTGCCCATATTTCCGAAAACCATTGTCTGTACGTTCACTGCCGTGCCCCATTCATCAGGGATATTTTCTATTCTTCTGTAAGAAATGGCGCGCTTACCGTTCCATGACGCAAATACAGCGCTTATCGCTCCCCATAATTGTTCGCAAGGGTCGTCTGGAAAATCTTTTTTAAGAACCTCTTTTATTCTTTTCTTAAAATCAACACAAAGCTTCTTAAGATCTTCTGCGTTCAAATCAGTATCACTCTTGATGCCTTTTTTATGCTTCACGCCTCCCATAATCTTCTCGAGTTGTTTGCGTATCCCCATGTCGCCTTCAGGCTCAATGCCTTGAGCCTTTTCCATAACAACATCGGAATACATCATTATAAGACGCCTGTATGCGTCATAAACAAAGCGCTCATTTTTGGTCTCTTTTATAAGGCCTGAAATTGTTTTTTCAGTGAGGCCTACGTTTAAAACTGTCTCCATCATGCCAGGCATTGATTTGCGGGCGCCTGAACGAACAGAAACCAGAAGCGGGCTTTGAACATTACCAAAGCCTTTTTGCATTAACTTTTCAACCTTTGCCAGATTTTTTTCAACCTCTTCCTCTAGCCCTTTTGGATACTTGCCTTTATTCTTATAATAGTGTATGCATATTTCTGTTGTAATTGTAAAACCGGGAGGGACAGGCAGCTTTAAATCTTTGTGGCCCGCCATTTCCGCAAGGTTCGCTCCCTTGCCTCCTAAAAGATTTTTCATGCTTTCATTTCCGTCTGCTTTTCCACCGCCAAAGAAGTAAACCATTTTACCCATTTTGTTCTTTTCCTTCCTTTCTATTGTTTATCAAACCACGATCTGTGGCAACATTGCCAGATCCGCTACATCATTTGTGTAGAGTTCATTAATGGCCTGCATCATTGCAAGCCTGTTCTCGCGAAGAGCGTTGTCTTCTGCATTTACAAGTACTTTATCGAAAAATCTATGCAAGGTCTCAAAAAACGCCTCTCCGTATGCCTTAGTAGCCTCTTTGTATCTCTCTTCTTTTATCAGATTCTTTATTGCAGCGCTATTGGTTGTGTACGCCCTCCAAACCTCTTTTTCCAAATCCTCCTTTAAGAGGCTTTCGTTTACCGCGCCTATATTTGCGCTTTTGGCACCTTTTAAAATATTAGAAGTCCTTTCGCAAACCTTGGCTGCTTTTAAAAAATATTTCTCAGCGCTTATTTCAGATAGAGCCTCTACCCTTTTGAATACGCCTACTATATCATTGCAATCGGACTTAAGAACCGCCTGCTTCAACTCTATAGGCCTGGTGTCAGGCGCCAGAAACTCAAGCCTTTCCTTTGTATAATTAATTACCTTTTTTTCTAATTCTTCCTGCGATATTTTAAGTTTACCTTTATACGACTCTATCGCTTTTTTAATCAGGCTAGAAAGTTCCAATCTGAGGGACTTGTGGTTTAAAATCTGGATCAGCCCCTGAGTATTCCTTCTGACGCCAAACGGGTCAAAACTTCCCTTTGGCTCTATCCCGCTGCCAAGAAGACCGACTATATTATCAATCCTGTCGCTTATCGCAAGTATTGCACCTTCTATTGTTTCAGGAAGACTGTCGTCCAGGCCTTTGGGAAGATAATGCTCTTTTATGGCTATTGCCACAGATTTCTTTTCTCCGCTTTTAAGGGCGTATTCCATTCCCATTGCACCCTGCAGGCTTGGAAATTCTCCTACCATTTGCGTAACAAGGTCTGATTTGCATAAATACGCCGCCTTTCTTATGTCTTCTCTTTTTGCAGCGTCTATATTTATCCTTTCAGAAATAAACGACGAGAGTTCTTCCAGCCTTTGAATTTTTTCGAACATATTACCTAAATCTTTTTGAAAAATCAAGTCTTTTAATTTAAGGGTTTGGGCTGAAAGCGGTTTTTTTATGTCTTCGTTGTAAAAAAACAGGCTGTCCTTAAGCCTGGCTTCTAAAATATTAGCATATTGCTTTTTCATCTTTGCTATATTTCTGCCTTTACCGTCAATTACAGCAATGAATTTATTAACCAACTTATTGTTTTTGGAAAGCGTGAATATCCTCTGGTGTTTGGACATGCTGGCAGCTAAAACATCCCTTGGGATCATTAAATATTTCTTGTCAAAATCTCCTATCATTAATACCGGAGACTTGACCAGAAAATTTGTTTCCTCAAGAAGATTTTTGTCAACATATTCATCCAGGCCGAGTTTCTTTTGAATTGATTTAATCATATTACATATTTCTGTCTTCCTCTTGTCCTGGTCCAATATACATGCTTTTTCAAGTTTTTTAAGGTATGCGCCTGCTGACGTACCTTTAATAACTTTGGCCGGCACGTTTCCCAGTTTAATCTTTATATTTTCCTTATCCAATAAAACCACAATAGATTCTATCGGCCTTGCAAATCTCATGCCTGAATCATCCCACTTCATTGTCTTCGGAAAACCGATTGATTTTACAATTTCAGGTATTAGGTTTCGAAGAACCTCTTTTGCAGGCCTTGACTTTATTTTCTTAACAATAAATACATATTCGCCTTTTGGCATTTGCTTTATCTTCAAATCCTTGATATCTACTCCCTGATTTTTTGCAAAGCCTATGCCCTGAGGAGTAGGATTGCCATTTTCATCAAATGCTATTTTCTTAGGCGGGCCGCTTATCTCCTGGGAAAGCTCTTCCTGTTTTAACGACATATCCTTGACATAGCATATGAGGGCTCCAGCTGTGCCAAATGCACTAATATCTCCATGCCCTATGCGCTCCCTGTTAAGCCTTTCAATAAACGCATTCTTCAGCTTATCCAAAGCAGGCCTTACATAGCTAGTCGGCAACTCTTCAACATTGATTTCTAACAAAAAATCCTTCATTATCATCCTTGTAAGTTGACACTCTAACTGACACTCTAACATTGTCAGAGTGTCAACTTATTATTTAGATAAAGTTCAGCGCAGCGTTTGGCAAGGCTACGGACCCTTGCAATATAACGGGGCCTCTCGTTCTGGCTTATCGCGCCTCTCGCGTCCAGAACATTGAACGCGTGCGATGCCTTCAAGACAAAGCTATACGCAGGATACATAAGACCTGAATCTACCAATCTATTTGCCTCTTTTTCAAAATATTCAAACATCTTTGAATACATCTCTATGCTAGCTTCTTCAAAATTATACTTTGAATATTCTATCTCATGCTGCTTATGGATATCGCCGTACGTAACACCATTATGCCATTCCAGGTCAAACAAATTGAATCTTTCCTGGATAAACATACATATGCGCTCAAGGCCATATGTAATTTCGCACGGCACGAGATCTAATTCTATGCCTGCCACCTGCTGGAAATATGTAAACTGCGTAATCTCTAAGCTGTCCAGCCATACTTCCCAGCCAAGACCTGACGCTCCCAGGGTAGGAGATTCCCAGTCGTCTTCCACAAACCTCACTTCGTGGGCTTTTAAATCTATGCCTAGCGCCTTAAGGCTATCAAGATAAATCTTTTTTATATCAGGCACTGTTGGTTTTATGATCACCTGATACTGGTAATAATGCTGAAGTCTAAGAGGATTATCCGCATATCTTCCGTCGCAAGGCCGCCTTGAAGGCTGAACATAAGCCGCACGCCATTTTTCTTTTCCAAGCGATTTAAAAAACGTGGCTGGATGAAAAGTGCCTGCGCCAACCTCTGTATCAAGAGGCTCTACTATAATGCATCCTCTCGCTGACCAGAATTTGTTTAACTTCTCTATGACTTCCTGAAATGTAAGTTTTTTCATATTAAAAATCTAACTGTCTTTAACGGCCTGTCCAAATTCTCTTCTATTATCTTGGCCGTAATCCTCTTTATCTCGCTATCCACATCTTTTGTCAATTTCATATTAGAAGTGGCTTTCCAGGATTCTTTTTCAAGATGCATTACGCTGGACATTGCGCCTTTCGTGAGTTTGAAATACCCAGCGCCAGGCCAGAAGCCCAGAGCCATCAATAATTTTATTTCAAAAAATCTGGTTATGCTGTCAGAGTCTTTGCCGCTATCCAGAGACTTAAAACTATTATAGAGGTTCCCGAATACCTCTTCTGATTTTCCTTCAGGTTCAGTAAACACATCTGTCAGTTCCAACATGTAATAGGCTGATGAAGCCCTGCCCCATTCCTTGAGTATATTAAGGAATACCTCTTGCGCCTCGCATTGCGATATTATAGAAATGCCTCCGATTTTTTTTTCGTAAAAAACTATCTGGTCCAGGCTGAAAAATATAGGATTTGCATCGCTCCTTGGCCTCGAACCCCTGGCGCCTTTTATAATACCGTTTATTTTTCCGAAATCTTTTGTAAAAAAAGTTAGGATAAGGCTAGTTTCCCTGAAATCCTTCTTTTTTAAAAGTATCGCTTCTGTTTTCTGTATTGCCATAATCGGCTTTTGGCGTAATCACCCCGCCTGAAATAATCATTTTCATGCCATCCGCCACAGACATATCCAAATAAATTATATCCTCCTGCGGCACAAGCACCAGCATGCCTGAAGTAGGATTCGGCGTAGTGGGCATAAAAACATTTATGACGTTTTCTTTTGTCTTTTTCTGCACCTCGCCCTTAGCTTCCGAAGTAATAAATCCTATAGCATAAACCCCATTTTTAGGATATTGCACTAAAACAACTTTTTTAAAGATAGACTCCTGATTAGATAAAAAAGCAGCTGATATCTCTTTAAGGCCTTTGTAAATAGTACTGACCATCGGAAGCTTATATAAAATGGTTTCCCCAAATCCAAATATATTCCTAACCAGTATAATCTTTGCGGCAAATCCGGTCAGCGTCAGAAGCGCCAATAAAATAAAAAATATCGCAACTTTCGTAAAAAATTCTACAGATGCCCTGTCCGGCAGCCATATCTGAAATATTTTCATTACAGGCTCTAGTAATAAAAGATTAAGTTTACTTATAATAAAATATAACACCCAAAAGGTTAGCGCTACGGGTATTATTATCAACAACCCTGTAAAAAAATTAGACCTGATTTTGTGCCGCATGCTATTTCCTCAAAAATTGAAAAATAAATACTGTCGTTATGACTCCTACCAAGGCGCCTATAAAAACTTCCATAAGATTATGGACATTGGCGCTTATCCTGCTTCTGGCTACAAGAAACGCCAGCACGAACACGAGGAATACAACCAAGCTGTTCGGATAAAGAAGCGAGATTATGGTCCATATTGAAAAGGCTATCGCGGTGTGGCCGCTCGGCATGCCTCCTCTTAAAGGAGTGCCCTTTTGCAAGATAAGTTTGCTTAAAATCACTATAACAAGAATAATAATCAATATTATTAATGTTATATTCCAGTTGGACCCCCTTATTTTTGCAATATTATCTTCTATCCTAATCCCAGCCCTGCTGGCAAATAAAATATAACCGACTACTGTGGCAGTCATTGCGCTTAATAAAACTGCTCCAGCGCCTATATCCTTCACTATCCTCGCGAGAGGATGATATTCCTGGCTCACCATATCCACTGTGTACTCAATAGCTGTATTAAACATTTCTGCAAAAAGGACAAATGCTATTGTAATACACAGCGCTATTAATTCTATATAAGTGAAATTCAAGAGTATGCCCAGAAGGACAGCAAAGAGCCCCATTAAAAAATGAAGCCTCATGTTGCGCTGGCTCTTAAAAACATACACAAAACCTTCTATGGCTGCGTTAAAACTTTCTACTAAACTCTGCTGTTGCATAAAATGTAGTGTCACCGCTGAATCAACGTGCGGTCTCCTTTTAATTTTTACCTTTTACTTTTAATAAGCTTATTATTTCTCGCTCTTTTTCTTTCATCTTTTTTCTCGCCCTTGGCTTTTCGTCATCATAACCTAACAAATGCAGGATGCCGTGTACAAAGTAAAGATCAAATTCCTCTTGAAAATCTTTTTTTCGCTTCTTGGCTTCCCTCTTAGCTGTTTCCACGGATATCACTACATCCCCGAGTATAGACCCTGAAAGCCTTCTGGAGTCGCGCATGGGAAACGCCAGGACATCCGTAGCGGAATCCTTTTGTCTATATTTCCAATTCAGGTTCCTGATATATATATCATTTACAAGAACTAGGCTCAATTCAGCGTCATCCTCAGCCATTGCCTTCAATACACGTCTTGCGCACTCTATTATTTTATTTTTATCAATCTTTTCTATATTCTGTAAATTCTGTATGTCTATTTTCATCGCTGATTATTTTTCTTTCTGCTGTCTTCAGGGTACTCTACGCGGCTATGATAAACGCCTGTAAGGATATGTGTAAAAACCTCTGCTATTCTTTCGAGATCTTTAAGGGTTAATTCGCATTCGTCCAGTTGAGCGTCTATAAATTTATTATTTATGACCTTCTTCACAAGGCCTTGTATGCTGGAAGGCGTTGGATCATCAAGCGTGCGCGAAGCAGCCTCCACTGAATCAGCCAGAAGCACGCACGCAGCTTCCTTTGTCTGAGGCTTTGGGCCAGGGTATCTGAAACCTTCTTCGAACACTTCCTTGTCCTCTGTCTTTTCGAGAGCCCTCTTAAAGAAATAAAAAACAAGACCTGTGCCGTGATGCTGCCTTATTATATCCACTATCTTTTTATTTAAACCATATCGCTCGGCCAGCTCAACGCCGTTTTTAACATGATTAGTGATTATAAGACTGCTCATCGTTGGAGAAAGTTTGTCGTGCATTGATTCACCAGTCTGATTTTCGCTGAAATAATCTGCCTTCTCAATCTTTCCTATGTCATGAAAATATGCGCTCACGCGAGCCAGAAGAGCATTCGCGCCTATTGTTTCGCACGCCGCCTCTGCTAGGTTTCCGACCACAAGGCTATGATGATATGTGCCAGGCGCTTTTATAACCATTTCCTTTAAAATAGGATGATTTAAATCGGCTATTTCCAGAAGACTTATATTTGTGATTGTTTTAGATGCTATTTCAAAAATAGGCAAAACTCCTGTAACTATTATCGCTGACATCACTCCGTTGGCAAGCCCTATAAACCCCTCAGTCATATATGTGTGAAAATCCAATGAATTCATAAAGCCTATCCCTATAAAATATGACATGTTGGCAAACCCTACTACAAACCCTGCCGTTATAAGCTGCGATCTTCTTCTCGCATTTCTGACTGCAAAAATCCCAACAATTCCACCAACAACAGATGCTGCTGCTATATCCAGCCTACCACCTGAAATCATGCCTATAATTATGCTTAAAAAACACGTGGTTATTATCGCCAGTCTGTTATTCAACAATAGCGCTATAAGCATTGAAGCAGCTGACGCAGGAATCAGATTGCTGGGCCAGGGAGATATTACAATAAACTTTGCCGCAATAGTCATAAGAATGCATATTGAAGCCAGAAGCATAAGTTCTTTATTACCCACTATTAAGTCAGGCTCATAGAATTTAATATAAACGATAAGGAGCAGCATGAATAAGACTACTATTAAAGTAAAGCCGAAAAATGCCACTACTTTAAGCGGATACGGCTCGCGCTGTTCAATTGCTTCAAGTTTTGCCATGCGGTCTTTTGATACGCGCTCTCCTTTGTTAAGTATCAACTCATTCTTCTTAATCTCTATTATATTATATACAGGTTTTGCCTTTGCCATTACAGCCTGTTTTCTGAAATTTGTCTCTTCTTCCTGGTATATTACATTAGGACTCAATACCACGCTTATGAAATCTATGAGAAGCGTTTTTTCTCTTCTATCTTTCAGAGAAATCAGGATTGAATCTATCTTTCTTCTTATATCTGAAAAGGACAAAAGTTCTTCTGTAAACTTTGCCTGCTCTGTATTTTTGGATTTATCTATTAATGTCACCGTCTTTACTAAATCTTTATCGAGTCTGGATAGCTCCGAGGCAGGGATAACTCCCGTATCTGTTATATATTCTATCATCTTTACTGCTTCTGCAAAAAAGGTTTGCGGATCTTTAAGCTCAAGGATGCTATTCACTACAGGCAAAGGTATGTTGTAAGGCGCTATAGTTTCTTTTATTTTTAAAAGCCTGTCTTCTGCGCTTGTATCGTTTTTAAGCGAACTTATTGAATTAAAAAACAAATTAACCTTATCTAAAATAGCCCCTTTCACAGAACTGTCAATAAGGTATACGGGCAACACCAGATTCATTGCCTCTTTTTTAACAGCTTCGGTGGCTTTGTAATCTATGTCGCCTTTTATTTTAAAATCAAAAGGCGCGTATATTGATTTAAGCACTATGTCGCCTTCGTGAAATTCTGTCTTAAAGAGATTGGTATCCCATTCCGCTGCTGCCACCAGGATAAAACACGTAACAATAGCTATAAAAATATGGGGTATTTTATTGTGAACCTTGTTAATCTTTTGCTTTTTATTTAAAGTTTTTTTCAGACGCATAGTCACCTTTGAATTTATGATTACTTCTTTGGTATCGCCAATTTTTGGCCTGGTCTTATCCTGTCCGGGCTCTTGAGGATATGTTTATTTGCGTCGTATATACTCTTCCATTTCTGAGTAGTTCCAAAAAACTTTTCGGATATCTTTTGAAGCGTGTCGCCTTTTTGAACAATATAATATTGCTTCTCATTTCCGCTACCGGAAGAAGATAGGGCATTGATTCCTGTATTACCAGAAGGTTCGCTATAAACTATCTGCGGCATTCTTACGGAGCCTGATCTGCTGCTAATCCTTGCAGCGGAAACCTGTTCTTTTCCGCTCTCAGGCACATAGACCTCTTTCTCGGGAATTATTCTTCCCTGTATATATCCTCTATTCCCATGCAGATCTTTATCTTTATTTTTATTTTTATTTCTTTCTTCTGTTGACGCTTTATAAGTTGAAGGGACCTCTACCTCTACATTATAAATTGTTCTTGTCTTTCTTACCTGTTCTATGTCTTCAACCGCAGGAGGAGTCCCCATAATAACACCTCTATTGCCGTATATCTCCTGATCAACCCTGTCCATCTCAGTGGTATAAGTTCTAACTACACAGCCGGACACAAAAAACATAACTAACAATAAACAACAAATTATAAGCTTATTCATAATATCTCCTCCTTTTTTATTTTTATTCCCAATTCCCTTAACTGTCTCTCATCCACAGATGAAGGCGCTCCTGTCAACGGGCAAACCGCCTTCTGTGTTTTTGGAAAAGCTATAACGTCCCTTATCGTATCTGAACCTGCCATCAATGCTATAAGCCTGTCTAAGCCAAGCGCAATGCCTCCGTGCGGAGGAGCACCATATTCAAACGCCTCCAGCAAAAATCCAAAACGCTCTTTTGCCTCATCCATGCTCAAACCTATGAGTCTAAATATCTTTTCCTGCAAATCTCTTTTATGAATCCTTATGCTGCCTGAAGCTATCTCAACTCCGTTTATAACAAGGTCATAAGCCCTAGATCTGACTTTAGCAGGATCTTTCTCTATCAGACCAATATCCTCCAGTAAAGGATAAGTAAACGGGTGGTGTTCCATATCCCATTTTTTCTCTTCTTCACTATATTTAAATAGTGGAAAACTCGTGACCCATAAGAACTGAAACCCAACCTTATGTTCTCTTATATCAGGTTTATCTGAATTGTATTTTTCCATCGCTTCCTTATAAGACATCCTTGGAAACGGGATCTTTAACTCCAGGCCTATGGATTCCTTAAATACATATTTAAGCAGGCTCTCTATTGTTTCAAATATCTCTTCTTCATCTGTAAAAGAAAGCTCCATGTCAAGCTGGGTAAACTCAGGCTGCCTGTCTGAACGCAGGTCTTCATCTCTGAAACACTTGGCTATCTGAAAATACTTCTCAAGCCCTGAAACCATTAATAATTGCTTGAATAACTGCGGAGATTGCGGAAGCGCAAAAAACTTTCCATTATTCAGCCTGGACGGAACCAGAAAATCCCTGGCCCCCTCAGGGGTGGATTTTGTAAGCACAGGCGTTTCCACTTCTATAAAATCTTTTTTATCCAAAAAATCCCTCATTGATTTTATTATCCTATGCCGTAAAATGAGTTTCTTTTGGACTTCAGGCCTTCTTAAATCAATATACCTGTATTTAAGCCTCACATCTTCTGATATTTCATTCACATTATCTAGTTCAAAAGGAGGCGTTAGGGACGGGTTTATTATCTCCAGTTCTTCAACGCCTAGCTCAACTTGGCCTGTGGAGATATTCGGGTTTTCCGTGCCCTTTGGCCTTTGCTGCACAACGCCTCTTACTGCTATGACATATTCGCTGCGAAGCTCCTCTGCAGCCTTCATCTTAAAAAATATTATCTGGGTCATGCCATATCTATCGCGTATATCTATAAAAATCAGCTTGCCATGGTCCCGTCTTTTATGCACCCAGCCCATAAGCGCCGCTTTCTTGCCTATATCCTTTTCTGTCAGCTCTCCGCATGTGTGTGTCCGCTTCATTATCTATCTACCACCTTTTTGGTATAACTGTGCTCAAGACCAGGTCTTGAGCACAGTTCAGCGATTAATTTATCCAGCTGTATTTCTTCTTGACTGTGTTTCTCCATATCTTTCAAAACAACCTTATTAGATTTAAACTCTTCTTCTCCTAGAATAATTACAAATTTAACGCCCAGTTTCTCTGCCTTTCTCATCTGCGCCTTTAAACTTTTTGTATCGTAATCTATTTCGCTTGAGATACCTGCCATGCGCAGGGAATCCAGTAATTTAAACGCTTCGTTGTAAAGCGCGTCTCCAGCAATCGCCACAAACGTATTCACTTTGCATCTTGCATTTTTTACCTCTTCAGCTTTATCCAAAGCGAGCGCTAATCTTTCCATCCCAAACGCAAACCCTATCGCCGGCGTATCTTTCCCTCCCAACTCTTTGACCAGGTTATTATATCTTCCGCCTGCGCATACAGCGTCTTTTGCGCCAAGAGATTCCTGCGTTATTTCAAATACGGTCCTGGTGTAATAATCAAGACCCCTGACCATTTTATTATCTATGGTATATTCAACGCCTATGGCGTTCAGGCCAACTTTAACTTTTTCAAAATGCTCGGCGCAATCGTCGCATAATGCGCTTTCAGCCTTAATATTCTGCGCAATAGATTTACAGGAATCCTCTTTGCAATCAAATATCCTGAGCACATTTTTATCAAAGCGATTTTTGCAAGTCTCGCACAATCTTTCAAGATAAGGCCTGAAATTTTCTTTATGTTTTTCAATGACTCTAATCTTATCTTTCTGGCAACCCAGGCTGTTCAATTTTACATGAAATTTTTTAACGCCTAAGCACTCGAGAAATCTGGCGCTAAGCGCAATGACCTCCGCATCAATAAATGGATTATCCGAACCTATCGCTTCAACCCCTATCTGATAAAACTGCCGCTGCCTGCCCTGCTGAGGCCTTTCGCTCCTGAACATAGGGCCTATATAAAATAGTTTAGCAACCCCTCCAGCCTGAAATAAAGAGTTTTCTATATACGCGCGCACGATAGAGGCTGTGGCCTCTGGCCTAAGAGCGATTATCCTATTGCCTCTGTCAGAAAAAACATACATTTCTTTCTGGACAATATCAGTTGCATCGCCTATGCTTCTTATAAATAAGGATGCCTCTTCTATTATAGGCGTCCTTATTTCTTTATACCCATATATATTAAATATATTCCTGCCAATAGCCTCTATGCGCTGCCATAGACTTATTTCATCAGGCAGGATATCTTTTGTACCGCGCAATGCTTTTATCATATAAGTGTTATGCTTCTCGACTCTGCTACCATAATATGTTCTTATGACCGCTCGAAGAATAATAGTGCCGAAGGCCGAGTCGAGAACTTATGTTATTTTACTTTCGCCTTCATTACCAGGCCGGGTTTAAATATAGCGACTCTTTTAGGCTGAACAGGCACCTGCGCGCCTGTCCTTGGGTTGCGGCCCATGCGGCCTTTTCTTGATTTTGTTTTAAACACCCCAAAATTCCTGAGTTCTATTTTTTCGCCTCTAGACAAGGCATCAACTATAACATCGAATGTCATCTGCACAACTTTTTTAACATCTATCTGTTTGATATTGCTGTCAGTTGCGATCTTCATTACAATGTCTTTTTTGGTCATGCTTCTAGCCATAACAATCCTCCTTGGTTTTTTTATATCTATCGTAAATACAATGGGTAGTGTAACAGGTTGGCCTGCTATTGTCAAACAAATTCCAACAACTTTACAAAACCAACAATGTCACTTTTGTGAAGTTGCTTCAAATCTAATATGTTCGCGGCCGATGAGGACTTCCAATTCGCTGGCAAGTTCATTGGTGGGGCTTACAAAGAGTTTTCTGTCCACGAGCATACGATAGGAACCGTTTGTCTTTGTTGTAAAATTAAGGTAGACGGGTACATCTCCCTGATACCTGGAAAACACACTTCTTAATCTTCCAAAAAGTTCTTCATCCATGCCATCCATGCCCTGCGACAAAAGATTTATTGAAACAGACTGGGTGAATCTTTTCCTTGCGTCAGATATAGGTATTATTTCTTCGACTATTATCTTCAGCCTTTCTTCTTTAAGGCTCAACCTGCCGTTTACGAATATAGCTGTATTAAGCACTATATACCTGGAGACATTCTTATATGAGTTAGGAAACACAAGGGCCTCTACGCTGCCTTCCATATCCTCCATCATCATAATAGCCATTTTCTCGCCTGTGCGTTTTGTTACTGTATTTTTTATCTTATTTATTATGCCTCCAAACCAGACCTTTTGGCCATCTTCCAGGCCCTTTAATCCAGCGCTTGTGGAAGTAGAGTATTCTTTTATTATTTTCTCATATACGGCAAGCGGATGGCCTGTTATATAAAACCCTATCATCTCTTTCTCGAAATTAAGTAACTGGCTTTCAGGCCACTCTTTCATATCAGGCACCTTTGGCAAAGAGCTGGATTCCATAAAAAACGTCATCTGGCCCATAGCCGATTCTTTATGAGCTGCAACAGCCACATCCATCGCCTCGGCTAGCGTAGCCATTAGCTGCGATCTTTTCAGGCCTATGCTGTCAAACGCGCCGCATTTAATAAGGCTCTCCAGGACTTTTTTATTCACAAGTCTTGAGTCTGTCCTTTCACAAAATTCATACAGACTGGAGAAACGGTTGTATTTTTTCCTAGCCTCGATTATAGATTCTATTGAGCCCTCCCCAACGTTCTTAACAGCACTCAGGCCAAATCTTATTTCATTTTTATTTATCATAGTAAAATTCGAATAACTCTCATTAACGTCCGGCGGCAATATCTTTATACCTATGCGTTCCGCTTCGTCTATATATTCAACTATCTTATCGGTGTTATCTTTTTCACTTGTCAGCAACGCCGTCATAAATTCCACAGGATAGTTGGCTTTGAGATACGCAGTCCTGTAAGAGATCATTGCGTATGCAGCTGAATGGCTCTTGTTAAAACCGTATCCTGCAAAATGTTCTATTAAACTAAATATCTTTTCCGCTATTCGCCTCTCAATCTTGTTCTTTACAGCGCCGTCTATGAACGCCTTTCTCTGCTGCTCCATTATCTCCGGAGTTTTTTTGCCTATCGCCCTTCTTAAGATATCCGCTTGAGCCAGCGAAAAGCCAGCAAGGCTGGAAACTATCATCATTACCTGTTCCTGATAAACGATGATGCCATATGTTTCTTTGAGGCTTGTTTCAAGCAGCGGATGGTCATATCTCACTTCTATTTTACCGTGTTTACGTTTCATGTAATCATCCAACATCCCGCTGCCTATAGGGCCTGGCCTGTATAACGCAAGAAGAGCGATTATATCTTCAAATTTTTCAGCTTTTAATTTCCTTAATAAATCCCTCATGCCTGAACTTTCTAACTGAAATATGCCTGCGGACTCTGCGTTGTTCAAGAGTTTATATGTCTTAGGGTCATCCATTGGGATATCTTCGACTTTAAGATCTATCTTATTCACCCTGTTTATTATCTTTAGCGCCTCCTGGATAACGGTCAAAGTTCTCAAGCCCAGGAAGTCCATTTTTAAAAGCCCTATCTTTTCAAGCGAACCCATTGCATAGCCAGTGGAAATCTGGCCGTCGCTTGTTTTAAAAAGCGGTACGTGATTGGTCAGTAAATCTTCGCTTATAACAACGCCTGCGGCGTGGGTAGAGGCGTGACGGGTAAGGCCTTCGAGCTTTTTCGAGATATTTATAAGCTCCCTTATTTTTGAATCCTCTTTATAAAGTCTTGCAAGTTCTGGTTCCTGTCCAAGCGCAAGCTCCAGGGTCATATCAGGGTCCATTGGCACAAGTTTTGCTATTTTATCCACATCCGCGTATGGGATGTTCATTGCCCTTCCTACATCCCTTATAACAGCTTTGGCTGCCATGGTCCCGAATGTTATAATCTGGGCTACGTTATCCTTGCCATACTTCTGAATGACATAATCTATGACCTCACCTCTTTTTTCATAACAAAAATCTATGTCTATATCAGGCATGCTGACGCGTTCGGAATTCAAAAATCTTTCAAAGAGAAGATTGTATCTCAGCGGGTCTATATCTGTTATTCCGAGAAGATAGCTTACAATACTCCCTGCAGCAGAGCCTCGTCCAGGGCCCACTGCTATGCCTTTTGATTTAGCATAATTAATAAAATCCCAAACTATAAGAAAATAGCTTGTATAGCCCGCTTTACTTATAACCTTAAACTCATTCTCAAGCCTGTCTTTTATCTTAGGGGTAATCTCTTTATATCTTGATAGAAGATTCTGTTCACACAAATCTTTCATGTATTTTTCACGCGTTACGCCATGCGGAACAATATAATGAGGAAGAAAGGTCTTCTTAAAATCCAGCTCCAGGTTACATCTCTCAGCTATCTTTATTGTATTAGAAATCGCATCTGGCACATCCTTGAAAAGGGCTTTCATTTCCTCTGTAGATTTAAAATAAAACTGGTCTGTCTGGAGTTTCATGCGGTTCGGATCGTCAAGCGTAGTCTGAGTTTGTATGCAAAGAAGGGCTTCATGAGCCTTTGCGCTATCTTTAGTAAGATAGTGCACATCGTTTGTGGCTACAAGGCCTATGTCTAATTCCTTGCCCAGCCTTATAAGCTCCTTATTCACTTCTCTTTGTTCAGGTATAGAATTATCTTGCAGTTCGAAATAAAAATTTTCTTTGCCGAGAATGTCGCGGTATTCGGCTGCAAGTTGCCTGAGTTTTTCTTCTTTATTGTTCATTGCCAGGCGGGGAATTTCGCCTTTCAAACAGCTTGAGAGCGCTATCAATCCTTCAGAATATTGCGCCAGCGACTCTTTATCAATCCTAGGCTTATAATAAAACCCTTCCAGATAACCGATAGAAACCAGCTTCATTAAATTTTTATAACCGGTTTCATCCCTCACAAGCAGTATCAAATGATTTGCTGTTTCTTCTCCTTGTGAAAAGGTTTTATTCAGCCTGCCCTTTGGGGCAATATAAACCTCTGACCCTATTATAGGTTTTATTCCGTTTGTTATGCAAGATTGATAAAATTCTATGGCGCCAAACATGTTGCCGTGATCTGTTATTGCGCAGGCCGGCATTTTCATGCGCCTTGCCAGGTCTGTAAGATTTCTTATAAGGCAGGCGCCGTCAAGAAGGCTGTATTGCGTGTGGACGTGTAAGTGGACAAAATCGGAGTGAAGCATATTGCTTATATTTATTTCCCCATGCCAACTCTTTGCACCCGTTGCATTATTTTTCCTTCAGTCTTGATAGATGGGGCGATAATAATATCTGTTAATTGCATTTCTTTTATGTTGCTAGCTCCAAGATTTCCCATTGATGTCATAAGGGCGCCTACTAGATTCTGGGAACCGTCGTCAAGCTTTGCAGGCCCGAGAAGTATCTCTTCCAAGGTTCCTGTTGTGCCAACATGAATCCTGGTTCCGCGAGGCAGATTAGCGTGAGGCGTTGCCATGCCCCAATGATAACCTTTACCAGGGGCTTCTTTTGCCCTCGCAAAAGCAGAGCCTACCATTACTGCGTCTGCCCCGCAGGCAAATGCTTTACATATATCCCCGCCTGAATCCATCCCGCCGTCTGTAATAATAGGTATGTATTTTGCGGTTTTCTTATAATAAAAATCTCTTGCTGCTGCAACATCTGAAGTTGCTGTTACTTGAGGCACGCCTATTCCAAGGACTCCGCGGGTAGTGCAAGCTGCGCCAGGCCCGATACCTACAAGAATGGCGCTAGGGTTTGTCTCCATAAGTTCCAGCGCCACAGAATACGTAACGCAGTTTCCCAGGATCACCGGTATCTTCATTGATTTTATGAATTTTGCGAGGTCTACAACTTTATATTCGCTGGAAACATGCTTCACGCTGATAACAGTTGATTGTATCACAAAAATATCTGCCCCTGTTTCCTGGGCAATCTTTCCAAACCTCTCTGCGTCTTGAGGAATAGCGCTTACCACAGCCACGCCTTTTTTGCTTTTTATCTCTTTGATTCTTTTAGTAATAAGCTTTTCCTGCACAGGGTTCAAATAAAGGGATTGGACTAATTTTGTAGCTTCTTCGGGATTTGCGGCCGCTATCTTTCCAAGCACTTCTCCGGGGTTCTCGTATCTAGTCTGGACGCCATTCAGGTTCAAGACTGCAATGCCACCAAGCTTGGACATAGCTACTGCGAAATTTACATCCACTACGCCGTCCATTGCAGCAGCAAGTATAGGAACTTTATATTCCTTGCCTGCCAGCTCCCAACTTGTGTCCACCTCTTTGGGATTCATTGTAACAGAGCCTGGAACAAGCGCTATCTCGTCAAAACCATAACATCTTCTCGCTTTTCTGCCTCTCCCAACCCACTCGCCCATTTTATACCTCCGATTTTTTAATGTTTTGAGTATAATACAGCAGACTAGCTGTAAAGTCAAGGTGGTATTAGTAAAACAAGGCCTATTTTGGAAGCAATAAAACATCCATCACATAAATCCTGAATAAGATGTTTTTCCAGAAGATATTTCGCTCTTCTCTTTCCATGATAACATCTTTAACTTCGCGGAATAACTCGATAGCCTTTTGCGAATGTTCTGCGGAGATTGCGTGACTTGAAAAACGTGCTTCCAAAAATCCTTCTGTCAAGACCTGCATAGGCTCAGACTTTGCAGCAATAAGCTCTTTTGTAAGATTGTAAAATTCCCTGTGAGAGATATAATTGAATTTTGGAATGCCATAAATCTTAAAGGCCCTAGACAAGGCATAATATACCTCTTTTATAAATTCTTTCGGATTATTTTTGAGCATCTTAGCTAATTTCTTTGACCTGATGAAAACTAGTATCGAAAAAACCGCTATAGCCCCCGTTATAATCCATAATAAGAAAATAATAAAATAGGATAAAAATCCTCTTTTCTTTTTCGGCTTGACCGATTCTATTATCTTTACATTCACGTCGTTGCTGAATGTGCCAATGTAAGTTGCTGATATCTCTACATAACCTTCTTCTTTCGGGGTAAGCTTGCCATCTTTATTTATAGAAACCTTCGCAGTACCCTTAACCTTCCAGTCAGCAAGTTTTGTAGCAGGGATTACAGAGCCATCTGTCAGCTTTAATTCTGCTGTCAAAGTAACCTGCTGGTCTAATGTTATCTCGTTCTTATCCGCTTTTATTGTAAGGGACTCTATTTTGAAAGTGTCTATATTTTTTTTGAAATCGCTTGCATTAAACCTCTCGGTAGTTACCTCTTTTTCTTCTTCAATATTTTTTCTTTTAATATTATTCCGGTTTGTCTCTCTTTTTTTAGAGCCATCGTCCACTATTTGTTCCTTTTTCACTTTCGCGTCTTTTATAGTTCTATCAGCTAATTTCTGTAATTTTAAAAGCGGCACCTTTTCAGGCAAACCCAGAAGAGTGGATGGTATCCAGCCAAAAGAAATGCTATTAAATCTTGGGACCACGGGATATATAAGCCCGGATAATATCATAATAATAGAAAACATGACCGCGACAATCTTTATCTGGTTCCATAAGCCCATTACCTCATCCCTGTCGCCTATTATTAAAGAACCACGGTTTTGCTTTTCGCATACCAGGGCTAACCTCATTGTAAAAATAAGTATGAATAAAAAAAGAGCTGAATATAAGACATAAACAATTTCTGGTTCAAGCGCCAGGCTCACTGAAGAAATTAAAAGACAAGTAGAAATAAATTGAACTAGGCTATAGCTTTTTTGCGCTTTGAGCCCGAACGACTGAAAAAGGCTAAGCCAAACAAGCGCTGTTGAAAAAATCTTAAGGAGATTTTCGAAACTTATTTCTGTTTCAAATAATCTGCTCAGGACAGCTACCACGCTGGCAAGCGAAAGCATCCCGATAAAAGTATCTATGTGCGGCGGCCTGGAATTTCTGATATGCCAGCTAAGTAAAAATCCGCCTGTGCTTCCTAATATCAAGAGCGCCAAGATAACAGGGCTCACTACTTTCTGAATACTAAAAATCCCTATTATTACAAGTCCAAGATTTGCAAAATGAAAATATAATGCGTCTCTATTCAATGTATAGCCGCCTTTGAATTTTGTCCCGCCCTTTCTACTACGAAGAAATGCTTTAAAGCAGAAAGGGCGGGACAAAATTAGTTAAGGAATTAAACCTTTGTCGCTACTCACTTTTATACTAACTCAAATTTCTTCTCTAAATCATCACCCTTGGAAATTCTATATACGTACGCCTCCAGCCCGGCAAGGGCCTCGTCAAATTTCTTCGCATCTTCAATATCAAGGCACTTGCTTTCCTCTGTGTAGCCAAATGTGGAACTGGAAAGCACTACTGCTATAAGCTTGATGCCTTTTACCTTAAATTGCACAAGGCTTGAAAGCGCATCCATATCATTATCAAGCATTATGACGATAAGCGTTGAGCTATAAGGCGTGATAAAACTCGCCTCTTCGAGTGTTCCACTAAGACTAAGAATACCTTCTGAGCGTACGCCTGCCAGATACTCCAGCACTTTATATACATGAGATTCGCCTTTTCCAAAAGGCACTGCCATTACTTCTTTTGTATATCCTATAATCTGTACAAAAGCCCCGCTATCCATAAGAAACCTAGCAATAGAACCTGCTATTTTTACAGAATACTCTAAAGTGGTTTCTCTTCCCACTCCTATATCATTGCCTTTTTTAAGATCTATGACGATTGTCGCTTCCTGGACTGAATTGCGTTCAAACTGTTTTACGATTAGTTTATTATGCCTTGCTGTAGAAGGCCAGTGCATGCGGCTAATCATGTCTCCGCGCTGATATTCTCTGATTCCAAAAAATTCATGGCTGTCTCCGCTTATCTTCGCAGTTTCCACTCCCATCCATGAAACAGAACCTCTGGCAAGCGGAGGAAACGCAAACACCCTGAAAAATGCAGGATAAACAATAACGTTTGATATTATATTTAATGTCTTTTTCATCCTGAAAAAACCAAGCGCATCCTGCGATATAACTTCAATAGGCCCCATCTTCCATATGCCTCTCTTGTAACAGTCAATTGTGTAGTTAAAGTTTTTTTTCTCTTTTCGATTGATATCAAGTATAAATAGAGAGGTTTTTTCCTTTCCGGGCTGGGCTGCTGGAAAATAATCCAATATCTCAAAGAAAGTTGTGCCTCTTGAAAGATTGTTGCGGATCTGCATCTTGACATTCAGCATTTCATCTTCAAACGCAGTTTCCTGCGCCGAGCGCTGTACTTCTATATTAGGTATATTTAAACACATATGAAGATAAGATAGGATAAACATAACAAACGTCATGACGAAAAATATATACACCATTGTTATGTCTGTAATCCAGGCAGTGGCTAGGAGAATTATTACAGCTAAAAGGAATGTGATGCCTCTGGAAGTTAGCATATACTAAACCGGTACAGAAACCTTTTTCAATATATGATTAACTATATCTTTTGAAGTTAAACCACGCACCACAGAACGCGGCTGTAAAATAAGTCTGTGTTTAAGGACAGGATAGGCGAGATTCTTCACATCATCAGGTATTACATAATCCCTTTTATCAAGAAATGCCAAAGCCCTTGATGTGCGCATAAGCGCAAGAGATGCCCTGGGACTTGCCCCAAGCTTTATATCGCCCGGCATATTTCTTGAGGAAGACACTGTTTGAACTATGTAATCTACTATCTTCTGATCTATATGAACCGCTGTTACTGCTTTCTGGACTTCAATTATATCTTGAATGCTGACCACGCTCTGCAGAGTTTCTAATGGAGAGATCTTAAGGTTTCTCGTCAATATATTAGTTTCTTCCTGGTTAGAAGGATACCCTACGGCGAGCTGCATTAAAAACCTGTCTACCTGTGACTCTGGCAAAGGATATGTGCCGTGAAATTCTATAGGATTTTCAGTGGCTATTACGAAAAATGGCACAGGAAGCTCTCTTACATTGCCGTCTATTGTAATTCTGAATTCCTGCATAGCTTCTAGAAGCGCTGATTGGGTTCTTGGCGTGGTGCGATTTATTTCATCGGCCAGCACTATGTTTGCAAATATCGGCCCTTCATTAAATTCAAATTCCCCTGATTTCTGATTATAAATAGAGACTCCTGTTATGTCTGAAGGAAGGAGATCAGGAGTAAACTGGATCCTTTTAAATTTTCCTGCTATGGATTTTGCAAGGGTACGGGAAAGCATTGTCTTGCCAAGACCAGGCACATCTTCCAAGAGCACATGGCCGTTACTGATAAGGCCTACAACCACCAGTTCAATCACATCGCGCTTGCCAACTATGACCTTTGAAATATTATTGATGAGTTTTTGAGGAATATCATGAAGGTCTGGCATATTATAGCTTCCTCCTGAGGTAGTGCTAATTAAATATTATTATAAATATATCATACTAAGCGCTTATTGTCGAGCAAAAAATGCCGATGATGTAATACTTTCAATGTTAAGTGACACTTTACGCCGCTGTCAGGCTGGGCCATTCGGCACTGAAACTGGTTTCGGCGTGCGCTACGGTTTACAGCTCGTTTCTGTGTCGACTATCGCTCTGTCAACTGATCGAAACTCGCTGTAAATCCTTGCGCACCTATATATAAGATACCAACGGTGCCGAAACGTTTCTGATGTGCCTCAGGCCCAGCCTGACAGCTGATAATTTATGCCTCACTTTTGAGAAGCGAGATCAAGCCAGAGCCGCTCAGGCCTGAAAAAAGCCTTTTTGTTTTGCGAAACAGAAAATGCTGCATACTATTTATATTGCCTGTCAAAACAAAACGGAGCGAGGCC
>JAHJQM010000012.1 GCA_018819285.1 Candidatus Omnitrophota bacterium
ATTTTAATGTACTACGCAAAATGGCAAGGATTAATTCGCACATTGAGTTACGTCGTCTTTCAGACTCCGTAACTCAAGTGCTCATTAAAAGGAGGTGCGTTCTATGCTTGCTGAAAGCGATAACAGGGTTTTTGAAAGAGTGAACGGAGAACTTGCAGTAAGGTACAGCCCGCAAGGGACTGATGGTGAATTCTGCAGCACTACCAGAAATATAAGCGGTGGCGGGATAAGAATACCTCTATTGAAAAAATTAAAACCAGGCGCAACTTTGGACTTGGAAATATTCAAGTACAATACAGACGTGGCTTTCAGATGCATGGGCAAAGTAATGTGGGTTTGGGATGCCCCTAAAGATAAAAAAGAGGACCATATTTTTGAAGCAGGGGTAAAATTTTTGAATCCAGATCTTTTTAACATCGGAAGGCTAATAGACTCTTTAGGAAAAAGCAGCTTATTGGTGTAGCGATATGAAGCTATTTAAAAAAATATTTGAGTTTAAAAAAGAGTTAGATTTTGTAAATGACCGTCGCAAATCCAAGAGATATGACATTATGTTGAAATTGAATTATTCATATCCTGAAACAAGATACACAGGAGAGAGTTTTACAAAAAATATATCCAAAAACGGTCTAAGATTTCCGGTGAATTTAAAGATTGCTAAGGGCGCACTTATGGATATAAAAATAGAAGACCCGAATAGCGATAAATATCTGTTATTAAAAGGCAAGGTTAGATGGTTTGAAGAATTTTCCGGAGAAGATGATTCTGGCGGCGTTAGATATGAGACAGGCGTAAGCCTTTTAAGAAAAAGACTTTTTTAAACCCTTATTATTATGCCACAGAAAAAATTAGGTTTATTTAAACTGCTGAAAATTATAATAATTATTCTGGTCAGCGTTCTTATAATTATGAACCTGATATATATAAAGACCGCCTACTCCAGCAAGCAGCATATAACAACAAACGTATTGACTATAATACTTCTTGTATGGGCAACTACTTTTTGGCTTGCGATAATAAAACATTCAGATAAAAAGAAATAGTGCTATTCATAGCTTATAATATTTCCGGCCTTAGCCATTTTTTATTCCTTTCAATACCGATATTAATCCTTCTATTGTTTTACGCAATACATAAGAATCAAAATGTTCGCAGTCTTATTTCAACCCTTATTATGATATACGTTTTAGGTTTTTTCATATATCTATTTTTTATTGCCAAATATATAAATAGGCACAATGTTTATTGATACCTTATTTCTAGGTGGTACTTCTATAGATCTTATTCAGAATAAGCAGAAAGGAAGAAGTGCGTTTGGTTTCTCTGCTTCTATCGGCGGGTCTATTACTAATTCAGCTATTATAAGCGCGAAATTAGGCCTAAAAACAGGTCTTTTAAGTAGGATTGGCAGTGATCCATTAGGTGATTTTGCTATAGATTTTCTGGATTCCTACAAAATAAATACCAAAGGCATTATCAATAATTCTGGTGCAAGAACATCGATCGCAATAGCTAATATTGATAAATCCGGCGTTGCAAAATATACTTTTTATAAAAACTCTCCAAAAGATTCAGTAGTCCCAATAAATAGTGTACCTGGATATTTACTGGATACATGCAAAGTTTTTCACACTGGTTCAAGTTACTCATACCAAAAAGAAACCTTTGAAGAAACTTTAAAATTTATTAAATATCTTAAAAAAAGAAATGTATTTATTTCTTATGACCCAAATATAAGGCCGAATAGTATAGTTGATAAAACCAGCGTAAAAAATAGGGTTTTAAGACTCTTAAAATTAGCTGATTTGGCAAAATTAAGCGAAATAGACCTGAAATATCTGACCGGCCAGAAAAACCCTGTAACCGGCCTTAAAAGACTTAAAAAACTGGTTAAATCTGAGCTGGTATTGACCCTCGGGCCAAAAGGCGCAATTTACTTGGATCATAACGACTCATTAACCAGAGTTCCTGCGTTTAAGGTCAAGATAGCTGATACAATAGGTGCAGGAGATGCATTTACAGCAGGACTTATTTACAGGCTAATAAAGCAGGGGAGGACTAAATTCTTCTCTAATATGAAGCACAACATGATATTTGCCTCAGCAGTTTCAGCTATAATCTGCACCAAAAAGGGCGGCCACGAAGCCCTAAAGAACATAAAGCAAGTAAAATTATTCTTATCCAATAAGCCTCCTAAATTGTTATTTTCATAACTCTTTAATTGAAAGAAAACAGCCTCTAGATGTGTCTTATATATAGGTGGTCCAATTTGCGACCTTAAATATAAGGGAGGCGTGGCATGAAAGAACTTATTCCGCAGGAGCGGATAGAACGCAGGATATTTGTGATTCGGGGGCAAAAGGTGATACTGGATAGGGATTTAGCAAAACTCTATGGAGTAGAAACTAAGTATTTAAAACGACAGGTGCGTAGAAATCTTGACAGATTTCCGCTTGATTTTATGTTCCAATTATCAAGAGAAGAACTTAAAGATTGGAGGTGCCAATTTGGTACCTCCAATTATGGTGATAAAAAGGGGCTGCGTTATCCGCCTTATGCATTTGCTGAACAAGGCGTGGCAATGCTGTCCAGTGTATTGCAAAGTAAGCGTGCAAAGTGTCCCTAAAAAATAACTGAAAGAAAATTGCCTCCAGATGTGTCTTATATTTAGGTAGTCGCAATCCGTGACTACCTATATCTTGAAGTTCCAAATTGGAACATCAAAATGGTATCACAAAATATGATACCATAGACATGAGGGAGGTATGTTATGAAGGAGCTTATTCCACAGGAAGTGGTTGAGCGCAGAATCTTTGTGATCCGCAGGCAAAAGATTATGCTTAGCGTTCATTTAGCTGAGCTGTATGGAGTTGAAACAAAAGTGTTAGTACAGGCTGTAAAGCGTAATATCGAAAGATTTCCAGAGGATTTTATGTTCCAGCTTACATGGAAAGAGGCCGATTCTTTAGCATCATTTGCAACCTTAAAAAATTCAAATAAGGTGATTCCAAGGTCACAACTTGTGACCTTGGAATCAGGGCAAAATATCAAATATTTACCCTACGCCTTTACAGAACACGGCATTTTAATGCTTTCATCAGTTCTTAATAGTAATCGTGCTATTCAGGTCAATATTGCCATTATGCGGGCGTTTGTAAGGTTGAAACAAGTCCTTGCCACGCATAAAGAACTTGCTGAAAAATTAAAGGAGCTTGAGGGAGAGGTTGGTAAACATAATAAGCTGATAATAGAGATATTTGAGATTATTAGGCAGCTCACTCCGCCGCCTGTAAAGCCAAAGCCTCCAATAGGGTTTATAAGATACGACGATTAACTATATTAGAATAGATTGCTTCGGTAGCCTGCCGCTATAGCTCGCCTCGCAATGACATGGAAAGACGAAATGGAGTTATCCACAGCATTTACACAAATTGACATAACTCATTTAGCCATATATACTTATGGCTATTTTTCTCATATAGCCAAGTTAACATAAGATACATTATAGGCGCTTTGCGCTTGCATCAAAAAGACTAGGTTTATATTGTTTCAACTGTTCTTTCTTCATTATCTCGGGATTAATACGACTTGGAATGGCTAACCAGAAAGTGCCAGTATCTTTTTAACCAGGCTTTATTTTACCTATCTTTTCCTGTAGCAGGCCCATGGGGCATATCATGCACCATGCCCTATGTTTTGTGATAACACCTAGGATTATGGCTATAATAGTGGATATCAGGCACATTATTACAAGGATAAGCCCTATAGCCATCATACTCTTCCCTGCTGCAATAAGGCGGAATGTAAGCAGGCTTATTATAAGCGTAAAAACTAACCATCTGAACCAGTCTCTTGTAAAAAATTTGGGAAAGGCTTTATTGCGGCTGACTTTAGAAATGACGAGGTCTAAAAAAGAACCTCTGGGGCATAGATTCCAGCACCAGAACCTCGCTTTAAAAATAGATAAAACCAGAAGGAAAATCATGAATATTAAAACCAAATAACCAAGCATTGGATAAAATAATCCACCTATTACAATAAGCGGTAAGAACCACACCATTATTAATTGGGTTTTTTTCATAACGTTTTCATATTGCTATCGCCAAAGTTGACAAGCTAACATTGTCAAAGTGTAAACTTAGGATGAAGTTTATTCGAGGCCGGTATTAAGGATGCTCTCATAAAACTCGCGATAATTTCCCTTCTTATCGCTATTGCGCAAAGCCATAGCTGCTTTTGGATGTTCGTTCATCATGCCTGCTATGGCATAAGGTATGACATAGCCCCATTCTATTTTATTGCTGATAGGAATAAACTCCTGGGAAATAACATCCAGGATAGGTCTGAGATCAAACTTAGGATTCTTTAGAAAACCTATCAATAACTCCAGAGGGCAATTCCCTGCAGCCCTGCCAATTCCGTATATAGTAGCGTCCAGATAATTTGTGTTGTGTATTATTGCTTCTATGGTATTGCTAAATGCCAGTTGCTGATTATTGTGGCCATGAAAACCAATCTCTCTTGTTTTCAAAATAGTTTTGAAACGCTTCACCAGAATTTCAGTGGTCTCCTGGTAAAGGTTCCCGAAGCTATCCACTATATAGACTACGTTTACTTTGCTTTCCCCTTCTATCTGCCGTAGAGCTTCATCTAGCTCAATGCCTTGGTCTCTCGAGATAGCCATTATATTAATGGTTGTTTCGTAGCCTTTATCAGCAAAGTGGTTTACCATAAAGATAGCTTTATCTATATCTTTGACATACGTAGCAACCCTTATCATGCTCACAGGGCTTTCGTTTGCAGGCTTTACGTCTTCTATATTTACCCTGCCAATGTCAACCATGACAGAGATTTTAGTCTTGGATTCTATGCCATCTGTTACTTTTCTTATATCTTCATCTTCACAGAATTTCCATAACCCATATTCTTTGGGAGAGAATAAATCTTTGGAGTTTTTATACCCTATCTCTATATAGTCTACGCCAGCTTTGGAAATTGCTTTATAAACCTCTCGGACAAACCTGAAATCAAAATTATGGTTATTCATCAACCCGCCGTCGCGGATAGTACAATCAAGAACCTTTATTTTTTCTCTGAACATATATTTCTGCCCTCACTTATTTCTTGTTTAAGCTCGAATTTGCAGACCTCACGTCTATTTTCACCTTTGGTTTATAATGATTCTTTCCGTCTTTAGTAAAAAACCCCTGATTCCCAAGAGCTGTTTTCCACTTGTCGATTTCTTTTTGTTGCCTTATCCGTTCCTTGCGCTGCTCTATCCTGTCAGCCCTCATTTCTAATTTAACCTGGCGTATTGCTTTTTTGAGCTCGCTAAGAGAGCGAAGCCTTGTCTCCGCGGCTCTCTTTTCTTCTTGCAATAGGACTATCTTATGCTCAAGTCCTTGTTTTTCCTTAGCTAATCTACTATTATTATCCTTAAGGCCAAAAATCTTCTTATTTACAAAATCTAATTTACTATTAGCTGTTCTTAATCCCTTGTCAGCCTTTGTTAGCTCGCCTTTGGTAGTTTTTAATTCATCTTGAAGCCATACTTTTTCTTTTTTTTCTTGAACTATCTGATCTTGGGTTTTTCTGAGTCTTGTCCTGGTTTCAATAATTTCCCTACCCATTATAAAGAAAACAGCGATTATTCCTATTATAAGCAGTATAAATTTTAAATTGTCTTTCATCTAAAATAACTCCTTTTTTCTATACTTTAATCATTCTAACATCTAGCCCTGCTTATGTCAAAAGGATTAGCGCCTATTTGGCTTCTATTTGGATTTTATGACAGCCACCTTTATAAAATCAGCCGCGTCATTTGCGCCAATTGACCAGCCGATAGCGATTCCCATTAATACCGTTAAAAAAATTAATAGTACGGGCATATTTTATATATTAATTTATATAATAATTGTCTATTTTTTTATAGACAATTGAAGAAATATCTTCAATAATTTTTATCAGATCTTCAAAATTTATGCCGTAGGTCATTATGCACAATAGATATGGTCTTTCCTTGTGATATACAATACCACAATCATGAAGTTGCAGTGTCTGGTTTACAAGATTCCCTCTTTCTGCAAATTTATGAGCGACAGTTACATTCGCAGGCACCCCTGCAACTAGGCCTATTTTAAAACTAGATTTACTTAAAATATCCAATGCTTTTTCTGACATCTCCCTGTTTAAATAAGATGCATTGAAAAGTATCCTGAAAAAAGATGAATATTCCTTTACTGTAATAAAATCTTCTTTATTTCCGATAAGAGGCACGCTAACTCCTAGATCATTGTATACTTTATCTATAAGGTCTCTATTTATGTGGTTCATAAGCAAAAAATAGGCATTGTTATCAGAATATTCTATCATTCTTTGTATTAGATTTTCTATGCTGTAAGATTTACCCAGTTCTAATTCTTCATCAGGCTTTATGTTTTGTTTAATATAGCTTTCTATTCCTTTTTCATATACCAAATTATAATTTAATATATCTGGATTCTGTTCAGCGTATTTCAAGTAAGCAATCATCAAAGGCACCTTTATTAAGCTGGCAGGCGCAAAAGTATCTTTTTCATTGATTCCAAACCATGGCCCATTAAGCATGTCACGAAAATATACAGCTACATAAAGAGTTTTATTTTTATTGATGCTATCTTTTATGAGCGTTTCAAGCTTATTTTTTAAAGTAGATAGTTCTGCATTTTTTAATTCCGGACTTACCTCATAGTCTAATAATGGGCTTATGAATTTATAACCATTCACGCGAGTTGTATGGGGTTTGTTCTTGATATCATTTACCCTATAACAATAATCCTTTATAAATATCCCTGCCAAAAACCCTAAAAGCAAACATGCGATTAATAAGATTTTTATAAAGGAGCTTTTTTTATCTATATTTTTATTATGCGTGTTGTTGTGGTTATTCATAGATTAATTTATAGTTATTTTTCCAGTAGCCCCTATTACAGAGATTGTCCTAGAGCCACCTTGTTTATCGGTAAATGTAATTGCGCCGCTAGCCCCTTCTACTGCCCCGGATGAATTGAATGTTATTTTGTCATTCTCAAATGTAACAGGGTCAGCTTCTTCATCGCCTTTTATCTCGAATTTTATTGGACCTGGAAGAAAGTATTTTTTTTCATAAATATGATTAGTCTCATCTTCTATCCAGTACTGGCTTTTTTTAACATCAAAAACTACCGAGTAATTTTTCCTGAATGTTACGGCATTACTCCTAGCCACATGTATTATTCCTGCAATAGCTCTAGCAGTTGTTTTTATCCTGAGGCCTTTCCCAAAGCCTGATGTGAATGGAACTGATATAGCCATGATCATCGCTATTATCGCAAGCACTACTAGCATTTCGACAAGCGTAAAAGCACCTATCCCGATTGTTGCTCGGGATAGGTGCTTCGATCTACGATAGAAAATAGGCAACGCTGTAATTCTACCAGTTTCTGATGTCATCTTTATCGTTCCCGTCTCCTGTGCCATTTGGGCCCTTGGAATAGAGATCATAAAAATAAGTATTATTTTTACCAGGGTTTACATATACAAAAGCATTGCCCCAGGCGTCTAAATATTCCCCGTTTTCGTCTAGTTCATCTTTTCTAATTTGAATATAGGGCCCGCTCCAATCAGGATCTCCAGGTTCTACTGTAAGAGCTGCTATAAGGGTTTTGTTATCAGCGCCCGGGTAGTTTCCCATATCTGTCTCGTGCATGCTTATAGCTGTTTCCAGGCTTGCCATCTGCGCTTTTGTCTTAGTAACTGCGCCGCGTTTTCGTGCCTGTTGAGCGCCGCTAACAACCATGCCGGCAAGTATGGCTATAATAGCAATAACAACCAGTAACTCGATAAGCGTAAAGCCTTTATTTTTCATGCTGTATCCTCCTAGTGACATTTTTTGAACAAGTCCATAATTGCAGAATCAAAAAGTTTATGCATATTCTTTCGTCTCTCTTAAAACTTCTTCAATAGTTGTGATTCCTTCAATGACCTTTTTGAGCCCGTTTTCCCGCAAAGTTTTCATACCTGCGTCGCATGCTGCGTTTCGTATGGCAGACAAACTCTCACGCCTTATAACAAGATCCCTGATTCTGTCATCTACTATAAGCAGCTCGTACAAACCTGTGCGGCCTTTATAACCAGAACTATTGCATTCTAAGCAGCCAACTCCCTTATAAAATTTCATTTCTTCTATTTTCTCTTTTGATATGCCAAACTCTGATATCTCTTGTTCTGATGGCTTGTATTCTTTTTTGCATTTGATGCAAATTTTCCTGACAAGCCTCTGCGCAAGCACTGCCTTGACAGTGGATGTTATCAGAAAAGGTTCCACGCCCATATCTACAAGCCTTGTAACAGCGCCTGGCGAATCATTTGTATGCAGCGTGCTGAACACAAGATGGCCTGTAAGGGCTGATTGAACAGCTATTTCTGCTGTTTCAGCGTCCCTTATTTCTCCCACCATTATAATATCAGGGTCCTGCCTTAAGATATGCCTTAATGTCCTTGCAAAAGTAAGGTCTATCTTTGTATTTATGGCAACCTGGATAATGCCTTCTATGTCATACTCAACAGGGTCTTCAGTGGTTATTATTTTACAGTCTATTTTATTTATCTCGGCTAGGCAGGAATAGAGCGTAGTGGTTTTTCCGCTCCCTGTAGGCCCCGTGGTAAGAAAAATGCCGTTCGGCCTTTTTATTATTTCCCTGATTTTAGATTTGATATCTTCATCCATACCTATTTGATCTAGCGATAGACTTACAACGCTTTTGTCAAGGACTCTCATGACAATACTCTCGCCATAAAGCGTTGGAAGTGTAGAGACTCTCAAGTCCACAGCCTTTCCTTCTACGTCCATCATTATCCTTCCATCTTGAGGAAGCCTGTTCTCTGCTACATCCAGATTTGCCATGACTTTAATCCTTGAACTTATTGCAAGGCTCAAGTCTCTGGGAGGATGTGCTGCATCGTAGCATATGCCGTCTATCCTGTACCGTATCTTGTAGTCTTTTTCAAAAGGTTCAAAATGTACATCCGAAGCCTTTTCTCTTACCGCGCGCAAAAGAATCATATTTAAAAGCTTTACAACGGGCGCGCACGAAGCTATTTCTTTTAATTTTTCGGCGTCGCTTTCTGCTTTGCCTGAGACAGGGATCTTGCATGTTGACTTTTCCGCCTCATCTATGACTTCACCCAGAGATTCTTCTTCTTTGCCATAATATTTCTCTATAGCCTTCTTTATATCGTCCTCTTTTGCGGTCACCATCCTTATACTTAAACCTGACACAAAGCGCAAATCGTCTACGAGCTTTGTGTTCGAAGGGTCGCGGCTAGCCACTACAACAGAATCCCTCTCAATTTTAACAGGCATTACATTGTAAAATCTAGCCGTAGAGGCTGACACCTTATTTATGGCAGCTCTTTCTATGTTGATTTTTGATAAATCTACTATATCTGTATTATCAGGCATCTTGCGTTACCCTTAAAACTTCTTCAATAGTCGTATAACCACGTTTTACTTTTTCCATGCCGTCTTCTTTTAATGTCCGCATCCCGAATTCTCTTGCCTTTTTACACAGGACAGTGCTTGGGGTGTTCTCCAGCACTAATTCTCTTATACTGTCGTTCATTACCAGAAGTTCGTATATACCCATCCTGCCTTTAAAGCCTGTATCGTTACAGCTAGAACAGCCTTTACCTCTATAGAGTTCAAAATCTTTTAACTGGCCAGGGGTAATAGAAAGAATAACCATCTCTTCTTTTGAAGGCTGATAAGCTTCTCTACAAGACGGGCATATTGTCCTTACCAGCCTCTGAGCGAGGATGCCCTGGACTGTAGAAGCTGCTAGATAGGGCTTTATTCCCATATCCGCCAATCTCGTAATAGCCCCTGCCGCGTCGTTTGTATGAAGCGTGCTGAAAATAAGATGGCCTGTAAGGGCTGATTGAATAGCTATTTCCGCTGTTTCCAAATCCCTTATTTCCCCTACCATTATAATATCAGGCGCCTGTCTTAGCATTGAGCGCAGGCCACTCGCAAATGTAAGATTGATCTGAGATTTTACCTGAACCTGGTTTATGCCGTCTAATTGATATTCTACGGGATCTTCTATTGTGATAACTTTTCGCTCTTTTTGATTTATATGGCTAAGAGTCGCATATAATGTGGTTGTTTTCCCGCTTCCTGTAGGGCCTGTGACCAGGATCATTCCATTGGGAAGATTTATTAATTTCTCAAAATCACGCCTATTTTCTGGAAGGAATCCCATGTCTTCCAATCCTACCATAAAGCTGCTTTTATCAAGAATCCTCATTACTACGCTTTCTCCATGTATTGCAGGCAAAGTAGAAACCCTTAGGTCCAGCTCCTTGTTCTCCAGGGCAAGTTTTATCCTTCCATCTTGAGGAAGCCTTTTTTCTGCTATGTCCATACCTGCCATAATTTTTAACCTGCTTATAATTGAACCTTGCAGCCTTTTAGGAGGACCCTGTATTTCATGCAGCACACCGTCAATCCTGTACCTGATCCGGAATTTATGCTCTAAAGGCTCTACGTGGATATCGCTCGCCCTTCTCTTTAATGCCTCTTCTATCAGCATGTTCACCAATTTTATGACAGGCGCGTCATCATCGCCTTTTACGTCCTTTATATTTTCTGATAATTTGCTTAAGTCGTTATGCAGCGTTTCTTTTTGTTTAGATGTGTAAAGCTCTGCCAGCGCTTTATCTATATCAGCCTGATCAGCAAGCGTCATGTCTACACTAAGGTTTGTTATCCTTTCAAAAAAATCGCTCGCAAGGAAATTAATAGGATCATCCGTTGCAAGGAAAAGCGTCTTGGCTTGAAGTTTAAAAGGAACTACTCTGTGGCTGGCGGCAAGCTGTGGAGAAATGACATTAACCGCTTTTAAATCAATATGGTCTGTTTTAATTGCCAAGGGGAGGATGCCTAACTGAGGTATTAAGGCATTTCCAACGCTTTCGTTTGTTACATAGCCTAACCTGACCATTATCTTAGCAAGCCGTTCCTTGGTATTAAATTGTTCGTCAAGCGCTCTCTGAATCTTTTGATCGTCAAGAAGCCCTATATTTTTTACAATTTCTTTCACTATCTCACACTGCTTTAAATGCATAATTCCTTTGAATTCAAGAGGGACGTAGGTTAATAATATCTTTGAGCAGAGTCTTTTTCTTATAAGCGATTTCGCGGCAATCATTATATTCCGGGGAAATCTTAACAAGCTCTTTGCCTATATAACCCTTATTTACTTTTATCTTTCCCCATCTTTCCTTCTTTTCCCCTGTTTTCCGCAATAGTTTTAACCTTTTTGCCTCATAATATCTCATCCCGAAACTAGTTGTTTCTCTGAAGATCACCTCTGCTATTTTTTTTAATTTATTTTTTGAAACCAGCGCTGTGAGCAAAATACCAGGCCTTACCTTTTTCATCTGAACAGGGGTAAGAAATACCTCTAACGCCCCTGCGCTATATAATTTCTCGAAAACTGTCTCGTATATGACAGGACTCATATCGTCTATATTTGTCTCTACAACATATATGCTGTCTTTCAAAAATTTACTTTTCATTTGTTTATAAGGCTTGCGAAGTAACCTGCGCCAAATCCATTATCTATATTCACTACACTAACTCCTGGCGCACAGGAATTCATCATTGTAAGTAAAGGAGCTATGCCTTTGAAACTGGAACCATAACCAACACTTGTAGGCACTGCAATAACAGGCTTGTCAGTAAGCCCGCCGATCACGCTTCCCAGGGCGCCCTCCATGCCGGCTACTACTATAATAACATTTGCCTTTGAAATTTCAGGTACCTTATCCAGTAAGCGATGTATTCCTGCAACGCCTACATCGTAAATAGTTTTTACCCTGTTCCCCATGATTTCAAGAGTGATCCTGGCTTCTTCAGCCACAGGTATATCACTTGTTCCAGCTGTTAGTATTAAAACTGTTTTCTTGTTTTTTAATCTACCTTTCTTTAAATATATAACCCTTCCAAGCTCATTATATTTTAGAGCAGGAAAATCTTTCTTTAAAAAATTATATAAACGCCTATTGGCACGCGTAAGCAACAAAGGGTTTTTGTGCTTCAAAAGGACATTTGTTATGCTCTTTACCTGGTCATGCGTTTTATTTTCACAATAAATAACTTCGCCAAAACCTTTGCGAAAAGCCCTGTGGTGGTCCAATCTTACAAATTTCATATTTTCATAAGGAAGATTTTTAAGCGCCTTAAAAGCGCTGGCTACGGATATCTTTTTAGAATAAAGCTTGCCCAATAGTCCTTTTAAATATCTCGAAGAGTACATAATCCTCACTTAAATATAAAATAAAGTATTACTACTATTACAACGCAGGAATAAATGTAAAAATCATTGAAATAGAAAAAATCCTTGATGTTTTCAAAACTATTGTTGCTGTAGTTTTTACCGCTTTTTGTTACGCCTTTTCTGCGGTATGTCTCCAGGTCATCCACCTTAAATCTAGTATATATGCCACCTATCTTATATGCGGTAATTTGATGAGCCTTAGATAGATCATTTAATTCATCCTCTGTTATGCTTAGATAATCTGCCGCTTCCTTTGAAGTTAAGAATCGCTTCATCATTTAATGAGCCCACAACTTACGGAACGAAGTGAACGTAAGTTGTTTGGGCGAATTAATCCTTGCCATTTTGCGGGGGATTTGAACGCACTAGAAGCCAGTTATTTTAATGTACTACGCAAAATGGCAAGGATAAGTTCGGACAAATAAGTTACGTCGCCTATTTCTTGGAATAGAGCTCCGTAACTTATGTCCTCACTTATTTGGATCGTTCTTTTGTAATCCACTCTTCTATTTTTGGCCGTTCAAATTTCCAGTCATTGCCTTCTTTAAAAGCAGGAATTTTCCCTGAATTTGCCCATTCAAGTATATTAGACACTTCTACCTCTAAATATCTTGCAAGCTCATCTATATTAAAAACAGTGTCTTTTAGGCTAGAGCCTGTGAGCATCTGGCATTTTCCATGAATGATGGCGCCTGGTTCTACGCTGAGCTTTGGCGTGTTTATATCGCCTACTATATGGGCGCTGGAAAGAACCTTCAAATTATTCGCGGCAACAATATTGCCTGTAAGTTTTCCGCCTATTATTATTTCATCGCCGTTTATATCTGCGCGAACCGAGGCATTTTCGCTTATTATAAGACTGCCTTTTGTATCAAGCTTGCCTTCAAAGCTGCCGTTTATTCTGAGATTCACAGGATCCTTGAACATGAGAGTTCCCTGCATACTAGCATCTACATCCAAAATCTTCTTTTCATTCTTATCCCGCTTCAGCATATGCACCTCCCAATTTTTGCGAAGCAAAAATTGATCCCGAGCAGCCTTAATTTTTTCAATATGCTGCGAGGGGCCTATTGTCCTTCGCTACTGGTTTTGCGAAGCAAAATTTGATCCCGAGAGACTTTATTTATTTCTATCAGGTCGCGACGGACCTTTACTCTTGTTTGTCCTCAATAGGTATTTTCTTTAACAGATATAATGTAACAAGCGCTATGATAGCAGTTGCCCAGCCAGCTATGTAGAATCCGCAGCCAATCGCTAACCCTATACCTGAAACAGTCCAAAGACTTGCTGCTGTAGTGAGCCCTTTCACAGACTCACCTGAACGAATAATTGTCCCGGCGCCTAAAAATCCTATACCTGTTACTACTCCTGCGGCTATTCTTGCAGGGTCCACAGGCGCTTTACCTGCGTAAATCTCGAATATATACATTGAAATTAGCATTATAAGGCTAGAGCCCATGCTTACAAGTATATGTGTCCTAAAACCTGCTACCCTTTTGCTATGCTTTTCTCTCTCAAAACCTATAATACCGCCCAGTGCAGCAGCTAAAAATAATCGCCATACTATCTGAGTGTCAGTTAGCATAAATATCCTCCTATATAGGCGCCTCAACTGTCGCGATTCCAGGAGTCACCGAGCGCGATGACTCCTGGAATCGGTTAAATATTCGCGGTTATTTCCAGTGATGCCCTTTTACCCTTTTTGTATAATCTATACGCCAAACCCGCCACCATGCTAGCATTATCTGAACATAAATCAAAAGGCGGAAAATATACTTTAAAACCTCTGTACATGGCCTCTCTCTGCATCATTTTTCTGAGCCTGGAATTTGCGCTTACGCCTCCACCTACAACAAAAGATTTTATGTTGTATTTCTCTATCGCCTTTATAGAATTCTCTACAATAACCTTTAAAGCCGATTCTTGAAAACTCGCCGCTATATCTGCTTTCTGGTTTCTCGGGGTGCCCATCGAAGATGGACAGGGTTTCTGTTTACTGACATAATACAACACTGCGGTTTTTATTCCGCTGAAGCTAAAATCAAGACTATTGTTCACAGCTTTGCATGTAAATCTTATTGCATCCATGTTTCCTTTTTTTGCAAGAGCGTCAATAACAGGTCCTCCTGGATAACCAAGTCCTAGAATCTTAGCAACCTTGTCATATGCTTCGCCTACAGCGTCATCAACAGTATCTCCCAGTAATTTAAACTTATCAAAATCTTCTACCAGATACAGCCTTGTATGGCCTCCTGAAATTACAAGGCCTATGAAAGGGAACTTAGGGCCGTCCTTTACCATTATGGCAGAATATATATGGGCCTTTAAGTGATCTACGGCAATAAGCGGCTTATTAAGGCAATAACTCATAGCCTTAGCGCATGAGATACCAGTTAAAAGGCTGCCCATAAGCCCAGGCCCGTCTGTCACAGCCAAAGCATCTATATCTCTTATATCTATGCCTGCGTCATGCAAAGAGCAGTTTATTACATTGTCTATATTTTCTACATGATGCCTGGTTGCTATTTCAGGGACTACCCCGCCAAATTTCCTATGATACTTAAGGCTGGATGAAATCACATTTGATAAAATATCTATGCCATTTTTTACGACGCTGGCCGCTGTCTCGTCACAAGAAGTCTCAATGCCTAATATTAACATATAGCCTAAATGAAAGTTACGTAACTTTCATATTATTTCGCAGAGTATATAACTATCCCTTTTAAAACATCCACTGCTCTCAGAAGCTGGTTATCCAGTTCTTTCTTCTTTTTTTCCTCTGCTTTTTCCTCAGGTGTTTTTTCTTTGCCTTCCAGTAATTTTTCAAGCAAAGCCACTTCTTTATTCACTTCTTTATCTTTTATAGAGCGTTCTTCGTATTCAACCAGAATATCAGGCATTATGCCTTCTCCGTGGATGGAGCGACCTTTCGGCGTATAATACTTGCTTGTAGTGAGTCTTACTGCAGAGCCATCTGACATAGGAACAACTGTTTGAACAGAACCTTTGCCGAAACTCTTAGTGCCCAAGAGAATTGCCCTCTTATAATCTTGCAAGGCGCCTGCTACAATCTCAGATGCAGATGCGCTGCCACCATTTATAAGCACTACTATTGGGTAATCCAGATGATGATTATTTTTATTCCTTGATTTGAATTCTATATTCTGGGTTTCAGTCCTTCCTTTCGTGCTGACAACGACTTTGCCTTCTTGAATAAATTTTCCTCCTACGTCTACTGCCACGTCTAAAAGCCCACCTGGGTTATTCCTGAGGTCCAGCACAAGCCCTTTTAGATTTTCTGCCTCTAATTTTTTCAGCGCTTCTGACAGGTCCTTGGGTGTGTTTTCCTGAAATTCAGCAAGCCTGATATAACCGATGCCAGGTTCCAGCATCTCTGCTTTTTTAATGCTCGCTATTTTAATTATGGCCCTTGTTATTGTAAACTCCAGAAGTTTTTTATCAGCTTCTCTGAGAATTATAATATTTACATCTGTGCCTGGTTTGCCTCTTAATTTTTTGACCGCTTCTATAAGCGTGATGTCTTTTACAATAGCGCCGTCTATTTTTACAATCTTATCCCCTGCCTTAAGCCCTGCTTTATACGCAGGTGTATCATCGATAGGAGATATTATTGTCAGAAGATTGTCTTTAAGGGTGATCTCTATGCCTATGCCGCCAAATTCACCTTCTGTTTCCACTTTCATCTCGTTATAAGTATCAGGGTCCATGAATTGACTGTAAGGGTCCAAAGAAGCCAGCATTCCTTTAAGTGCGCCATATATAAGATCCTTTGATTTTTTCTCTTCAACGTAATCTGCTCGAATTATACTTACAGCATCTGAGAAGAGCTCCAGCTCTTTATAAAGATCATCTACTTTTTGTTTTTGCTGAACTTCTTTATCAGCTTTTTCAGCAAAGCTGATATCGTGAACTGTGATGCCTATCGCGAAACTTGCTATAACCAGCAACATTATGATTCTTTTCTTCATCTTGCTCCTTTCAGTTTTTCCCTCAGCATCTCATTAACCTTATTGGGGTTGGCCCTGCCTTTTGTCTTCTGCATTACTTTTCCCATAAGAAACATTATAGCATTATCTTTGCCGTTTTTAAAATCTTCCGTTGATTTTGGGTTTTCAGCGATAACCTGGCTCGTAGCAGCTTCTAATAGCTTGACATCGGAAATCTGCTCAAGGCCGTTTTCCTTTACTAGTTTTTCAGGATCTTTGCCTGTTTGTATGGCTTCTATCAAAAGCGTTTTTGCGATTTTTCCTGTAATGACGCCGTTGTCAATCATTTTAAGCATACCCGAAAGATAACTCTCTTTCAAGTTTAAATCTTTTATAGATACGTTATTGTCTTTCATGTATGCAGAGATGTCTCCGATAAGCCAGTTAGCAATTGTTTTGGGGTTACTGTATAAGCTGGCACATTTTTCAAAATAATCAGCGGTGTTTTTGTCAGAGACAATTATTCCAGCGTCATAGCCTGAAAGCAGATAGTCTTTTATAAATCTATTCTTTTTAGGCTCAGGAAGCTCAGGTATGTCTCTCTCGATAGCCTTTAAAAAGCTTTTTTCGAAATTAAAAGGCGCCAAGTCCGGCTCTGGGAAATACCTGTAATCGTGCGCTTCTTCTTTTGACCTCATGGGCTCCGTGACGCCTTTTTCCGTATTATAAAGCCGGGTTTCCTGGGCAATTCTTTTTCCGTCTTCCAGTAAGTCCATCTGGCGTTTTGTTTCATATTCAAGCGCGGCTTTAACGCCTTTAAAGGAGTTCATATTTTTTATTTCTGTTTTTGTCCCCAGCTCCTTATCGGCTTTTTTTCTGAGGGATATATTCGCATCGCACCTCAGGCTGCCTTCTTCCATATTGCAATCAGAGACATCTATGTATTCTAAAATTGATTTCAAAGCTGTAAGATACAGATATGCCTCTTCCGGAGAATTCATATCAGGCTCGCTTACTATTTCTAATAACGGGATCCCACACCTGTTAAAATCTATTAGGCTTGAATCCTTTTGGTGAAAAAGTTTTCCAGTGTCTTCTTCAAGGTGTACCCTTCTTATTCTTATATTTTTTTCTGCCTCGCCAGTAATAATAGTAAGGATGCCATGTTGAGCTAATGGCTGATCAAACTGAGAAATCTGGTAGTCCTTTGGGAGGTCTGGATAAAAATAATTTTTTCTGTCAAACCTTATCTTTTCCGCAATCTGGCAATTCAAAGCAATGCTAACCTTTGCCCCAAGTTCTAGAGCGCGCCTATTTAAAACAGGTAAGCTGCCTGGAAAACCAAGGCAGACAGGGCAGACTTGCGTATTAGGCGCTGAGCCAAAATTTGTGCTGCATCCGCAAAATACCTTGCTCTTTGTATTGAGCTGAAGATGAACCTCTAAGCCTATTACTATTTCGTAATCCATATATTTTATCAGTTTAATCCCGATCGTCGAACGGGATAGGTTATAATTTTGGTTTTTTCTTGTGCCACTCCGTGCTCTGTTCGTAGTTATATGCTATCCTTAAAATTGTATCTTCGTCAAAAGGTTTTCCAAGTATCTGAAGCCCTATTGGCAAGTTAGCTTTTGTAAACCCGCATGGTATAGACATGCCCGGTATGCCTGCCAGATTTGCAGAAATTGTAAATATATCTGAAAGATACATTGTAAGAGGATCACTTATCTTCTCGCCTATCTTAAATGAAGCTGTGGGAGAGGTCGGCGTAACTATTGCATCAAATTTCTCGAACGCTTTGTCAAAGTCCATTTTGATCAATGTCCTGACTTTTAGCGCCTTTGAATAATACGCGTCGTAATATCCGCTCGAAAGAGCAAACGTCCCTAAAATAATCCTGCGTTTTGCTTCATCCCCAAATCCTTCCTTACGCGTCTTCTTATACATATCCATCATTGATGTTATATTTTCTGCTCTTAGGCCATATTGGACTCCATCAAATCTTGCAAGATTTGAGCTGGCTTCAGCTGTTGCAACTAGATAATACACGCTCACTGCATACTCCGTATGCGGCAAACAGGTATCTTCGCAAACCGCTCCCAGTTTCTCTAATTCTCCTATAGCCAGCTTGATTGAATCCTTGACTTCTTTATCTACCCCTTCAATAAAATATTCTTTTGGAATACCTATCTTTAAGCCTTTGATGCCCTTCTTTATATTGGATGAATAATCTGAAACAGGTATATCAGCAGAAGTTGAATCCATTTCATCGTGCCCGGATATAGCTTTTAATAAAATTGCTGCATCTTCCACATCTTTTGTAATAGGCCCTATCTGATCCAAAGAAGATGCAAATGCTATAAGGCCGTATCTGGAAACCCTTCCATATGTGGGTTTCAAGCCAACTACTCCACAAAGGCTGGCCGGCTGCCTTATTGAACCGCCTGTATCTGAACCAAGGGCAAATATTGCTTCATCTGCGCTAACAGCTGCTGCAGAGCCGCCTGATGAGCCTCCTGGAATTCTTTCCAAATCCCATGGATTCCTGGTTGGGCCATAACACGAGGTCTCAGTGGATGAACCAAACGCAAATTCATCCATATTAGTTTTACCCATTAATACCGCGCCTATATCCATGAGTTTTTCTATTGCAGTAGCATTGTAAGGGGGTTTGAAACCTTTAAGAATTTTTGAGGAGCAGGTGGTAAGTTCATCTTTAACCGAGATGTTATCTTTTATGAAAATAGGGATGCCCCAGAGCTTGCCTTTATTAACGCCTTCTTTAAGATTTTTGCATCTCTCTAAAGCCTTTTCTTTATCAAAGTGCGCCAGGGCATTAAGGCTCTTCTCTTGCTTTTCTATTCTATTAATAATATCATTGCATATATCTATGGGCGAGATATCTCCTTTAGATAAAAGATCAATAAGTTCGTGAGCTGTAAGGGTATTTAGCTTCATATTCATGGTCATGTTTCTATAATCTTCGGGACTTTAAATAGATTGTTTTCTTTATTTGGAGCATTTTTTATAACATCGGCAACTGGCAATGATTTTCTTACGCTATCTTCTCTATAGACATTTTTCATATCCAGGACATGGCTTGTTGGTTTAAGATTGGTGACATTCAGAGTGTTCAGCTTATCCACATACGCTAAAATTCTGTCTAATTGCCCCGTGAAATGCTCTAATTCCTTATCTGACAGCTCTATCCTTGCCAGATTAGCCGTATATTTGACAGTATCTCTATTTATAGCCATAATTTTAATGAGCACTTAACTTACGGAACGAACGTAGTGAGTGAACGTAAGTTAATGTGCGAATTAATCCTTGCCATTTTGCGTAGTACATTAAAATAACTGGCTTCCAGTACGTTCAAATCCCCCGCAAAATGGCAAGGATAAGTTCGACCAAATGACTTACATCGTTCTTCAAGCTCCGTAAGTCACGATTTCACTTAAAATATCATATATATAGTCTATTGTCAACGGCAAACAACAAAAACGAAGATAAGTTGACACTCTGACAATGTCAGAGTGTCAACTTATTATGCGTGATAGTGATATAAATTCTTGCAATGAAATGGTTTCTGGGCGGCGGGCGGGAGATATATGGGCTTTTGTCAAATATAAAAGCGCATCTTCTTTGGATTTGAATATGCCTGAAGAAGTCAGGGAATTCAAAATAGTTTTTCTGCGCTTCTCAAAAGATGAGCGTATTATTTTAAAAAGCAGGCCTTGATCAATAGAGCTATCCAGTTGTTTCTCAAAATCTATCTTCAAAAAACATGAATCAACTTCAGGAACAGGGAAAAACGCGCCTTTTGGTATTTTAAATAAAATCCGGGGCTCTCCATAGAACTGCGCATAGCAAGATAAGGATCCATAATCCTTTGTTCCCGACAGCGCAACAATCCTTTCCCCAAATTCTGCCTGAACAGCGGCATATAAAGATTTTATACGGCCTCTATTGTCTATTAGCTTTTTCAATATTGGACTGGATATTGAATACGGAAGATTTCCTACAACAACTAATTTAGAAGAGATATTTTTAAATTCATATTTTAATATATCCTCGTTTATCAGACCTATATCTATTTTGTTTAGCAAAAAGCTGTACAATCGCTTGTCTTTTTCTATTGCAATTAACTTTCTTGCTCTTTTGCTCAAATCTTCTGTCAATGCGCCCAATCCAGGGCCTATTTCCAGCACAATATCTTTTCTTTCTAGTTGCATAGAGCCTATTATCTTATTCTTGATATTCTGGTCTATTAGAAAATTCTGACCGAAACGTTTGCTTGGGCGGATATTATATTCTCGGAGAATAGCCTTAACTTCGTTCAATTTTAACATATTATTTACCTGTCTAACTTGCGAAGTTGGATAGCGATCATCTGCACATCTTGACAGCAAGCTTAATCGCTTCCTTCATAGAATCTGGATCCGCTATGCCCTTACCTGCTATATCATAGGCAGTGCCGTGGTCTGGAGAAGTGCGGATAAAAGGAAGGCCCAATGTAATATTTACGCCTTTTTCAAAAGCCACCATCTTTAATGGCCCAAGCCCCTGATCATGATACATTGAGATAACAGCGTCTAATTTGCCATTATAAGCCATATAAAAAATAACATCGCCGGAAATGGGGCCATTGATTCCAGGGACAAAGCGCCTTATTTTTTTAATAGCGGGTATTATTATATCCTGCTCTTCTCGTCCTATTGCCCCGCCCTCTCCGCAATGCGGATTCAATGCGCATACCCCTATCCTCGGCTTTTTAATTCCAAAATATTTCTTTAAGCCAGAGTTTGTCAATCTTACAGCTTCTATTATTTTTGCCTGGGTCAGAGTACTAGAAACTTTTTTTAAGGGTACGTGGCGGGTAACAGTAGTAACCTTAAGCGGTCCTCCGCAAAGCATCATTGCAATCTTTTTTGTATTAGTGGCTTCTGCGAGATATTCCGTATGCCCTTGAAAAGATATGCCTGATTTATTGATAGCTTCTTTGTTGACAGGAGCTGTTACCAATGCATCTACTGGGTATCTTTTTAAAATCTCAGCAGCTTTTTCTATTGCGGAAAAACCTGTTTTATCGTTTGCTTTTATGATAAAAAAGTTTGCTAAGCGTTTTATTTTAGGATCTTCTAATGCTTTTTTTGTAACTTCTGGCCCGATACCTTTTGGATCGCCGGTGGTAATAATTATAACGAGTTTATTCATATATGCCGCAAAGAGAGCTCTATTATTTTATCGAGATATACGCTTTTTTCTTAAGGCCCGACAACCACTCGTTCACTTGTGCTTTGAACTTATCTTGGAAAAGCACCATTTGGATATCTTTCTGAGCATCTTCAAGGCTCACCAGTTTTCCGTATTTTACGTCTTCTATCTTAAAAATATGGTATCCTATCTCGCTCTTTACAGGCCCTGAAAATTCTCCCGGCTTTAGTTTAAATATAGCATTGTCCAGCGCCTCAAGCAGTTGGCCTTTTTCAATATAACCCATATCTCCGCCTTTTTCCGCGTTAGGGCCCTGAGAATATTGCATTGCAAGATCATCAAAGTTTCCGCCTTCTTTAAGCTTATTATATACATTATCTATTTCTACCTTTGCCAACTCAAAACTGACATTGTCTTTTGCTTTTACCAGTATATTTTTTATTCGGTATTTATCTCCTTTTCTAAACTGGCCTCTATGTTTTTCATAATAGTCACTTGTCTCAGAAGGCAAAACTGAAATCTTTGACTTAACCTCATAATCTACCAGTTTTTTCATCATTATCTGATCCCTGTATCTGTCTTTTAAGTTAGCGATTGTGATGCCTTGAGTTTCAAGTGTTTCATAAAACTCTTTTTCTGAAGGAAACCCTTTTTTAACATAATCCAGTCTTTCGTTTATCTCTGATTCAGTAACCTTTATTCCTAGTTCTTTTGCCCGACTCAGGACAAGCTTGTCCTCTATTATCTGGTTTAATATATCCTTCTTAACCTGTTCCATCTTCTGCAATAATTCATCGCCTTTATATTCCTGGCTGTATTGGGCGTATAATACAGACAATAACTGGTCAACGTCCTGCTGGGTTATAACCTCGTCGTTTACAACAGCCACAAATTTATTAATAACCGCTGCCTGCGCCAAAGCGCCAAACATAATAAAGATAATAGAAATTATTATAATTTTAATTTTTTGCATATTTATTAAGCCCATCCACTGCTTCTCTTAATATTCTGCAATACAGGTCAAAACCTATCGCAGAGATATATCCATGCTGTTCTTTTCCTAGCAGGTTTCCAGCCCCTCTTATTTCCAGGTCCTCCATTGCTATCTTAAACCCTGAACCAAGGTCTTTATACCGCTCCAGGGCGTCCAGCCTTCTTTCCGATTTTCTGCTTAATAAATGCCCTCTTGGAACAAGAAAATACGCATGCGCCTTGTTCTTAAATCTGCCCACTCTGCCTTTCAGCTGATACAAATCAGCAAGGCCGAACATATCCGAGCGGTTTACTATAAGGGTATTGGCATTCGGTATATCAATGCCTGATTCTATTATAACTGTTGATATCAAAACGTCAATACTTCCTTTCATAAACTCTCTCATTATGCTTTCTAATTCTTTTGAATGCATTCTGCCGTGCGCCAAAGCAACCTTTACGCCTGGAACCAGGCCTCGTATTCTATTAGCTATTTTCTCAATGCCTTCTATTCTATTGTGCACAAAAAACACTTGCCCATTTCTTTTTTTTTCAAAAAGTATTGCCTTCTTTATAAGATTGTCATCATATTCTGCAACAATTACCTCCACTGGAAGCCTGTCTTGGGGAGGTGTTTCTATGATAGACATATCCTTTACTCCCATTAAAGACATATAAAGGGTCCTTGGTATAGGCGTAGCAGTGAGCGTCAAGACATCCACCATGAGCCTGATTTTTTTAAGTTTCTCTTTATCTTTGACCCCGAATCTTTGCTCCTCGTCTATTATCACAAGACCCAAGTCTTTAAATTTTATATCCTTTCTGAGTATTGCGTGCGTGCCTATTAATATATCAATAGCCCCGTTTTCCGCTTCTTTTAATATGCGGCCTGTCTCGCTTTGCGTCCTGAAACGGCTCACCATTTCCACCATTACAGGAAAATCCTTCATCCTGTTTTTAAACGTTATAAAATGCTGCTCTGCTAAGATAGTAGTGGGAACCAGTATAGCCACTTGTTTATTATTCATAACTGCTTTAAAAGTAGCCCTCAGCGCAACCTCTGTCTTGCCGTATCCTACATCTCCGCATAAAAGCCTATCCATCGGCTTCGTAGATTCCATATCTTTTTTTACTTCAACTGTGGATCGCAGCTGATCAGGTGTTTCCTTGAATGAAAAATTATTTTCAAATTGAATCTGCCATTCTGTATCTTTTGAAAACTGGAAACCATCCAGCTTGGAACGCATTGCATTTATCTCCAACAGTTCAAACGCCATAGAATGAATACCTTTTTTAACCCTCTCTTTTATCGCCTTCCACATTTTACTGCCGAGTTTATAAAGCTTGGGCGGCCTGCGCTCAAATGCAACATACTTTTGTATCAGATGTATCTCTTCTATCGGGACATAAAGTTTATCATTATCAGCATATTCTATCGCTATATTTTCTTTTTCCTCCTCGCCGAATTTTATCTTCTTAAAACCCCTGAATATACCTATGCCGTGATCCACGTGGACTACGTAATCGTTTATCTGTATGTCTACAAATGACGTTAAAGGGATTTTTTCGCCCAACTCTAATGTTTTTTTCTTTTTTGGATAAATGCCTAACTTAGGGAGGATTATAACCATCGCGTGCTCTTCAAGAGTTTCAGAAGAGAGCAGGCTATAGCTTCTTATGGATTCTACGATATTGCCTGACAATTCAATCCTGACAGGTCCTTCAAAAGTAGGCGGGAATATATCTATTATGCCGCCGCGCATGCTGAAATCGCCGGTTTCAGAAATCATCTCTCTGCGCTCATAGCCATAATCTATTAATTGAGCGGCAAGAGATTTGTAATCCAGATTCTCGCCTTTATAGATTTTGATAGACTCAAACATATTAAATTATAGTTAAGACAGGCTGGGGCCATTCGGCACGAAATAATTTTGCCGTCCGCTACGGTTTACAGCTCGTTTCTCTGCCGACTATCGTTTTGTCACTCGATCGAAACTCGCTGTAATTCCTTGCGGACATTTGCCAAAATTTTTCTAATGTGC
>JAHJQM010000013.1 GCA_018819285.1 Candidatus Omnitrophota bacterium
AAAAATATCCAGATTCAGATATAGCTATTATGGAAATAGCCAATCTTTATAAGAATACAAGAATCTTAGAACATATAGGATTAGGCAGATTTTATGGAAGGCCTATTATCTATATAGACAAATCTCTTAAAGGAAAAGAAAGAGAAAAAATCCTCCAACATGCCTATGATGAGATAACTGGATGGGATGAAGAAAGACAGTCTCTTGGTTTAGAATGGCCTCAGATGCGCGAACAGATATTGCAAGATTATGAGAAGTTCAAAAAAATAGCAGGTAGAATCCATTCAAAATCTAATAAAATAGACGCTATACTTAAAAAATACGAAGCTGAACACACAAGCGACTTACTTACTGTTATAGCAAGTATGCCTTTTAAAGAAGGAGATGTGGTGATTGCGGCTGGAAACAAGCCCTTAGAAAATTTAAAATGGCCTTTTGAAATTCCAAAAATTGATTATATTGCTCATGGAAAAAGTTATTTCCTTAAAAGTCGTTACTCTAAAGGTGCTTTTTATATTGGATTAACAAACAAGGCTATCGAGGATTTAGATAAGTTAAAAAGAATAGCTGAGAGAAACAAAAAATTTGAAACTGGTGCGTTTGGTATAGGTTTAGTTTCTAGCAATTATAGATTCATTGTAATTGAAAGGTTAGTTCTGCCTCGAAAGGTTAAATTTGTACAAAAATCTACAGATTTAGCATCAGATGAACAGTTGGAATTCATGGCAGGTGATGCAGATGTGCTTGTTGAACCAAATGGAGTTTATTATACAACTAAATATCGCGAATATGCACAAAGACAAGGACGCATTGTAATTGAAGCTCACTCCCACCTGCCACATACAAATACTTTAAAGACTAAAGGAAGATGGCCAACAGAAAGCGATATGCAGGCTTTAAGAAGAGGCATTATTCCTGTTGGCGGTATCATTCATAACGAAGGGTATACTTTTTATCATGTTAGTCAAAATGATGAAGAGATAGCGGGAAATACGATTCCTGATTTACCAAGTAGAAAAAGACACTTTCTTTTTGGTTCTCCGCAATCTGTCTTTTATAAACTACAAAAATACCCCGGCCAACCTAAAACTAGAAAATATATTGCTAAAGCTTTAGGCCGTAGCATGCTAACTATCGAGCCAGATCTACGTTTTTTAGTAAGCGCGGGATTATTGATACAAGAAGGCAGGGGCGAGAAAGCTACCTATGTAATCAATCCAGAATTATCAAAAAACCCTGCTTTAATAACCAGGATACAAAATATATTAGATACGGAATTCAAGGTTTTAAAAACAGGATGGGAGAATAAAGTAAAAATTAGAGAAATGATTTTCGAAGAGGCCTTAAAAGACAACCTATATCTCGCCCCTGTACTAAAGCCCATGAGAAATGCCAGGGATCAAATTTAAGTATTAAATTTATCCTATAAGATTCCCCTTAGCCAAACATTCGCCATTCCAGCAATATGTGCAGAGTTTTTCGCGTGGAAGGCCAATGGCCTTTATCATATCTCCAAGAGTCTGGTAGCGAAGGGTAGTAACCCCTATATCTTTTCTAATCCATTCTACCATTTTCTGGTATTTTTTTGTAGTGTGGTTTATATATTCTGACACGTCTTCTGTGTCATGGCCTTCTATATCTTTTATGGCTTTTCTGGCAGCTAATTCATGTATAGTCCTTGTAGAAAGGCAAAATTTGCATGGATACATAAGAGGTGGGCACGCAGGCCTCACGTGTATCTCTTTTGCGCCGTTATCCCATAGTTTTTGAACAGTAAAATTCTTAAGCTGGGTGCCTCGCACAATAGAATCTTCGCAGACAATTATCTTTTTGCCGTCTATCACATCTTTAATGGGAATAAGTTTCATCTTCGCAATCCGGTCTCTTATTTCCTGGATTGGAGGCGTATAGCTTCTGCCATAACCTGCGGTGTACTTTACAAGAGGCCTGCGGTAAGGTTTGCCTGACTCCATTGCATAACCTATTGCGTGGGCAATCCCTGAATCAGGCACGCCTGAAACCACATCCACATCTATATCTTTGTCATGCCTTGCAAGATACGCGCCGCATCTTTCTCTAACTACTTCAACATTGACGCCTTCATAACTTGAAGCTGGAAAACCAGTATATATCCATAAAAATGAGCATATCTGGTTAGCGCTTTTATGACCAGGCCTTACTTCTTTAAGGCCGTTTTCATTTACTAAAACTATCTCCCCAGGCAATAGGTATTTATATATTTGAAAACCAGTGTTTGGGAAAGAGCTGGATTCCGAACAGATAGCAAAATCTTCTTCTCTTTTTCCTATGACTAAAGGTGTATAGCCAAACCTATCCCTTGCAGCATAGATCCCGTCCTTGCTAAGTATAAGGAGGCTGCAGGATCCAATAATCTTAGTAAACATATATTCTATGCCGCTTGCAATGTCATCCCCCATGCTGACAAGTTTTGCAATTACCTCAACAGTATTAGGAAAACCATCTTCTGTCTCGCTAAAAGAACATCCTTTTTTATGAAGTTCTGCAATAAGCTCGCGGGTATTCTCAATAAGCCCGGTCATGCATATTGCAAATGAACCAAATTTTGTATTGAGGAACATGGGCTGCGCGTCTGAATCGCTTATAACCCCTATGCCACACTTACCTTCTGACTTTTTATAGTCCTCGAAGAATTTTGATTTAAACTGGCTTTGTGATATATCGTGTATCTGCCTGTAAATACGTTTCCCGCATAATATCGCGATACCGCCATACTGAGTCCCAAGGTGAGATTGGTAATCAACTCCATAAAATAAATCGCTTACGCAATTTTTCTCTGATACAACTCCGAATATCCCACTCATAAATTGCTCCTTTTTTATAAATTAAAAAATAAACTGGAAGATGGTATTGCGTCTGTTGTAAAGTTTATGCCAAGTTTTCTAAGGCCTGCTTCATCGCCAGGCGTAGGCAGATGCGTACTGTGAAGCTCGCAATTTCTTAATTCTTTAAGCTTTGAGAGCGCTTTTTTAGCATTATTATCTGTGTGAGCGCTTATGGACAGCGCCACAAGTATTTCATCTAGATTCAAACTCTCTGATGATAAAGACAGTATCTCTTTTTTTAAACGCGATAAATCTTTCATAATCTCAGGTTTCAGTATATGTATCGCATCATCAATAGCCGCAAGGTATTTTATCGCATTTATAATTGCGCTGGACGCCGCATGCATAAGCGGAGAATTTTTGCCTGTAATAATTTTTCCTTCTTTAGTCTCAACTGCTGCCCCGCAAAAATACCCTTTATTGCCCTTGCCCTTTTCCTTGCATTCTTCAGCAGCTTGTCTGGCAGGCAGGACAACAGGCCTATCTTCAGGCTTTACGCCGGATGACTCCATGATAGCCTTCGCTCTTTCAAACTCTTCTTTCGTGCCGCTTCCTACTGCAAACTCTAAATTATGCCTGAAAAATCTCCTTATAATCTCCTGCCTCGCTGCAAGTTTCGTTCCTTCATCGTCTATAATTCCAAAACCAGCCCTGTTCACCCCCATATCCGTAGGGGAATTATAATAGCTGTTTTTAGAACCTGTTATTTTCATTATTATATTTTTTAAAATAGGAAACGCCTCTACGTCGCGATTATAATTCACCGATACTTTATTATATGTTTCCAAATGATGGGGGTCTATTAGATTAAAATCCGCCAGATCCACTGTCGCTGCTTCGTATGCAATATTGACAGGATGTTTTAACGGAAGGTTCCATATCGGAAATGTTTCAAATTTTGCGTAACCTGAATTTACGCCGCGTTTATGATCATGATAAAACTGAGAAAGACATACTGAAAGTTTTCCGCTTCCTGGCCCAGGAGCGGTAACTATCACAACTGGTTTTTTTGTCTCCACATAATCATTCTTGCCGTATCCTTTAGGAGAAACTATTTTTTCAACATCAAAAGGATATCCCTCAATTCTATAATGTCTGTAAACTTTTACTCCTAAGCGCTCAAGTTTTCTTTGAAATCTAATTGCTGCTGGCTCATTCTCAAATCTTGTAAGGACAATGGATGTTACATTTAGTTTCCAGGCTTTTAAATCGTCAATAAGCTTCAAAGTAGCAAGGTCATATGTAATTCCAAAATCTCCCCTTACTCTACCCTGCTCAATATCTTTAGCGTATATGCTTATAATTATTTCTGCGTGGTCTTTTAATTTCTCCAAAAGCCTCATCTTAACATTAGGGTCATATCCTGGCAAAACCCTTGCCGCGTGATAATCAAAACAGATCTTGCCTCCGAATTCAAGATAGAGTTTATTATCAAATTTCTTTACCCTGCTAAGAATTTCTTTTGTCTGCTCTTCAAGATATTTATTGTTGTCAAAGCATACTTTTTTTATCATGTTATATCTTTATGATATTCCTGCAGGGATTTTACGCTGCTTTTATTTTCAAGAAATGCCTTAATGCCTTCACCTGCCGCAAGGCTGGCTGCTATTGTAGTAAGATACGGTATTTTATATTTTATAGCGGCCTTGCGTATATAGGAATCATCGTATGCAGCGCTTTTTCCTATAGGCGTATTTATAATAAGGCTTATCTCTTTATTGTGTATTGCATCTATAATATTGGGCCGGCCTTCCTGCATCTTATTTACCCCTTCCACATCAATGCCATTTTTTTCCAAATATTTCCTGGTGCCGCTTGTCGCAATTATCTTAAAGCCTAATTCTTTAAACTGTTTTACAGCTTCGACTATATTTTTCTTTTTGTCCTTTTCGCTGACTGTTACAAGGATTGTGCCTTTAGTCGGAAGTTTCTGGCCTGCTGCTTCCTGCGCCTTGTAATATGCAAGGCCAAATGAATCAGCCATGCCTAAAACTTCTCCAGTAGAGCGCATCTCAGGCCCTAAAACAGGGTCTGCCTCGTGAAACATATTAAAAGGAAATACAGATTCCTTTACTCCTAAGTGGCTATATTTTTTTTGTTTCAGATTCATATCTTTTATTTTTTTGCCAAGCATTATTTCAGTGGCTATCCTTGCCATTGAGACGCTTGTCACCTTAGAAACAAGCGGCACAGTCCTGGACGCCCTGGGATTTGCCTCTAAAACATACACTTTATCATTCGCAATCGCATATTGTATGTTCATGAGGCCAATTACCTTTAATTCAATGGCAATCTTTTTTGTATATTCTTGAATAGTCTCTATATGTTTTTTAGGAATCGACCTTGGCGGCAAAACGCAGGCAGAATCTCCTGAATGTATACCTGCTTCTTCTATGTGTTCCATAATAGATGGTATAAAAACTTCTTCGCCGTCGCAAACAGCATCTGCTTCTGTTTCCATCGCATCTTCTAAAAATTTATCTATCAAAATAGGCCTGTCAGGCGAAATTTCAACAGCTGCGTTTAGATATGCCATCAGCATCTCTTCGTCATAAACGCATTCCATTGCCCTGCCGCCTAAAACATATGAAGGCCTGACCATAAGAGGATACCCAATTTTTTTAGCAATATTCAGAGCTTCATCAAATGTCTTTGCCATGCCACTTTCTGTCTGAAGTATATCTAGTTTTTTCATCACCTTGGCAAATCTTTCGCGGTCTTCTGCCAGATCAATACTCTCTGTAGATGTTCCGAGAATTTTCACCCCTGCATCTTCCAGGGCCTTCGCAATATTAAGGGGTGTCTGGCCGCCGAATTGTACTATAGCGCCAATGGGCTTTTCTTTATTATAGATACTTAAAACATCTTCCACTGTAAGAGGTTCAAAATATAATTTGTCAGATGTGTCATAGTCAGTTGAAACAGTTTCTGGATTGCAGTTTACCATTATGCTCTCGTAACCCATTGCTTTCAACGCATACGAAGCGTGGCAGCAGCAATAATCAAATTCTATGCCCTGGCCAATCCTATTCGGCCCGCCGCCAAGAATCATAATCTTTTTTCTGTCGCTTACCTTTACTGAATCAGGTGCATTGTATGTTGAAAAATAATACGCTGCGTCTGCGCCGCTCACAGGAACCGCTTCCCATGCTTCAACTTTTCCAAGCTTGATGCGCCTATCTCTAATTTCATCTTCTTTTAGGTCGAGTATCTGGCCAAGATATTTATCAGAAAAACCGTTTTCCTTTGCTTTAATCAAAAGTTTATCCGGAAGCTTCTTGCCTTTATATGTCAAAATCTCTTCTTCCAGCTCCACAAGCTCTTTCATCTGTTTTATGAAATATCGGTGGATTTTTGTCTTTTCATACAGCTCTTCCACGCTCATCCCCTTACGAAGAGCCTCATATATAATAAACTGCCTCTCTGACGTAGGGTACGCTAATAAATTCTTCAATTCATCAAGAGACAATTTATTAAAATTTTTAGCAAAACCTAAACCGCTTCTACCAGTCTCAAGGCTCCTGATTGATTTTTGAAATGCCTCTTTATAGGTTTTGCCAATGCTCATAGCTTCTCCGACTGATTTCATTTGGGTGCCAAGCTGGTCTTTTACATTTTTAAATTTTTCAAAAGCCCAGCGCGCAAACTTTATTACAACATATTCTCCAGAAGGCGTATATTTATCCAGAGTCCCGTCGCGCCAATAGGGAATATCTTTTAAATCATCCCCTCCTGCCAATTTGGATGACACATACGCAATCGGAAAACCTGTTGCCTTTGACGCAAGAGCAGACGAACGCGATGTCCTGGGATTAATTTCTATGACCACAACCCTGTCATCTTCCGGGTTATGCGCAAACTGGATATTTGTCCCGCCTATAACGCCTATCGCGTCCACTATTCTATATGAATATTCTTGCAATTTCTTCTGAAGTTCTGGTTTTACAGTAAGCATAGGAGCTGCGCAGAAAGAGTCTCCTGTGTGAATGCCCATAGGATCTATGTTTTCAATAAAACAGACTGTGATTTTATTGGCTTTGGAATCCCTGACTACCTCTAGCTCTAATTCCTCCCAGCCTATAACAGATTCTTCGATTAAGATCTGGCCTATAAGACTGGCGGAAATCCCTCTCGAGGCTACTACTTCAAGCTCAGCGTCATTATAAACAGCTCCTCCGCCTGTTCCGCCCATAGTGTAAGCAGGCCTTACAATAACAGGATAGCCGAGTTTATGCGCAATGTTAAGCGCCTCTTTAATATCATAAGCAGGGGCGCTTTCAGGCATTGGAATTTTTAACTTATTCATTGTTTCTTTAAAAATAATTCTATCCTCGCCCCTTTCAATAGCATCTGCCTGAACGCCTATTATCCTCACTCCATATTTTTTCAATATGCCTTTTTTTGAAAGCTCGCTTGATAGGTTCAATCCTGTCTGGCCGCCTAAATTCGGCAGGAGCGCGTCAGGCCTTTCCTTTTCAATTATCGCTGTCAGGGAATCTAATGTTAAAGGTTCTACGTAAGTAGCATCAGCCATGCCAGGATCTGTCATGATAGTAGCAGGGTTAGAATTCACAAGCACAATCTTATATCCGGCGCTTCTTAAAGCCTTACAAGCCTGTGTCCCAGAATAATCAAATTCGCACGCCTGGCCTATAATAATCGGGCCGGAGCCTATTATTAAAACTTTGTTTATATCTTTTATCTTTGGCATAAAATCTACCCCTTTCTTGTCTATTTTTTAGGCAATAGATGTAAAAAAAAGACGTTCTGCCTATAAAAAACAGAACGCCGTTGTTCCCTTGATACTAACATTATATTTTAAGCCCTCGTAGTATTATCTATAATCCCTATTGTTAGTCAAGGAAAATCTTGAGATTCAGCAACAATGTTGCTTTTGTTAATCTTATTAAACCGCTTCTACTCTAGTTATCTCTGGTATTTCTTCTTTCAATGCTCTTTCAACGCCATTCTTAAGCGTCATCTGAGACATAGGGCAGCAGCCGCATGCGCCTTTCAGCTTAACTTTTACAACACCATCTTTTACATCTATAAGCTCTATATCTCCTCCATCTTGTTGTAAAAACGGCCTTATCTTCTCTATCGCCTTTTCAACTTTTTCTCTCATATTTTCTTCTCCCGTATCCTAAGTTGACACTCTGACAATGTCAGAGTGTCAACTTAGAGAGCAAATAAGGTACAAAATGTGTATTATTTTGTAACTTTTGTAACTGATCTTTTATTCTATTGGCCTTTCTTTTAAAGCTTTGAAGCTAACCCCTGATTCAGCGCCAGGAATTGGAGCAACTGGTTCTGTCAGCAGGAACTCTCCATCTTTTATCAGGCCCTTTAATTTTTCCGCTATCTCAACTGCCTTAGAATAACTGGAGAGAGCGCCCGTAGGAACATCTTTACCTTTAACTGAAATCTTACCGCTTTTTAGCTGTTTATAGTTCACTTCCCCTAGGCTGCCTGGGATACAGTTTGGGTATGCTTCGCTATAATCAACTATCTGCGTCCAAATATCTTCATCTTTTACAGCTGTAAACTTACATATCTCTTCATTCAATATTGGTATAGGAACTCCTATGCCAACTGTAAGGGTAACACCATAACCCTGGAAAGTAGTCCCAACTAGATAATCAGGCGACATTTGTTTTAAATCGCCTATCACGGCCAGCGTTCCAGCAGGCGCCTGAGGAATTCCTGTATCTTTACGTTTTACAGTAGGCGAATGTTGTGTACCCTGCCATGCTACATAACCAATCCCGCCTCCCAAGAAAATCTTCGTGCCTATACCTATTGTCTTATAATGTGGATCGTTCAACAAAGGCGAAAGCTGGCCTGCTGAACAATAATAAGCATTCCCCAATTGCGGCCTTAATGCCCCCATATAGGTATAGATCATTCTATCAGAAAGATTCACAGCACAGTTGTAATTCTGATAAACATTCCTCATATTAAAAAGCACTGCCTCGTTGAGATCCTTAATATTGATCAAAGTCTCTAATTTTTTACGAGGATAGCAATCTGTTCCATAAGCTGTTGCCTTGAGCGTAACATCTTCTCCCGCTACTAACTCTTGTATTATATGAGCTCCGCCATATTTAAATTCACCCGGATACACCTTGTTTCTGGGGTCATCGTCCGGAAGAGCGGTCGCGCCTAAATATAAATCAACTGCTGCAAAACCTGCGTATACAGGGACATCGTTTACAGTAACATTGCCTCCACCTAACTTTATCCTGGGCTTTGAATGGCCGACATTGAAATAAGCCCCGGAAGAACACATTGGGCCGAAAGTTCCTGTAGTGACAACGTCTACTTTTTCAGCTGTCTTTTGTACGCCATCTTTTTCAACAAGTTCTATTATCTCTTCTGCGGTTACTACCACAGCCTTGCCTTTTTTAATCTTTTCGTTTATTTCTCTGATTGTTTTTGCCATTTTGATTAATCCTCCCCTTGTTTATTTTTATACATTAATAAAACAATACCTGTTCATATTTTAAAACGCACATCAGCCATAACATAATGCTACTCCTTTCAAATTTTACTGAAATTTGTACATATCCGTGCTTAAATATCTTTCTCCTGTATCACAAATAATTGTAACTATTGTTTTATTTTTATTTTCAGGCCTTTTAGCAACTTGTAACGCTGCGAACACATTAGCGCCTGCTGATATGCCTGCTAAAACGCCTTCTTCTCTTGCAAGGCGCCTTGCAGTTTCAATAGCCTCTTCGTTCTTAACTTTAAAAATTTCATCTATTATGCCTTTATCCAAAACATCAGGCACAAAACCAGCGCCTATGCCTTGGATTTTATGCGAGCCTGGCTTCCCTCCAGACAAAACAGGCGAATCAAAAGGTTCCACTGCTATTATCTTAAAATCTGGTTTTCTTTTTTTAATAACCTGCCCTATACCTGTTAATGTGCCTCCTGTTCCAACGCCAGAAATAAGAATATCCACTTTTCCATCTGTATCTCTCCATATCTCTTCAGCAGTAGTAACTCTATGTATTTTTGGGTTGCTAGGATTCTTAAACTGCTGCGGCATAAACGCGCTTTTTGTATTTTTTAAAAGCTCTTCCGCTTTTTCAATAGCACCTTTCATGCCTTTTTCTCCCGGAGTCAATATGATTTCAGCGCCGAATAATTTAAGAATACTTCTGCGCTCAAGGCTCATTGTTTCAGGCATTGTAATTATAAGCCTGTATCCTCTTGCAGCTGCTATGAAGGCAAGCGCAATTCCAGTATTTCCACTCGTAGGTTCTATTATAGTTCCACCAGGTTTCAAAAGCCCTCTTTCTTCGGCATCCTTTATCATTGAAAAACCAATCCTATCCTTTACGCTGCTACATGGGTTAAAAGATTCCAATTTCACAAGAACCTCTGTTTCAATGCCAGCTGTCATCTTGTTTAACCTCAATAAAGGAGTACTACCTATAAGTTCTGTAATATTATTATAAATCCTTGCCATAAAACCTCCCCTTATATATTATATGAATTTTCTATACTATTGGCCTTCATGCTTTCAGCTCTCCTTATAAGTTCAGCGAATGTAATAGTATCCACTACTAAAGATGTAACTGTATAAACCTGGCTCCATATATCTTTAAACACACAATTAGGAAAATCCTTGCACTTTTCATAGTTATCTTTTTTAACGCAAGCTACTGGTTCTATAGGACCTTCTATAAATCTAATTACCTCTCCTACTGTTATAGTTTCAGGGGCTCTTGCTAAAAAATACCCGCCCGATATCCCTCTTTTGCTCTCAACAAACCCACCTTTTTTTAAGGTAAGAAGTATTTGCTCTAAAAATTTAAACGGTATATCTCCTTTTTTAGCCAGGTCTTGAATAGGCAACACTCCTTTATTATAGTGTAGAGCCAGACTAAGCATCGCTTTTAAACCGTAATCACCTTTATAAGTTATCTTCATCTCAAACCTCTAATCTCTATAATCATGATTAACTTGGTATAGATTATAACATAATACAAAAAGCTGTCAAGAAAAAATATTAATTTTTTATGGTAAATTAAAATTGGGGAGGTCCCTCTCCACATGAAATTGGTTGCGTATATAATAATATCAGAATTTACTTTAAAAATAAATTTGCAAGCAAAAACACTTCCAGTTGCTGTAAAATATTACCTAACACTAATGTCTTCTCTTTTTTAATACCCTGCTAAAACAAAATATCCCAAGACTCAAAATCATTATCCATGAGAATATCATAAATATCCAACCGCTTAACTTCATCAAAACCTCTTGCTCTTTATAAATAAACTACATCTTCTTTATGATATAGCGATAGAAACAACAGCATGTATTCTCTAATGTGACGCGTGATTAAAAAATTATTCCTTATATGCTCTCTGCCATTTTGACCTAATTTTTCAGCGTATTCCGGATTAGTCAGAAACTGCTTGATAGCAAAACTAGCGCCGTCTATGGAATGGCACAATAAGCCGGAATATTTATGTTTTATTTGCAGCGGAATCCCTCCCACATTAGAAGCTACAACCGGTTTTGCCTTCCACAGCGCTTCAGCAACAGTTAAGCCAAATCCCTCTTTTAAAGATTTTTGCACAATCACATCCGAAGCTCGCTGCAAGGCATTAACTACTATATCATCCTGGGGCAGCAATAAAATATGCATATCTTTATCATGTCCTGATCTCGTTTTGACTTCTTCTAAAACCTGCGCGCTTTCAGGGTCATCAGCTGCGCTGCCTCCTGCTAAGATAAGTTGGCAATCAATGTATTTCTTTACTTGTTTATACGCCTCAATAACCCCCACAGGGTCTTTTAAACGGTCAAAACGGGAGATCTGGGTAATGATCGGTTTATCCTTTTTAATGTTATATTTTCTCAATACCGAATCTATTGTTTCCTGAGGCAATTCTCTATTTTTATCGCTTAAAGGATCTATAGAAGGAGATATCAAAAACTGTCTTATAGGCAGTCTTTGTGAAAAACTGGGCGCAGAAAATACTGCACTATCATAACTGGTTATAAAATTCTTCAAAAATTTCCATACTTGCTGGTTAGGATTAGATACGTCAATATGACAACGCCAGATCCATTTATTGCTGGCTTTCTTTTTTATCAAAGCTATAGGCTGAGGGTCATGCACAAATATGATATCTCCGTGAATATCCAATGCATCTATATTTTTCTGGCTAGTTTCCAGGAATATATCAAAATCTCGCTGCGTTATTTCTTCCGATCTTCCATGCAAAGCATTATGAAATTTTTTCGTTACTTCAAAAAAATGCTCTCCGCCCCTTATAGCATCCCATCTGGTATCTACCTCTAACTCTCTCAATAAAGGAACCATGCGGCTAAGTATCTCAGCAACTCCGCCGCCTACCACTGTTGAATTAATATGCTGAATAACTTTGCCTTTAAGTTTTTCAGCCAATAGTTTTAGATCATCTATGATAGGCTGCCCTACTATTGGTATATATTCTTCTATATTGGTCATTATTGATCTCGCAATTTCTGCTCTACTATCTTAATGATTGTTTTTCTTAGATCTTCCAAGGTATGAGTATAAGGGTCAAGCCTTGAAATTTTATCTGATGATTCTTTGTCGCCGATAGACGTTTCTATCCAATTCGAAAAATCATTTGTCTTCTTTTCCAATCTTAACCGAGATTCAAAGATATGAAAATATATGGAGTCTATGGTTATGTTTTTAACTATATCTACAAATTCTCTTAAATTATAGGCAATATAATTTGTAGGCAATATAAAACTTATTGACTTTATAAAATGAAATTCCTCTCCTTCTCCGGCAAACTTCAATTTAACTGACATATTATTTTTCAAATAATCTTCAATAGTCGCTATAATTTTATCTCTCAGCTTACGAACCGTAGAAAACTGAACCGTATCAATACTAGCCAATCTTTCTCCCAGCTCATCCTCTCCCAGCACCTTACTCACCCAATAGGCAAAATCATTAGGCGGCTCAGGAGATAAATACTGGTGTTGCTGCAAAAATCTATGTGTATGATGGTAAACACATGACCCTGACACCTGTTTTACTGTGCTCAATAACTGGCTTAAATTTGATGCCCTAAGGCCAGTCAATTCTGATAGATGTAGCCTTGTATAGAACCTAAACGGCTCTATTACTTTGATTAATCCTGACATATATTCTCGTCTGTTTTAATTTTTAAAATCTGTTCAAGAAACTCTGATACCTCCTGAGTATTTCTCAGATAATATTTTGCATGAGAGTTTCCTGGATTGCCTACAAACACGGTCAAGCCTTTATTCTTCAAAGCCCTGAAGGCATCTTCATCAGTTATATCATCTCCGATATAGATAGGGACGAACGGCTTTTTACCAAGGACAAATTTTAGCCTGGCGATAAGCCATAATACAATTTTACCTTTATCCCACTCTAAAACCGGCCTTATCTCTAACACCTTTTTTCCAGGCCTTGTTTTAATTTTATTGCTTACAATATAATAAGCCAGCGCCTCATGAAAGATTGTCTTTACAAGCCATGCGTCCTTTGTGTTAACAAGCCTGTAATGAACACTTAACGTAAGGCCTTTATCTTCTATAATTACACCTCTAATTTTTGACAGTTTCTTTTTTAAAATGGTTTTGATTTTTTTGAGTACTATTATATACTTCAGGGAGATCGGGGTCTTAAATTTAACCTTTGGACCATCTATTTCTAGACCATGATTACCTGCATAAATTATTTCTTCTAAGCCTATTTTTTTCTTTATATCTTTCAAGGCCCTGCCGCTTATAATAGCCACTTTGCAATGTGGAATTTTTGATAAACCTCCAAGGATCTCAATGGTTTTTCTAGAAATAATAGCTTTATCCGGACTTTGTGCTATTGGCGTCAATGTGCCGTCATAGTCCAAAAAAAGAAAAATAAATTTATTTTTTAATAAGCTTTTTAGTTTATTCAATTGAAAAAATAAATGATTCATGTTGCTCCAGTAAAAATTTTTATACCTTTTTTAAAGACGTAAGTTCTGTGATAAGACTCCCAGCCCATTTGTAGACATTATTTTCCAGAACAACTTTACGCATATTTTCCATGCGTTTTCTTTTCTCCTCATCCGGCATGTCTACGGTAAATTTTATTGCGTCAGCAAATTCCTCTATCGAATAAGGGTTAATTAGCACGGCATCTGTTAATTCCCGGGCCGCTCCTGTAAACTTGCTTAAAATCAAAGCGCCGCTCGAATCCTTTTTTGAAGCAACATATTCCTTGGCTACCAGATTCATACCATCGTGTAACGAGCTCACTATACAAAAATCGGCCAACGCATAGTAAGGCCTGATTTCTTCAGAAGAAAAGTAGCGTTTTAAATAAACTATCGGTTTCCAGTCTCCATCCGAATATTTCCAGTTCTTTTTCTCAATTAGTTCGTCTATCTCTCCAATGAGTTCATGATAACGCTTTATATGCGTGCGACTAGGCGCTGCTAATTGAAGAAATACTAATTTATTTCTATATTCCGGGTATTTCTCAAAGAACCTGTCAATTGCTAAAATACGCTCAATAATCCCCTTGGTATAGTCAATCCTTTCAACCCCAACGCCGATTATCTTATCCTGGAGCTTAAATTCCTTCTTGATCTTATTTATTTCATTTTCGTCAAACTGGGTGGAATTACCTGACATATATCCGCCTACACTGATCGGAAATGACCTGATAAATGTTTCCCTGTTCTTCCTTACCACGCTAAATTTTTCTGTATCCACGCGGCACTCAGTCAACCTGTTAGCAGTATCTAAGAAATTATTACAGTGATTTTGCACGTGAAATCCAATAAGATCACACCCAAACATGCCATCTAATATCTCCTGATGATAGGGACATATTGCAAAAACTTCTGGATTCGGCCAAGGGATATGCCAGAAAAGCGCTATTGTCGCATCAGGCCGTTTTTCCTTTATCATTTTAGGAAGCATGGTAAAATGGTAATCCTGGATAAACACAAAAGGATCCTTGGCTGGCAATTCTTCTAGAACATTTTCTGCAAATTTTTGGTTTACTTTTTTATACATTTGCCAGTCGGTTTCACGAAAGATAGGACGGGTATGAGTAACATGGCAAAGAGGCCACAACCCTTCATTTGAAAATCCATAGTAATACCCTTCCTCTTCTTCTTTAGTAAGCCAAACCCTTTTTAATATATAACGATTATCTTCTGTAGGAACACCTAGTTTATTTTTGGAATTTACAAAATTTCTGTCTGTTTTAGTGCTTCCATGCGCAATCCATGTGCCGCCGCAAGCTCGTAAAATAGGATCTATAGCAGTAACGACCCCGCTTGCAGGTCTGATGCATTTCTGGCTTCCAGTTGCTTCATCTATAATATGCATATAAGGTTCTCTGTTAGAAACAACAAAAAACGCATTTTCTCCCAATCTTGCATGTACAAGATCCTTTAGCTTGGCCTCGGTCCAGGTATCTTCTCTTTGAATACGCGCATTGGCATTATCAGATACTACTTTCCTAGCCACTCTCAGGCCTAAGGCAACTTGTTCTACCTCAGTAATAAGCTTTCCAAATTCGCCATTTTCCTTAAAAGGGCGCAATTTATCTATTTCGCCTCTCTGAAAATGTGTAAACCACTGCGTAAGCCTGCGTACAGGAAGGATAAAAATCTGTCTTTGAATCAAAAGAGTTATTATTACGATAAATAACAACAGCACGATAAGCGATGCGCTTATGCGCTTCCAAAGCTGAGTCAATATAGTAAATACATAAGATGTGTCATAGATAACCTCTATTGCGCCTATCACATCCTCATTATCATCTGTTACAGGTAAAATATAACTATATACTGAATATTCCCTGAATTTTTCAAGAGTTCCGCGCGGAGACTTACTGGCTAATATATCGCTGAGATAAGGTTTATCCTTATCCCGCCAATCAGAAATACGCTCTGTTATCGCCAATATCTTTCCTTCTTTATCATAAATAACACAGCCTTGCGTCCTATCTCTTTTCTGAAAGCTCTCAACCAGGCGATAGGCTGCCTTTAAATCATTTTCCAAAAAAATGTGCCTTGCTGATAACTCCATGCTCTCATTTACAGCCTTTGCCTTCTTTTTCAGGTCATCTATCAGCCTTTCTTCTTCAAAACTGGCCTGTATTAATCCAAATCCGGCAAATACAGCAGTAACTAGAAAAAGTATCGGAAGTATAAATAGCAGTATTCTTTTCATAGTTATTCCTTTTTTTTCTGAATCTGTTCGTAATGTATTGTCCTGATAGGATAAGGTATGACAATATCGCCTATCTGAATTTTTGTATACTCTGCCCATTTACTAAGGCGTAAGAATACAGTCTTTCTTATAATATATCCCAATATAAATATTATCAATAAAACTGCCAAAGGCATTATCGTGTCTACAAATAAGTTTGTTGAAATTTTAAAAACCTGATTCATTCTTTACTCTCCGTTTACTCAAAAACCATTGATAGCGTGGCCTTGAAAAATTGCGAACAAAAGACATGCCATACTAAAAAGCATTAAAAGTGAAAAAATAATAAAAAGCATTCGCGCATCCTTCTCTTCCTTTAGAATCTTAAATAAACTCATCTTACTCCTTCTTAATTAAAAAACCGCTATCTACCTTAACTTACAGGATAGCGGCCTGACTACCCAAAAAATCCTTTAGAAATATAAAAATATTCCTAGACCCTATTAATTATTTAAAACCTATTTTGTAATATATCCTCATTTATCATTTTAATATATTGTAGCATACTTTTTTAAATAACAATAATATATAAACTGTTTTAAGCTAACACGTGGTATAAGCTTATTCAACAGCATTTTCTTGTTCGGAATCCTTTAAGAAAAGCGCTGAGGTATTGACTTTATCTGAAATCTTTCTCATCCATTGAATATCATGTTCCTTAGATATGCCAAAAATATTAATATCAGCTAAAGGTGCCTTTAGTATCGCCTTTTCAAAAGAACCTGCAACCACAACAATCTCTGTCTCTCTTGTAAACCTCATTAATTTCTTTAATTTATAAAGATAGTTTTGCGCTTCCTGTTGTTCATTAGCATCAGCCACTACCTGAATAAGCCGGAGTTTACCTTCCCAGTTCTTTTCCAGCTGAAGCCCTATCAAGATCGTCAAATGAATATTAGGGCTCATCTTTCTAATCCAGATATTAACTGCCTGTTTTTGTCCAAATACCGACTTTGGATGAAGCCTGAATACCATGATTCCCAGGCCCATTGTCTGGGCCTTTATGATAAGGTCTTTTATCGCATGGTCTTTTTCCTGATCTAATCCGAGTTTAATAAACAATACATTTGGAGGCAAGCCGGATCCCACAAGGGTTTGCGTTACGATTATTGCGCCATCCAGAAATTCTGCTGAATCAACAGCCAGCGTAGAAACAAAAATGCCCTCTTCTTTCAGCGAAGCAGACATAAACGCAAGCGCTTCTAAAGCTTTTTTCTTTCCAGCTATCTTGTCGCTGATATTCTTGTCTATTATAGTAAAAAAAACCGCTCTGCCATTGGGATAAACAATATCCTTTATAAACTCAGCTACGCCCGGCCAATTGCGCCCCTCTTCTACAGGTATAATAAGATTCGGCTTCCATATTTTCGGATGATACGGAAGCTGCGAAGCTATCTTAGTAGCCTTTTCAGCGATAAATATAAATATTCCTTTGCGTATATCAGGCAGATTATTCCTGATATTTTTTCGTACAAGCACCACATAAATAATTATGGTCACCACTATTGCGACAAGGCTAAAAAGCTGGTTAATAAGAAACATTGCATACAAACATCCAATCCCACCTATTAAAGATATTACAATAGGGATCTTGAATGTAGGCCTAAAACTTATAATACCGGTAATCTTTTCGATAAAAACAGTTATGTTTAATGTCCCGTATGTAATAAGAAAAAACATGGTTAAAATACCTGCTATGGTATTTAAAGTCCCTGCAAGAATGGTAAGTAACGCCAGTAATGCTGTCAGAAGGATTGCAGGCGTTGGCTCGCCCTTGGAGTTTATATAATCAAATTGCGAAGAAAACGGTATTATTCTTTGTTTACTCAATGCCAGAAGCGTCCTAGGGGAGGCCACGAACATACTCAGCGCAGAAGAAAGTGTAGCGCCCATAATACCTGCGATAACCAGAATTCTCCAGCGCGCCAAATCAATGATAATAGAGGTATTATTTGCCAAATCTTGAGGCGTAGCAACAAAAGCAAACCAAAAACATACCGCAACGTATATGAAGAAGGTTACTGCGATAGCAAGAAGCGTTCCTATAGGAATATTGCGTTCTGGTTTTTTTAATTCGCCTGACATGCTTACCCCTGCCAGAATACCAGTGACCGCAGGAAAAAATATGGCAAACACTTTCCAGAAATTTATCTGGCCCACCCCGTGCCATATAGACACAGATTGCCCTAAACTGGTTTTTCCTAAAAAGATTGATATAAGCGAAAATACAATGATGCCTAAAATAACGTACTGAAGGCGAAATGCCAATTTTGCGCTTAAATAAGAAACAACTAAAAGTATAAACCAAGTTAATATGGAGACAAAAATAAAGCTATGCTGGGGAAAAATCAAAACCCAGCATTCTGTAAAACCTGCAATATAAAACGCTACTGAAATTGCTTGGGAAAGATAAAGGGGAATACCTATCGCACCGCCTATCTCAAGGCCAAGCGACTTAGAAATTATAGAATACGCCCCTCCGGCACCTATCCTAATATTAGTCGTAATGCTTGCGATAGAAAGCCCTGTGCATAAAGTAATAAGATTACTTATCACTATAATGGCAAGCGCCCCTGCCAAACCAACCTGGCCAACAACCCACCCCAGGCGTAAATACATCACTACGCCCAGTATGCTTAAAACCGTAGGGGTAAATACTCCTTCAAAAGTCCCAAACCTTTTTGTCTCCATGATTTTTATTATGCCATATTTAAGATGCTTTTCTCTGTAAATTTAATTATTTTATTCATTATATCCACACAATCTACAGGATACAGCCCGACAGCGGTTTCCGCGGAAAGCATCACGTAATCCGACCCGTCCAGTATAGCGTTAGCCACGTCTGAAACCTCCGCCCTTGTTGGTATATGATTCTCTGTCATGCTTTCCAGCATTTGCGTAGCGGTAATGACAAATTTTCCTGATCGGTTGCATTTTTTTATTATTTCCTTTTGAATTACAGGCACTTCATATATAGGTATAGATATGCCCATGTCGCCTCTTGCAATCATAATCCCATCGCAAACATTAATTATATCATCGATATTTTTTATGCCCTGCCTATTTTCAATCTTCGCAATAACTTTTAATTCGTAAGGACAATCTTTAAGACGCTCTCTCAAGATAAGGATGTCTTCTTCACTTCTTACAAAAGACTGGGCAATATAATCAATCTTATTTTTTATGCAGAAATCTATCCCCAGTTTATCTTTTGGCGTTAATCCTTTAAAGTTCAGCCGGACGTCCGGCATATTAATGCCTTTGTATTCCTTAATTAATCCTGGGATAACTACCTTGGTCTTCAGGCGTTTTTTCTCGCGGGCTTCTACTATTAAAGCGATATTACCATCATCAATATAAATGTGCTGGCCGATTTTAATCTGATCTAAAAAGCCTTTATAATCAAAAGGGATAATATCCATCTCTCCAACAATATCCTCCTGGCTTAACCAGATTATTTGTTTTTTCTTAACTTCGATTGGCTTGCCTCCCCTAAGCCTGCCTATCCTCATGCGATAGCCTTCCAAGTCTCCTAATATCTTGATATGCCTACGATATTTTTTATTCAGCTCTCTTATAAGTTTTATCAGTTTCAAATGTTTATCAAAGCTTCCGTGGGAAAAATTTAACCTTGCCACATCCATTCCCGCATACATCATCTTTAGCAGAACATTTGCTTTGCCTGATGCAGGGCCTAAAGTGCAGATTATCCTAGTCTTTGGCATTTACAACCTCGTCTTTAGCTGTAACAGCATCTTCCTGCGAAGCAGGAATAAATTCCCAAGAGCATAGATTCTGCTTCTTATCAAACTTGAGATATACCATATCAGTGGAAAAATACTGAAGTGGGTGCCGATAAAGACATATTTCTCTAACATCAGCTTCATTTGCAATATCCTTACAAAAAACAGGTTCTCCGTATATGGATAAAATATCTTTTTTAGATATCCCTATCTTTAGTTGATTATTTTTAATAGCATCCCTTAACTTAAAAAAGGTATCTTTTTGTTTCTTTACATAATCGTCAATTTCATGCTGACTGTCTCCAAGCCTTTTTAATAGCATTAATTGATCGTAGTGCGTCGTAAAAGAACATCCTCCCAAGGAAAAGATAATACACCAAACCAAGAATATAATTTTTAAGAATCCTGTATCCATAAATTAACTATTCCGTAATCAATTATATCTTTATTTCAATCTTATCGCTAGATCCAAGATAGTGTTGACAAAAAAAGACCTTAAGAACATAATCGCTAAAAAGGCGATTATCGGAGATATGTCGATTCCAAACCCTAAGGCAGGAGGCAACATCTTTCTTATAGGATATAATATGGGCTCAGTAGTCTTGTATAAAAACTGCACTATTGGATTGTACGGGTCAGGATTAACCCAGCTGATTAGGGCTCGAATCAATATTAGCCAATAAGCTATGGTAAGAAGTACATTCAAGATATTGGCCACTGCAATTAATAAATTTGAAAATATAAACATCTCATATCCTTTATGATTGTAGATACTCGAAATCTGCTTATGAGGGAGAAATTTGCATTCTCTGATCTTGAGTGAAATGTCTATTTTTCAATGAAGTACGCGCTCCTCCCACAAGTTCAGCAAAAAGCTCTTTTACCGAAACGATCTTCTTAATACGGTGGGCATTACTGCCACTCATAGCAAATCCTTTATCCATCTCTCCGCGGGCGGCGTTACACAGCGCCTTTGCAATGCAATAATTAACTTTTTTAGAATCACAGGTAGCCAGACACTTATACTCACAGCCGAAATCAATACGTTCGCCCCTGACTATCCTTTTGACAAATTCATTACTGATAACTCTTCCTGGCATACCCACTGGGCTTTGGATAATCACAATGTCTTCTTTTGTAGCCGATAAATACGCCTCCTTATAACTATCAGCCACATCGCATTCATGAGTACACACAAATCTTGTAGCCATCTGTACCGCGCTAGCCCCTAAACTGACAACTCTGGCGATATCTTCTCCGTTAAAAATGCCTCCGGCGGCAATTACTGGAATCTTACAAACCGGACTTTCAAAACCTTTAACGACCAATAATACTTCCTTTAAGATATTATCAAGAAACACGCGCTTACCGTCTTTAAGCTCCTCCATTTTATAGCCTAAGTGCCCGCCAGCTAAAGGTCCTTCAACTATTATGGCATCAGGCAGGCGTTTATATCTTTTTTTCCAAACATTGCAAATCAACTGGGCCGCCCGGGAAGACGAAACAATCGGCACAAGCTTGGTTCTACTATTATTAATAAGCGAAGGTAATTTGAGTGGAAGCCCGGCTCCTGAAATAACCACGTCTACTGACTCCTGCTGCGCAACATCCACTAAGTCTTCATAATTGGTGAGCGCGCACATAATATTTACCCCAAAAGGTTTGTCAGTCATTGCGCGAGTCTTCCTGATGGTGTTTACAAGGGATCTGCGCGAACGCGCAACGTAGTCGCCGGCTGTTAAATCTCCTTCTTCGCCAAGCCCCACGGAAGCTATAACGCCCAATCCTCCCTCATTGGATACTGCTGAGGCTAGACCTGACGTTGAAACCCGCACGCCCATACCACCTTGAATAATGGGAATTTCAATCCGCACGTCCCCAATGTCTAAATTTTTGAATTTAATATTCATTATCGCTTCCTCCCGCTTGGATTATAGCAAGTCTTGCCAAAAGGTACGATGTAGTGGACTCAGCCCCCTGATTGAGATTAATATACCCTTCTCCTACGCCATCATAACATCCACCTGTAGTCCTATCGTAAACCACCTGCTTAAGGCTGTTATCACCTAAAAACCAGTTAAATGCTTCATGCATAAGCTTTTTATAAGAATCCTTTCCGGTTATTGAATGCGCTGTAGCAAGAGCGTAGACCATCGCCGACACATCCTCCGGTTGTTGATCAAAATAGCGGCGCTCTCCAATCTTATGATGCCAGCCATCCTGGCCTATTGGCATATATATCCTGTTGACAAAAGTCTTGCTTATCAGAAAATCCAACGTCTTAATGCCTATATCCAGGTATTCCATATTACCGGTATGCTTGTGCCCTAAAATAAGAGCCTCTGGCAAAACAGCGTTCGAGTAAGTTAAATAATTTTCAAACCACTGCCATTCCTCGGAAGATACGCCCCGATAAAGCGATACTAACCTGTCGCAGTGAGTGACTAACAACTCCTTTAAGTCCTTACCTTCGATGTCCTGTACCTTTTTTAAAAGGAGATTTATCCCTTTTGCGTAAAAAGCGGTTGCCCGCGGAGATTCAAACATCCTGTATTTTTCTATCCTTTTCTTTAATAAGGAGAGGGCCTTATTTCTTGCGCTGTCCGGCAGGTAATCAGCCGCAGCAACAACCGCTAGTGCCCAAAGAGCCCGGCCATTAGCATCATCAAGATTATCCTTTTTATTAAGCTCGATATCTATTGACCTGTCGGATCTTACATAATTACAAAATATGCTATCTTCGCATAAAACAAACTCGATGAAACGTAAATATACCCCTATGCGCTTGAGCAATTCGCTTTTCTGCTTATCAGGATAAGCAGCCTTAATCGTTCCTCCCAATTTGCCATAATATAAACACGCAACTATCAGGGCGCGCGCATTATCATCGAGAGTATAACCCGATGAGATATCCGGTAAAGATAACCTGGCGAACTGCATAATCCCAAAATCATCTGTTAGGCGAAGAATGTGATTAAGATTAATGCGGGGAATTTTCTTGCGCTCGCTTACTTCGGCAATATCGCTGGAATATCTTGAGAATAATTTTGAATACTCTAGAGCGACATTTTCCCATGTCATATTACGGGTCCTAAAATACGCATTCTTTCCAAACTGCTCTCTTAAGGAAGAATTTTTAAGGAGCTTCATGATGGCTTCAGTATAAGAATTGGGGTCTTTAAAATTAACTAATGTTCCTGCCTCCAAGGCAATGAGCTCCCTGGCTTGCGCAAAAGGAGTGGAAATTACCGGTCTTCCAGAACCCAACGCATAAGAGAATGTTCCTGAAACAGCCTGATTCGGATCGAGAGAAGTTGAGATGTAGATATCCGCGGCCCTTAAAAAATGAAGGAGTTTATCCACGGAAACATACTCATTATAAAAATTCACGTGGGAAGAAAGTTTAAGATCGTGGACCTTCTGGATTAGGAAGTTACGGTAGTTTTCCCCTTCTTCTTTTAGGACATTCGGATGAGTAACCCCTAGAACTATATATAAAATATCCGGGTAGGTATTAACAACTTTGGGCAGCGCCTCTATTACATATTCAATCCCCTTCCCTCTGCTTAGCAACCCGAATGTCAAAAGGATTACCTGCTTTGAAAGACCTAAAGTAGTTTTAGGTTTTGCGCTGGAGGTATAGGGCATAGAATGGATACCGTGAGGAATCATTGAAATTTTTTCTTCGGCTATCCCGTATTCGCGGATAAGGATCTCCCTTGAGGGATTAGTCATAGCTACTAGTCCGCTTGCTTTTTCGGCTATCGAATTAACTACTTCTTTAAGCTTGGCCTCAGGAGAAGGTAGGATGCTGTGAAAAGTTACAATCGAAGGTTTTTTAAGCGCCTCCAGGAAAGAAATAATATATGAGCCATATTTACCTGCGAAGATGCCGAATTCATGTTGAATATTGACGAGTTTTACCTCTTCCATTGCGTTGATATTTTTAGCAGTCTTAATGTATTCCTGCTCAGAATACTGGTTTATTTGAAAGATGACTTTCTTTGAATAATGGTAACGCGATATATCGTCAAGATTAATCGCGGCCACCTTTGATTCGATGGCAGGTTCAAGCAAATCGTCCATCGCAGCTGTAAGGTCTGCGGTAAAAGTAGCTATCCCGCACTCCCTTGGAGGAAAAGTTGATAAATAAATAATTTTAAGTGCTTTATTCACTGTTGACAAAACCTTCTATAACTCTTTATTATTTTTGAGTTCTTTCAAAAGCTCGTTTATATCTACAGATTTAGCCGCTATGAGTTTATCGGCTGCTCCATAATAGATATATAATCTGTTGTCTTTCAGTACGGTGCCTGTGGGAAAAACAACATTGTCGACGTCCCCGCGCTTTTCCCACTTCTCAGCAGGAGAAAACAAAGGCTGCTTCATGCGTCCTATAACTTTAGTCGGATCGTCGAGGTCTAGCAATGCGGCTGCCGCATGATAAATTCTGCCTTGAATCGAGTCCTCTATGCCATGATAGATCAAAAGCCACCCCTCTTTAGTCTCAATAGGCGGACATCCCCCACCGATATTCCTGCTTTCAAAATTGTATTTGGATTCAAGCAGAATGTAGCTGCCTAAATTCTTGAGATACTCTCTCCAATAATCATCGGTAAGATCTTTAAAATCATCAAAATAAATCACCTGAATCCCCGGAAGGATACGATGAACTAACGCAAATTTATTGTTAATTTTTTTAGGAAAGATAAAGGCATCCTTCTCCCATAACAGAATGTCAGCGCCTTGCCTATCTTTTATATATGATTCAAAGAGAAAATATTTCTCCTTTACCTTTATCTTTGAGCAACTAAGGAGTTTGCCTGCTTCGGCATAAGTAATGCGCGGAGATATTATCCCGTGCTTTACGAAATTGATAAGGTCGGTACTTGTAGCGTAAGCGAAACTGGCGTTTTTACCGTCATAAGCTGTATAAAAAATATAATATTCTCCGTTTAAAAAAACAATCCTGGGGTCCTCTACGCCTTTTTTTTCGTAATCATATTCCGGAAAAAGGACGGGCTGATCAAGCCTCTTTACTACCTTATTATCGACCAACTGACAGTAGCCTATTGAAGAAACCATATCGCCCTGTCTTACGCCCCTGTAAAACATATGAGTTACGCCGTCTATCTCTACGCAGGCTGGATTTAAGACTGCTTGATCATCAAATGCATTGTGTGAACTCTCAAGTACTACGCCTTCATTCTTGACTTCGATCATTTGGCCTCTTTCTTTGTTAATTTTTTATTTTTGACTCTAAGAACCTATGAAATGGTTTATGTAGAAGCTTTAGTTATATATAGCGTCTGAGTAGGATAAGCGAATTCTATGCCATCTGTTTCAAATCTCTCTTTTATGGCAAAATTGATATCCTGCTGAATATCCATATATTTGTTGTAGTCACTTCCTGTCACATAGTATACGATTTCAAAAATTAGGGCAAAATCTCCATAGGAAAAAAAATGCGCCCGGTCAAAAACAGTATCTTTAACATTTTTGATAATATCCTTGATTATTCCTGGAATAGCCTTTGCCTTTTCTGATGTAGTCTGATAAGTAACCCCTAATTTGAATACAACCCTTCTCTGCTCCATTCTTTTATAGTTGCGGACTCTGGAATTCGTAAGATCTGTATTAGAAAATATCAGCTGTTCTCCGCTAAGGCTTCGTATGCGAGTGGTTTTTATCCCAATATGTTCAATGGTCCCCAGATAATCTCCAGTTATAATAAAGTCCCCGATCTCAAACGGGCGGTCAAATAATATGGAAAAATAACTGAATACATCTCCCAAAACTGCCTGAGCCGCCAAAGCTACTGCTACGCCTCCGATTCCTAAACCAGCGATAACCGCTGATATCTTGAATCCAAGATTATCCAGAAAAAAGACAATCGCCAATCCCCAGATAACTACCTTTACTATTACCAGGATCCCGTCTATACTGCGTTTTAAGGCTTCGTTTTTTTCTTTTTTAGACAGATAAACTTCAAATCCATAGCTTATCAAAGCTATGCCAAAACGCACGGCTGCTAAAGTCAAGATACTTGTAGCTACAATATTGATGATCTTTCTGAGCAAAGGGTCTAAAGTTAATACATTCATGCCCAGATAAAAAACTCCAAAATAAGCTAATGGAACTCCTATCTTTTTAATTACCTCTATAATAAAATCATCAAAAGTGGCTGCTGTTTTTTCTGCCCACTTTCTTAAACGTCTGAGAATTATATACTCTATTATTTTAATACCCAAAAATCCTGCAAATAATATCAAAGCAACTATCAAATAATTTAAAATACTATTCCCAAAAAACATCAAATCTGCAAGTTGTTGTATCATTTTACCCCCATCTTACCGTCAATCCCTGTTGAAAGAAAATATGCGCCACCGCGACCTAAAGATTAGATAATATGAACTTTTTATTCTGAAGCGTCCAAAGATTTAAGATACTTATAATAATCACTGTCTGTGGTTAAAATCACCGTGGATGTCGCATCAATAGTTTCTTTGTAGGTCTCCAATGTTTTCATGAACGAATAAAAATCCGGGTTCTGGCTGTAAGCGCCTGCGTATATGCTGATCGCCTCGGCATCTGCCTTACCTACAATCACCTGGGCCTGACGGTATGCCTCCGAGGTAATTACCTTTAATTCCTTAGCCACCTGCCCCTCTATCTCCGCTGCCTTACCCTGCCCTTCGGAACGATATTTCTCCGCAGCACGTTTTCTTTCGGCAATCATACGATCGTAGACCTTGTTACGCACGTCTTCGACATAGTTGACTCTCTTGATGCGCATATCTATTATTTCAATGCCATACTGAGGAGCAAGGACTTTCGCCTTTTCCAAAATAAGGCCTTCCAGCATTTTTCTTCCTACTTCAATGCGTTCCAACGCCTCTTCTGTAACAATCATATCCTCGCCTTCTGAGTCAGATTCCAGAATGCGGTTGGAATCCCGTATTGCCTCAACCAAAAGATGCCCTGTAATAACATCCCTGGTTGCAGAATTAATAATATCGTCAAGCCTGCCTTGGGCCGCCATTTCATTGCCTACAGACTGCAGAAATTTCAGGGCGTCCACAATCTTCCAGCGAGCAGTCGTATCTACCCAGATATATTTTTTATCTCTCGTAGGTATCTGGTTAGGATCGCCATCCCAATCCAACAGCCTTTTTTCAAAATAATGCGCTTCCTGAATAAATGGCTGCTTGAAATGCAAGCCTGCCAAGATAATAGGATTGCCTACAGGCTTGCCGAATTGCGTGATAACAACCTGTTGTCCTTCGTTAATTATGTATACCACGCCGCTAGCAAAAACGGCAATCGTAATAATTAATAATACAACTAAAATCTTGATAATTGTGTGTAATCCTTTCATTATTGCTGCCCTCCCTTCTTATTTATATCCAGCAGGGGAAGAATCGATGTCTGCTTCGAATCAATTATGTATTTCTCTTTTGCTTTAGGAAGCACATCTGCCAAAGTCTCCAGATAGATCCTCTTCTTGGTTATTTCCGGCGCTTTTTTATATTCTCCTAAAGTAGTAAGAAACCTTTCTGATTCACCCTTTGCACGGTTTATTTTATCCAAGGCATAACCTTCTGCTTCGCGGATAGTCTTTTCTGCAGTGCCCTTGGCCTTTGGCACAACCTTGTTATATGCCTCCCATGCTTGATTAATCATTTTTTCCTTTTCCTGCTTAGCTTCGTTCACTTCGTTAAAAGCCGACTTTACAGTCTCAGGAGGATTAACATCCAATAGTTTGACCGTGATTACATGCACTCCTACATTATAAATATCGAGTATACGCTGAATCTCTTGCTGCGCCAAATCATCAATCTCCTCTCTTTTGGTAGTAAGAACTTCATCTACCGAATAATTCCCTACAAAACGCCGCATTACCACTTCGGAAATATCACTTATATTATCTTCGGGACGACGTGTAGCAAAAAGCAATTTTACAGGATCTTTTATTTTAAACTGCACTATCCAACGCACATCCAGGATATTTAGGTCTCCTGTGAGCATCAGCGATTGATCCCGATAATTGCTGGAGGAGTATCTTGTGTTTACTCCTGGCTCTATAGTCTTAAATCCGAATTCCTCCTTAAAAACCTTCTCAACCTTAATCGGGATCACCTTATCTACGCCGAAAGGAATTTTTACATGCAGTCCAGGCGAGCTTAATCCTATAAATTTACCGAATCTCTGGATCACGCCTACCTCATCCGGCCCAATTGAGTAAATCAAGCCTCTTAAACCTAACAGGATTAATAAAACTACGATAGCCACAGGAAGCCATTTTGAGAAATCCGATATTTTCTTTTTGCCTACATCAATTATATCATCTGGATTAGGAACGTTCTGCCATGCCATAGATATCCTCCTTTCCTATTTATGAATAAGTAAAAAAACAAAAAAGCCACCCTATGCCTATTGCAAATGGCGGCCCGACCATCAATATTGCCTTCAGAAAACAAAATTATTTCTGAACCCATTAACCCGAAAAAATCTTTTATACCACCTGCATTTTCTAATATTACTATAATTTGTCTTAAGCTCTCTGTCAAGCATAATCGAAAAAAGTAGCGTTAAAATAATTGTACGCTTTCGTAAAGACATAAAAAATACCCTGACTAGCATCGTTAATCAGGGTTTAATTTATCTCTCCATCTGGAATTAGAGAGATTTATGTGGCTGCGCACAGCTGTAACACTGTTAACATAATCTCTTAATTTACAGTCCCTATTATAGTAAGAAATCCCGAGATTATCAAGAGAATAGACTGATTAAGAGATAATTTTATAGCTAGAATATGTCCAAAATGTCCGCTATTTTCTGGCTATAATATCTCTAACTCTATACTATATAAAGAGATAAACAATGTCCTATATAAGAAGTTGGACATAGTTCTATATTAACCAAAAAACTTATCCCCTTGCGCCCAGTTCTCGCCTGAAACTTCATCAATAACCAGATACATGTACTCCTTAGGCTTATTTGCTACATTTAAAAGAGTATCTGAAAATCCTTTGGCTATCTTTTCTTTTTGTTCCTTGGTAAGTTTTCCTACCAGTTTCAAGTTAATATACGGCATAGCTACCTCCTTTGGTTAACTTTATCTATTATAATACTGCTAATGCTTTAGCAAAAAACATCTATTTTGACAAAACCCCTTCATCTGGAATATAATGTGGTTCGTACTTATCTTTTGTAAGATATTGTCGGCTTAACTCAAGGGTGCCATTTGTAAATTTATATATGCTAACATTAAGAAACCTATCCGCAAAACGTGGTTCAAATGGTTTAACATCGCCATACATGCTAGACATGTTAGGATCAGGCACTCCGGCAAATGTAATAAGCTCCAACGAACCATCTTTATCCACATCTTCAACTTTAAAATTCGGATGATACCCTTTCCTTTGAGGATTTACAAATCCTATTTGATTTTTTAACTCTTTATCCTGGTAAACTTCAATTATCAATCCCTTTGCAGGTCCGCCATAACCTGTCCATCTAGCCTTCAGATATTCATTTTCCCCATTACCATCAAAATCTACGCTGCCGACATCTATCTGCCCTCTTTCATCAACTGCTTCAAGCATCTCTTGTTCCATCTCTTTCATCTGCTCATCTGTAGCACCTTCAAAATATGGCTTATGAGAAATCCATTTGATATTCTTGTACTCGTAGTGATCTCCCAAAAATGGCCTTGAATCGCTTGCTTTATGCACTAATATATCATCATACGTAACAGCATGTGCTAAAACAGGGAATAAATAAGACAAAATAATCGAAATAACTATTAATTGTTTTTTATTCATACGCCCTCCAATATCAATCATCTTTCATTTTAGGAAATTTTAATTCAACATCTTTTTCAATCGAACCACCTCCAAACTGACCATCGGAAGCAGGTATCAAAACCTTATCCGGATAAACTTTTATATCCCCATTATATCTATCTCCTAGAGTATGGCTGCCGACAATTGACATAAGTAACTGTTTTTTCTTCTTACCTTCCCAAAAAATTTCACCTTCGCTAAATCTAATAAACATTAAATCCATAAAAAACCCTGACCCGCCTCCACTAGAACCAGTCTCTAGAACATGAGTACCATCCGCTAATTTTCCAAGCCAATGATAGTCAAAAGACTCATAAAGCGGAATATCTTTATATTTGTCTATGCGTTCAACAAACCACCAATCATCTCTTTTCTTAATCTCACTCTGCTGATACTCATTTGTATCAAATGCCGCAGAAACATCAACGGTTGTCACCATTGGCGGTCGATTATCTGATAGGAAATTTGAAAACTCTCCTACTAGAAACGGGTGTATTGGCTTACCTTTATAGGTAAACTTAGCATTTGCTTCGTTTAATTGCTCACTTGCCATCAAAGGCGTTACAAACATAACAAAAAACATCAAACATAATAAAAACTTTTTCATGCATCCTCCAATATTAAAAAGATGTCTATAATTTCATCGCTTATTTCTGTCCAAAATAATACTTCTGCCATTCATCTGACCATAGTATGTGAGGCACATTTCTCTCAGATACTTTTATGAATTCTCCATCTTTGTATTGCCAAACCTCTAAATGGTGTTGGTCATATCCTAAGTGACCGATCGCTTCTTTGTCCGTGAAACCATGCCCAACTTCAATAGCGTTCCCCTCTAATCTACGGGCTATGCCTTCGGCTTCGCCTTCAAATTTCTTAATAAGTTCCAAACCATTATCTTTAATCTTATAGATTGCTAACTCCTGGGAAAAACCATCTGCCCACGCTTTATTATATCGCACCCATAACTCATCTTTTCCATCACTATCTAGGTCATGGAATTCTAAGGGCCATAGATGTTGGATGCAATGTTCATCTAAATCAAACTCCATATTCTCAAAAACTTTCTTTGGCACACCGTTTTCATGTTTTATAACAACAATATATGGCTTTTGTTTAAAATCTATTAAAGTAAGAATGGCTGTCTTTGTATCTTTATCTTTAAGAACACTCCAGCCTTCAAGGTAAGGACTCCCTATCACAGTAGCAATATATTCATTATTTTCATTTGTCCGAATACCAAAAGAATGGGTTTCTGGATCGATATCTTCATCATCGTCATATCCCCATTGAGCATGGGAGCTTCCAATAAACCAATCAAGAAAATCTTCTGAATATTTTCCTGAGATAAAAGCAGTTGGTTTTGAGACCTTATATGAAACAAATAAAGGATAAAGATCAGCAATGCTTTTTTTAGACTCTTTATCTAAAAAACTTCTACCTATGTATCGAGCTAAATAAAAATCAGCCTCTTCATCATTGCCTTTTTCTATAGCTTGAGAGGCTTTTTCATAAAACGTTGAATAGTAGTTATCATCATAAGCAAAAGAAAGCCTAGCAAAACAAAGAAAAGTAATAAGAATAAGTATTTTTTTCATATTGGTTTTCACCCGCCTTTTTTAACAATTTTAATTAGTTCCCTTGTTTCGTTGGTTATGGTTCCGTGATGACAATATTCGTATTTAACAATGCCTACGCCCGGATAATACCATTCTGTAGTAGTATCCGGGCACGTATCATAAACTATCTTAAAACAATCTTTAAAAGTACCAGCCTGGACTGTAACATCTTCCATCTTCTCAACATACCAGCAGTACATATTGTCATTCCGTTTAAAATCACTTTCCTCATCCCATTTTAACCCTACCTTCAGAGGAAAACCATACCTGAGGCCATCATCTTTTGATAAGAGCTTTTCTTTGTGAGTAGTATTCCTTCTGCCGACTTTAACTTTTGCGTTAGCGTACTTATTGTAAATTTCATAAAACTCTATATAGCCTTTTATAGGCTTACGTTTTACTTCAAAGTCATATACTAGGCCTTGATCCACAAGCTCTTCCTGGTATACCAGCATATCTCCTTTATTTAAAGGTAACTGAGTTGTTGAAAACGCAGAGATATTGATGCAGAAAAGAAACGTTGTGGTAAGGACTACCAGAATTACAAGCGGGACTTTAACTAACTTCACAATAGCCATATAACCTCCTTTGTTTTGTTACTAAGTTTAAACAAAGAAGGTTTTAATTATTTTAGAGTCGCAGTGAACCCCTTTGAACATACGACTTGAAGATCTTTAAAATACAAAAACCTTCACAAGAATTTCTCTTATGAAGGTTTTACTTTTTTAATGTCCAGGATTTACCCCTTCTTAACTCGGGACCGCTATTCAATTGTAAATAGATTATATCATATATTTTAATTTAATCAAGTGGTTAGACTAATGTCTGTTTAGTAAGCCATCTATTTTCGATGATTTTTTGCTCTTGAAAAGCCTGGTAGGTTTTTGTGCCGGTTAAATTTTTCCTTGGAAAGCTTAATTGTACTATGTTACGAAAAGTATGGCTGGGACGTGTGGATTCGAACCACAATAGCGAGATCCAAATTCTCGAGTCCTACCATTGAACGACGTCCCAAAATTATTGCTTACTCTTCTCAGCTTGATACGCATCCATAATCTTTTTCTGGATATATTCTCTTGCCTGCGCAGTAATAGGATGCGCTATGTCTTTATGCTCTGATTGCCTTAAATCATGCGCCTCTTCAGGGGCCGGAGAAACAGCTTGTATTGACACAGGAATACGCTCTCCGCATTCATTGCAAAATTTACTATGGACCACGTTTTTATGATTGCACTTGAGGCATGGCTCTTTTATTTTACGCGATGGCATTGCAATAAAAAGCCCTGTTTTACCTTCTATAATTTTTATGTTTCTCACTACAAACGCATTATCAATGGTTATAGTGGCATATGCCTTTAATTTATTGTTTGCGCTTTCTTTTTGAAAAATTCTAACCTCAGTTATCTCCATAGATGCCTCCTTTATAAGTCTTTACTAAAAAAACGCTTATATCTTTATCCTTGGGCATTTTTCTAAAGACGGCTCTCGCTCCTTCCTTGTTTTCAAATGAGCAGAAAACCGTTGGCCCGCTTCCTGATAAAAGGCTATGTTTTACGCCTATATCAGCCAGCATTGCCTTCACTCTATTTATATGAACACCTTCTCTATCGAGGACCCTCTCGAAAATATTATAATAATTTTTTTCAAGTTCTTTCGCGCTTGTTTCCAGAGCAAGAAGCGTATCTTTAAGAGAATGCGGTTTGGTAGAGAAACTGCATTTATCAACCCTTCTATACATTAGCTTGGTTGAAAGCGGAATAGAAGGTTTTATCAAAATATGGAAAAAAGATTTGTTTAAGTTTATTTTTTCTAACAATTCTCCTGCACCTTTTGCAACAGCAAAGGGGGAATTCAGCATAAAAAAAGGGACATCTTTACCAATATCTCGCGCTATAGAAAACAGTTTTTTCGCAGGCACCCTTAATTTAAAAATCTCATTTATGGCTTCCAAAACAGAGGCTGCATCGCTTGAGCCTCCGCCCAAGCCAGCTGAAACAGGGATCCGTTTTTTAATTTCTATATCCAGGTTTAATTTAACTTCTGCTTCCTTAAAAAGCGTATGAGCTGCTTTATAAACTATATTTTCTTTGCCTTGGCTACAATTAGATGGGATTGTTTTAACTTTTAAACCTGTGCCTTTTTCTTTTATTATTATCTCGTCTTTTAAATCTATTTTTTCAAAGATCGTTTCTATATTATGAAGCCCATCTGAACGCTTTTTTAAAACATCCAAATAAAGATTCAGTTTGGCTGGAGCAAAAACCCTTATTTCACGCATAATACCCTACAAAATAACTGTGCTCAAGACCAGGTCTTGAGCACAGTTATTTTCTGGAGATAACTTTTTTTGCAGCTTTAACAATATCATCTGCTGTCAGGCCGAAGAGTTTAAATAATTCTTTCGGATCTCCTGATTCTCCGAATCTATCTTTAACGCCTATGAACTCCATGGGCACTGGAAAACTTTGCGATAAAACCTCGCTCACAGCACTGCCCATTCCGCCAACTATAGTATGTTCTTCAGCAGTTACAATTGCGCCTGTTTCCTTAGCAGCTTTAATTATAATATCTCTATCTATAGGCTTAATTGTATGGAGGTTTATAACCCTGGCTGAAATTTTTTCTTTTTTCAATGCTTCAGCCGCGCATAACGCTTCATATACTTCCACGCCGCAGGCTATGATCGTAACATCTAACCCGTCTTTTAATAGATTAGCTTTTCCGATCTGGAAAATATCTTCTTCCTTAGTTATAAGAGGAACGCCGCTTCTTCCCAGCCTGAGATACACGGGGCCTTCACGAGAAGCGCTGGCAATAGTAGCTTTTTTTGCTTCCAATGCATCACATGGAACTATAACAGCCATATTAGGCAAAATCCTCATAAGGGCAATTTCTTCGTTTGCCTGGTGGGTAGGGCCGTCTTCGCCTACTGATATGCCGCCATGCGTTCCAACAATCTTCACATTTGTTTTCATGTACGCAAGAGAAACCCTTACCTGGTCCCACGCCCTTCCTGCGGCAAAAGCCCCGAATGTACACGCAAACGCCACCTTGCCTGATAACGCAAGGCCAGCAGCTGTGCCCATCATATCCTGCTCGCTCACGCCCATTGAAAAAAATCTTTCAGGAAATTTTTCTTTGAACCAAATGGCGCGTGTCGATTCTGTAAGATCTGCTGAAAGCACCACTATATCGTCTCTTGTCTGGCCCAACTCAACCAAGCCTTCGCCAAATCCATCTCTTGTAGGTTTCATCTTAATTTCCATCTATCTCTCCGTTTCTAATTCTTTTATCGCCTTTTCCAGCTCTTCTTTATTAGGCGCCAACCCATGATATTTATTTTTATTTTCAAAAAATGAAACGCCTTTACCTTTCACAGTATGCGCAAGAATCATGCTCGGTTTTCCCTTTATCTTTTCTGCTTCATCATAAGCATCCATCACTTCTTTAATATTATGGCCGTCTATCTCAAAAACCTCCCAGCCAAACGCCTGCCATTTTAGCTTCAAGGGCTCCAGACCTTTTACATCTTCAATTCTTCCATCTATCTGAAATTTATTGTAATCGATTATGCCGCATACGCTATCCAATTTATAATGAGCGCTGGTCAATGCTGCCTCCCACACCTGGCCTTCATCCAGTTCTCCGTCGCCCATCAGGCAATATATGCGTTTCGGATCTTTATTCAGCCTTGCGCCTAAGCTAAAGCCATTAGCAATAGAAAGCCCCTGACCCAAAGAACCACTTGATATCTCAACGCCCGGTAAACCTCTTTGAGGATGGCCCTGAAGCCTTGTGCCGATTTTCCTTAAAGTACAAAGTTCATCCTTGTTGAAAAAATTCATATGCGCAAGCACTGCATATAATGCAGGACAGCCATGGCCTTTTGAAAGCACAAATATATCGCGCGTGTTACAGAGTGGTTTATCAGGTTCACATCTGAACTTATAAAAATATAAACCTACCACAAGCTCCACCATTGACAAAGATCCGCCTGTATGGCCTGAGCCGGCGCAATTAAGCATCTTTACAATTTCTATTCTTACCTCTTTTGCAATTCTTTTTAGCTCATTGATATCAGGTTGTTTTACCATAGCCGTCCTTTATTTTGGATTTTTTAATAGCGAGTCCAGTTTTTCCTTTACCTTTTTATCCTCTTTCAATGCCACTGATTTAGCCCACGCTTCTTTTGCCTTGTCTAAACTGCCTATCTTAAAATACGCTTCTCCTAGATGGTCATAAACAACAGGGTCTTCGCCTATTATTTCCTTAGCCTTCTCGAGCTCTAACCTGGCTTTTTCAAACATACCCTTTTTAAAATAAACCCACCCAAGGCTGTCTATATAAGCTCCATTGTCAGGACTTAGCTTAAGCGCCTTTTTTATAAGTCTTTCGGCCTCATCAAGATTTTTTTCTTCATCCGCATATATGTAACCTAGATAATTTAATACCTCAGGGTCTTCCGGGTCTAATTCTATAGAACGCTTCAGCCTAAGTATAGATTCCTCTTTCTGGCCTATTTCTTCCAATACAGCTCCTAAATAAAAATGCGCCTTTGGATTAAACGGATCTATCTCTATGCTTTTTTTGTATCCCTCTATTGCTTGAATCTTATCACCTTTTCCAGAATAACAAAATGCTATAGCAAGGTACACATCAGCCTGCCTTTTTTCTAGAACGAGCGCTTTTTTTAAAATAGCTATTGCCTGGTCCATGTTTTTCATTGCAATATATATATAACTTAATTGAATGTAGGCATTCACGTCTTCCGGATCAATGCTGATCGCTTTTTCATATTGTTTTACTGCCTCTTCCTTTTCATTCATCTCAAAATAAAGCTGACCTAATTGATGATACACTCTGATGTTAGAGGGGTCTAATTCGAGCGATTTTTTATAATATAAAAGCGCCTGGTCTTTTTTATTCTGGATTTCAAAAAGTACCGCAAGGCCAAGGCAAGCTTCTAAATAATCCGGCTTTAACTCAACTGCCTTCTCTAGCGCCTTTATGGCTTCATCAACCCTGCCCGCCCTTGCATAAACTATGCCAAGATTAAAATGTATCACAGGAGAATCTTTTTTTTCTATGGCAAGGCTTTCGTATATCTTAATGGCCCTCTCCATATCCTGGCCGACCATATAAAGATCAGCCAAAGATGTCAAGGTTGCCAGGTCATCCGGCTCTGATTTTAATATCTCTTCATATTCTTTTGTCGCCTCATTAAATTTTTTCTGAGAGGTATATATAAGGGCCAGGAGAAATCTGGATTTGGTATCTTTTTTATCAACATCTTTTGCTTTCTCTAGCGCCATTATAGCAGAATCAAGCTGGCCTGATTTTATAAGACTGGCTCCTAATCTATAATAAAGAGGCGCTGCGTTAGGATCTAACTGGATTGCGGCCTTGTATTCCTCTATGGCTTCGCTAGTCTTACCCTCATTATCATATATCATGCCTGTTGAATAATGAGCATATGCTTTTGAAGACAATGTGGGCGTATCTTTTTTTCTAGTTAAATTTAGAACCTTTTCTCTAGGGTTTTTGGCAACGGGGAGATTTTTTCTGGCAGGCTTTGTAGATGCGCACCCTGTTAGATTAGAAACAAATATGGCCAAAAAAATTATTGTAAGAAAATATCTAGGGGACATTTCAATGTTGTAGAATTTGTGGTGGCGGGTTTGAAACCCGCCACCACATGATAGATTACCACAGCTTCTTTTTATGTCTATCTCTTCGCAGTCTTTTCTTTCTTTTATGTCTTGCTATCTTCTTTCTCTTTCTTTTTCTGCCGCAAGGCATGTTTACCTCCGACTTGTTCGACTCCATGAGTCAAAAATAGTTAATATATCACCTTATTTAATGGGTACTCTATTATCCCCTGCGCTCCGTTTTGTTTAAGTTTCGGTATAAGGTTTCTTACCACTGACTCATCTATAATGGTCTCTATCGCGCACCAGCCTTTTTTAGAAAGATGTGACACTGTAGGGTTTTTAATTGCCGGAAGGATTGATATTATTTTATTAACATTTTTTTCTTCCACGTTCATTTTAAGCCCTACCTTTTCTTCGGCAAGTATCGCGCCCTGTAAAAGAAGCGCTATGTTTTCTATCTTTTCTTTTTTCCAGGGATTCTTCCACGATAATTTATTTGCAATAATCAAAGTTGTAGATTCGCATATGATGTCCACAATCCTGAGATTGTTTGCTTTCAAGCTTGCGCCTGTTTCAGTGAGTTCTACTATCCCGTCCACCAACCCTGCGCCAACCTTTGCTTCAGTAGCGCCCCAGCTAAACTCTATATCCGCGCTAACCTTTTTTTTCTTAAAATATCCCTCTGTAGCGTTCACCAGCTCTGTAGCGACTCTCTTGCCCTTAAAGTCTTCTGGTATTTTTATCTTTGAATCATTCGGAACGCAAAGGACCCAGCGGACAGGTCTTAGGCCCTGCTTGCCATATATAAGTTCGCATACCTCTACTACATCCCTTCCGCTTTCAATAGTCCAGTCCCTGCCTGTAATCCCGCAGTCAAGAGCCCCGTCAGAAACATAACGCGCCATCTCCTGCGCTCTTAAAAGAAATGGAGATATATCCTCGTCATCTATTGAAGGGAAATAGCTTCTAGACCCTATATTTATAGTAAAGCCGGCTTTTTTAAACATCTTTACAGTAGCTTCCTCTAGACTTCCTTTAGGCAGTCCGAATTTCAGTTTCATGTCTAACGCCTTTTTGTTCATAGTGGAGTTATTATACAATTCAGGGGAAATTTTGTAAAGAGAATTTTCTTATAGGCATGGGCAGCACATTGCGCTGTCCCTATAATGACGGAAACAATTAGTATTCTACTGCAAAACTAATGCCAAATTCCTTTGAATTATTTTTAGGTTCGAGCCAAGTTGTGCCTCCTGGATCTGTGGTATATTTTGAATCTTTGATGTTCCAGTATCTGAAAAATGGCTCTATTATAAAATCCATTGTCTCGCCTTTCTTTTTAAACATGACAGAACCTCTATAGCCATAGCCTTTATCTTGATCATTTTCAATATCATAATATCCAGGTATAGAGCCCAGGTGGCTTTCGACATTCCCGTCCCAGAACTTATCATATTCCAATCTTAATTTCACATTCCATCCATTTTCAAATGTAGTAGTTACGTCTACGCCTATGGGGCTATATAAATAACTGATATTTCTATCGTAACCACGGGCGCCTGTTGTAGAGCTTCTCCCCCCCATATTATCATTTAAATGTCTAAAACCTATCCCAACATAAGGAGTAATTGCTAATGTTTCTGATACATAAAAATCATAACCTGCCAGGCCCCTCACTTCCCACATATTATCATCTATATTGTTAAGGGTGCCGGAGGACCCTGAGCTATAATCTACGCTTCCAAGGCTAGCCCGAGCTTCAATGCCCAGCATATAATTATAGTTACGATACCCCATTGCGCATGTTATTCCATACATAAAGCCTTTTTCTTTCATTACCCCAGGTTCTTTATAAGTAATATAGGATGTTTCAAGGCCTATCTCCACCCCTAAATCCTTGCCAAAGACTTGTGGAGCTTCCAGGTCTGCAAAACCATTGCCTGTTAAAAGCAATATCCAGAATATTGTAATAAATGCAATTCTTTTCATTTTCGCCTCAATTAAGCTGTGTAAAAGAGTATATCATATGATGTTAAATCGTCAAGGCAGGCAAAAACTTTCAAAAAAGATATTTTTGAGGTGGACAATTTGTCAATGCTGTTTATAATTTGACCAATGATTAGATGGCAGAACGCAGGACTTGCTGACCATCACCTATAGTCTCAGTAAAACGTTTCTCAGGAACAGAAATTACGTCGCCTTTCTTTACAAAACATATGACGCCTTCTCCGTATTCTAACTCTAACCCTGCATCTTTGAATGCATTAGGTCTTTTTACATAACACATATATGCAGCGTCTAATATAAGTCTTTCTGTAAATGCAGCTAAGGTCAAAGCATAGCCTATAGATATCATCATAGTAGTGTTTTTATCTTTTGCTGTTTCAAAAAATTCACGATCTGTATTGCCTAAATCTAATCCTATAGAAGATGGGTGGTTAGATATTACTTTTATTCTATCAAAAGCCAGATATTGGCCTAAAAATTCTTTTTCTTTAATTTTAGGTTCTTCTAATAATAGTTTTAGGTCTACTATGTCGTAGTTGTCGTCTAAAGGTGCTGGATTAACTGCGAGAACTACTTTATACCCCAATTTTAAAACCTCTCTGGCTAATACAAGCATATATACAACCTCTCCGGCATTATTGAGATTAAATAATACAGTCTTGTCCCACCTTTCTGGCTCTGGCGTTTTTAATAAACGATCAACAATATCTTTTGTTCCATCCATTTTTATATGACCAACATCATTTATCAAATCCAATAGTTTGCCTGTCTTCATCCCGTCTGATATGGGGCTTAAAATAAGATTAAAATTTTGCTCTATTGGATTTTTTTCGTTTCCGTCATTTTTGTCAAATATACTAATATTAGATAAAGTAGCTACTTTTATTGCCAATTCCAAGCGTTTGGCAGAATCAGGCGTCTTATCCAATGTTTCAATTAAATCCCGCGTGAAAAATAATGCCTCTTCGTCTGCTTTTTTCTTCTCTATCTGAAATGGCGATCTTGCATACACCCATATAATTTGCCATATCAATACTTGAACTTCGCGCAATGTGAGATTATCAACCATTGAGCTGTCCATTATCATAGTGATGGTATCTAATATTTTACTCTTTAATTTATCATCAATAACCCTGTCCTCGTTAAATTCTACAAGCAGATTTTGCGCTTTATCAATACTTAATGCTACATGTTGAAGCAATATATCAATCAAATACCCGTGTTGTTTTCTGATTTCAGCAAAAGTCAGATGATTCTGTTTTTCTTTTCCTGCTAGGATACTGTATCGTGACGATTTTGCATCTTTGCGTTTCACTCTCACTCCTATTATACCTTTCTCTCCTTTTTCTAACTCAGGATTAATAATAAAACCTGTCGACTCGCTTCCTTCAGGGACAGCTGCGTAAGTATACACCTCCTCGTCTAACAATGCTTCTACCCCAGCAATATTAAGGCCTGGATGGAATATGCAATCTGATGCATTCAGCCTTGCTAATTGAACGCCTTCCGACACCTCTGAATCAATAAGACAGGTATATGACCCTATTTTTGCGTTTTTCCTGATTTTTGTAGCTCCATCTAATATTACATTTGATCCAATAACTACGCCGGAATCTATTTCAACACCTTTATCAATATAAATAGTTGAAGGATCTCCTGTTATCTTAACCCCTTTAGCTTCTAAGCTTTTTCTACGAGATTTATGTATAGAAAGAGGCTCTAATTCCAATTTTATAATTTCTTCTGGTTGTAAAATAGGCGTCATTGGCATACGACGAAAACGTCTTTGTTTTCCTTGGTCATCAATATCTACTGTCCTTCTTGTAACTATTTCTCCGTCCTTAATTTCTGCTGAAATAATTTTAGAATCTGTGATAACGCACTTTTCCCCAATTTCAGCCCCGCTTCTAATTATCACATCTCCATCTTCAGCTCTTATATGGCTTTCTGCTCCTATTTTTACCTTTCCTAAATAGATAGGGCCTTTTGAAGCATCTAATATGATATTGTCTCCATCAAAACATTCCATGAAATCATCCGGCTTCCTAATCTCTTCAACATAGAGATGAATATTTCCTGAATTTTGGATTGTTATTTGCCTACCGCTTGCTTTTAAAGCGGAAATAAATTCTGGATGATTTATTAAATGTATGGTTTCAATATCAATATCTTCCTTTTCTTCTATAATTTTTTCTTTTTCAGGCGGATTAACTAATAATAAAGCTGAATGTTTAGGAACTGTTGTAAAATCTAATACCTTTTCAGGTTCTTTAGATGTTAGGATATGCACAAAAGGCTTAGACCATTTTCCCTGCCACAAGCTCTCCGCATTTCCCTGGCCTTTAGCTATCACGCATACAGTGTTCTTATTGCTATACTCTTTTAAAAAATCGCTGCCTGGTTCAATATCTGAAACTGATGTGCCAAATATCTTTGATCCTGATGATATCACTTTAAGCCTTGAGGGGTTATATCTTTTGAAATAGCCCATCTCACGCATTCTAGCAACTAAGCCGCTTGTATCTTTCTTAGTCATATCATTAATCACATTGACATCTCGGCTGGCAATGACAACATTAAAACCAAGCCCTAATAAATACTCCGCTAACAGCATATCGAACACCACTTCTCCAGCGTTATCAGTCAATATAATTATCTCTGGACGTTCGTTATCATTGATCTTTTGAGAACTGTTATCTGGGTTTTCTTTCCATCCTTTTTCTTTCTTTTTTATCTCAAATTCTAAATACGCAGTCGCTACTATCTCAAAAAATTCATTGATATGATTTTTTTGAAAATCTTTTACTATCATTTCCCCTATTTTATCAATAAGCCATTTAGATTCATCAAAACCTTGTTCCTGGGCTTCCTTTTGAAAACGCGGATCTCCTAAATCCATAGCATTTACTGCAGCGCAGATTAAAGAAAGCCTGGACAATGAATTATGCATCGATAATAATACAAGCAAATGCCTCGAAATTTCTGCCTTGAGAAAATTATTTTCATATCTATCCAAAACTTCTTTAACTATCGGGATAGTTTTCTTCCCTTTTAAGTAAGCTTTAAAAAGCTCCATGGTATTCAGTCGGATGCCTTCAGCATATAAGCCAATCAGAGAGCCCTCTAGCGTTTCTCCTGGGCCTGTTTCAGGAATATCCCAGTGTAAAATATGAGCAAAGCTATTATAAAATTTAGGGAATATTTTAAGCGCTGCCTCTGTTGCTCTGTCTTTTTCTTTCTTATAAAAATCAGCCTCTCCAAATATTTCCTGTCTTAATCTTTCAGCTACATAATATATAACAAATGTAGGCTTGCTGGCGTAAGTTGGTTCATAAACTATTGCAAATATCTCTGTATAAAAATGAATCATATCGTTATAAAATAAAACATCCTTATCTGGAGATGTTTTATATTGCAAGGCCATTAATTGATTAATTGTTATATGCATTGCGTTTTCAAAATTTCGAGCCAAGATGTCCCTGTCCTTACATGTTTTAACAAGAGGTATTTCCTGACGCAAAGTTTGAAAGGCCATGTCTAACTCAGCAAGTATTGTTTTAACTGCCTCTGGGTTGGAGCGTAAAGCGCTAAAGGTTTCTATAAAATTTGCCTCATTTAAATCTTTTACGTCAGCAGGAAGCTCCTCAGGATTAGAGAATGAGTCTATAATACGCTTACGCACTTTCCATAATTCTTTAAGATTTTTTTCGGACAAAAATTCATCAACAAATTGACCGCCATGCTCTTCTCTGAATGCTTCAGGCATGACTTTTCTCTGGGCTTCAGTCAGGCTTCTTGCCATTTTTATATAGCTTTCTATAAATAAATCTACTAGGGCCTGTTCTTTTAATCCAAGGTTTAATAGATATTTGTCTTTTAAATAATAACCCCGTACATTGCGCGGCAAAAATGTCCAATGGCCGCTTCTCATGATATCAAGTATGCCTGACTGCGTATAAGGAAAAAAGCGCGTGCCCCATATCTCCCTACCAATTGGGTGTTCGTTGGTAAACCGTTCTAAATTCAGCAAATGATAACCTTTTTTCCGCTTAATAGTTAATTTTGTTACACTGCTAGTTCTAGAAAGGTCTTCCAATATACGCTTCAAAAGGCCTTCTGGAATCTCAGCTTTAAGTTCCTCTGACATTTGCTTTCTTATCTCGTCAAAAGTAACAAATATACCTTCTATAAATGTGTCTTTTAAAAAATGTAAAAATCTTTCTTGTATTTCAGCTGATATTGGCAGCGCATAACTATTTATGTCTAGTTCATTCAAAGCAGGCTCTTTGTAATAAGAGCCTAAAATAGTTGTGAATTTTGCGCGCTCTTTGTCTCTGCCATCTGCCCATTTGGCTTCTATTAATGTGTCTCCTACGCCTTCATCGTAAACATTAACTATATTTGTAGGATTGCCAGGGTCTTTCTGCTGCGCCCACTTCGTCAGTTCATCTACATTGTCAATATTTGCCTCTATTCTGTCTGCATTAGCCAAAGTATCTTGATTAATCTTTACGGCCCCTAAAATAACTTTTACATTTACGCTTGCCTCGGATTGGATTGTTGTGCTTATCCTCTTAGATATATCATCTGCTAATATTTCAAGATTAGAAAACGCGGGAAGTCCTTTCGATTTCTCGTCTTCAAGTATCTTATAGAGCTGCTCTGCTTCAGCATATATAACCCTATCTCCTCTTGAATGATCTGGCTCATCTTGGGCATATTCATTTATTATTTTAAAACCATTTCCATTTATCCATCTTTGTCTTAAAATATCATCTATTGTTTTACCTGTTTTTTCTGCCTCTCCTATTAATCTGTCTATCCTTTCTTTCATTTCCCCATAAGGCTCATATACAAGTTCTATCTTCATAAGAATAACTGAGCTATCTTGTAATTTAGTGACTATATAAAAATTATCTGGCGGGCCTCTTACTAACACTGTAGTACCTATAAATACTGTGGACATCTGCTGGAGCGTGTGCAAAAGCCACTCTCTCTTCACAACAGGATAATTTTCTTCGATTTGATTAAAATATAAATTAAGGCCTTTTTCATTGTAACTTTTAGCTATAGCTTTGCGATCATCAGTAGATAGTTTATTAGCTGAAGGTTGATTTATTTCTTTATCAAAATTATCATGCTCTATCAAGAGGTCTTCTGTTGCGCCATGCAATCCAAGCTCATCTTTAGCTATGGCTTTTATATATTCTCCGTGTCTAAGAGCTTTTCCGAAATCAGAATGAATAGTTTCTTTTGAGACATTTTTTAATTTTACTATACCAAAATTTATACGCGGGCTTTGCATTATTATCGGCTTTTTGGTGTTATCTTGTATTATAGTAATATCGAGTCTATTTTGTTTTAAAGTATCGTTTAGCATATTCAGCACCTCGCTACAGGCCTCATTTAAATCATGTGAATGCTTTTTAGTTCTATCAAACACCAAGAAGAAGCCATCTCTTTCTTTATACACTCCTTCAAGAGAACGTATATTTTTGTTCAACACATCATACGCTTCTGTAAAATTTTTGTCATTTACGCCATTTATTTTAACAAAGCCGTAACGATCAGATATAAACTCCGAAATTGTATACTGAAGCTCTAATCTTATATTATTAACTTGTGTTGGGGTTAGGCTAGAGGGAAGCACTATTATTGATTCGTCTCCGCCTGACCTGACAATGCCGCCTCCATATTTACTTAAGACCATATCAGATATATCGATTGCTGAAAAAATAAGCTTGGTAACAATCTCCATTGTAAATGCTTTATTTAAAACAGATGTTTTAAACATATCTCCATAAGCTATATAACACTCCAGGTCTTTTTCTATAAACTCCAGCACCGCTTCCACATTCCGGCCTGGTAAAATACTGGAAAAACCTAATCTGTTTTCTCTATACTGTTTGATATTTTCTTGAGCTGATTCAGTTAATCTAATAAGCTTTTCAAATCTTTCTTCAATAATCTTTTTGTCTTTAAGATACGCGATAAGTCCTTCTAAATTTACATCAACTGCTTTGCATAATTCCACAATCCTCTTTGCATCTATCTGACTGAATTCCCATTCTATGTCTTTCCCATGTTTACCAGTAAACTCATGCCTTAATTCATGCTCTAAACCAACCTGTAAAAGAATCTTCAAATATTGCCTTTGATCAGGGTTATTGTTATAGAGTTCCAGCAATGCTTGATTTATTCCTATGAAGCCGTTCTGTAAACAGTCTTCGAAGAGTCTGGGGGATTTTGATAAAGAGGTGATAATTAGAGGCTTGCCATCCTTTGTTTTTTCAAAACCTACAGCTGAAAGCGCCTTTGCAAGTAGCGCTAAAAACGCTCCATCAGCCTTAGAAGGCGCCCCATCAAATTCATCTATGGCATTTTTTATATCTTTAGACACTAGGATCTCTTGGCCATTTATTTGCATAGCTATAAAACTATCTTGCCCTGATTCTTTATTGCGCAATTTTAATATTAAATCTCTGGTTACAAGACCAATATCTGGCATTATCATATCTTTAGAATCATGATGTTCGCCATTAAAAAGCCCCTCATTATGAGCCCAAGTGGAGTGGACGTTTTTTACTTTTCCTTCTAAATTAGCAGCCATGCGTCCAGTAATAACCAATTTTCCTTTTACCTCTAAAATACACCCGAGCACATCTAACGCGCTTGGATACATAGAACGCGTATGCGGATATACTCTGACAAAATGACCTTCTTTAAGGGCCATTGGACTGTCAGATTCCTCGTTATTACCTATAGCAATTACTGCGCTTTCTGGCAAATTGGCCTCATGTAAAATTTCCTGCACTTGCTGTCCTTTATCAGATACCCTCTCATCAACTCTGAATTTCTTGCTGGTACGTAACATATGAAAGCGGCTTGGGAAGAGGTCTATAACCTGGTCTATATATTCTTTAGCGGCTCCTCCGGAAATAATATGAATGTTTAGTTCACTATCCGCAAATAAAAGCAGGTCCATGGCTACCAGGCATCTTTCTATGAAATCATCGACTGGGATGATGTTAGTATCTGTCGGTGTAAGAGTTCCTCCAAAATCTATTGCAATGAGTTTGGTATTAAGCGCTGCCTGTTGTATTTGCGCGGTTATTTTTAATTCTTCGCTACCAGCTATAGCATCTTGAATAATTTGCTCGAATTCTTTATTAATAATTCTATTCTCTTTAAGAAATTCCATAAAATCTATTATATTGATTCTTTCAGTATTGCATAACTCCGTTATCCTTTTGGCATCTATTTTCTCAAGTCCAAATTCATCAGTCTCACCCATCTCGTGCCGCAATTCATGCTCCAGCCCTACCTGCAACAGGATCTGTAAATACTTCTTTTTTAAAATATCTCCTTTGTGATCATTATAAAAATCCAAAAATGTCTTGTTTATCCCAACAAAACCATTCATAAGACAATCTTCGAACATGCGAGGAGAACTAGCCAAGGAAGAAATAATAAGAGGGGCGTCTGATCTATGCGCATTAAACCCTGTTGACGACAAGGCCTTTGAAAGAACAGCCAGAAATTCTCCGTCACTCAACGTATCCATAATATCCCTGGACACCAGCATTTTCTGACCATCTATATCTATAACTGAGAATACATCTCCACCTATATCTATTGCCGCGCCTTTTACTGCTTCTTTTCCTCGTTTGTGCAGTAAATCTATTAATGATGCATCCACATGCCTTCCGCTAGATAGTGTCATTTTTTCTTCGTGATAATAGCGGCCCTCATATGCGGTCTTGACATTGGCCCATGAAGCATGATGGGGGGATATTTTTTTAAAGCTTGCGCCAGAAAGAGGCGTAACTACAGGCAATCTCCCTTTGATAAAATTTGGCTCTTGGCTATAGTAATCCACGCTGCCGCTTATATATATTTCCCTGTCTGAATCTTTCCAACCCATCTTTTCCCAAAAATCCTCAGACCCAGGGTTTACAACGCCATATATATGACTGTACCCCAGGCCGGATAAAAGTTTTAATAATGCATCATATAATTTTGGGCCGCACTGGCCTTTACCTTTCATCCATAATGGCTCTATGCCAAGCCATTCCAAGAAAACACTATCTTTGTCATATGAAATACCATCTGCCAATTTTAGCGGATAGACTTTTAATGCTGCAACCTGTTTTCCATTATTATCTCTTATTACCAAGTCCAGCAAATGGCCTTCTGGATTATCAATACCATACTCGCCTGAATCTATCGATAATCCATTAGCTACCATAGACCTTGCTCTCTCATCGTCAATATTACCTAGAGCGTTTTCAAGCGCCTCAGCAAGAGGCAGTAAATCTTCTATCTTTAGCTTATTATCCCCAAGGGTAAATAACTCTCCTTGTTTCACAAGGCCTCTCGCAACTTCGAGTTTTCCTATAAGCTCTGTCAGATACTTGTCAGTATCGCCCAGCACCTGCCTTTGGAATGCCCTTATCGCATAATGAGCCCTGAGCAATGGATCTTTGGATTTTACCCACTTGACCCTACCTTTAGCGAGATAGCGTTCCAACGCAGCTAAGTTACGAGGATGAGCGTCAAAATATGCGTGCATTATTTCATGGAGGAGGGCGACTGGGTTATCTATCAAATGCCTGGATACTGCTATGATATTTCTGGTTCCTATGCCAAGAATACTTTTTTTGTTATCTTCCAGAATAAGGATCTGGCCGTTCTTTTGAAATTTATCAAGGTACCAATCTATAACTGTGCGTATTATCCTGTCATTAGTCATTGCCCGCAGTTCCTGCAGCGCCTTATTTATCAGTTGAGGAGGCGCGCGCTGTGCCTGTATCCTTATCCTTTCCTGCATTACTTGTGGCCTATCCATATCTATTACAGCGGCAATAAGCTGCGCTCTAGATTCATCATAGGTAGCATCTCTTACAAAGAACTTGCCCATCGCGCCTAAACCTTGGGTTTGCTGCTCTGCAGCTAAATCACTAATCCCTTTATTTTTATATTCTATGAGCTCGACAAGTGTTCTGAATTGAGTAGCCTTTGGATGTATAAAAGCTATTTTATCTCCAACAGAGTTTGTTCTTGAGGTTTTATCTATTATAAGGGCGGATGGTATTATCTGATTAATGGACGCCAGTGTTTTTTCTATTTCTCTTGTTCCAAGCGCAATATAATAAACAGCTGCAGAGTTTTCTCGCTTTTCTAAAAAGCTTACTAACTTTTGAGATCCTGGATGGCCTTCAATAGGTTGGATTATCTCAATTCCATAAGCTGTCTTAATAACAAGCACGCCTTGTTCTGTTTCTTCCTTTACATCTGTTCCAAAACGTTTTGCAATATCATAAATGCCGTCATTGACTGCTATTGTTATATAGTCAATCTCTCCGATATTTTCTGAAGCTGAGCTTACAGTCTTAAAATATTTTCTAAAAGGAAGTAGCCTTGTTTCAGCAAAAGCCTTTAGTATCTGAGCGGCTTCTTTCCTTTCAGCGTCATTTTCAGAGGTTATAAATGAGCCTATAGTTAAATCCTCTAAAGAAACTTTTCTAGCTGTAAGATATTCTTCCGGAGGCTTGGTTGTTTTTATCATCCAGTCCATTAGCTCAGTGTCAATTTCTCCTTTTTCAGTAACTGGGAATATTGGCAGATTCCAGAAAGGAAGGCCTGTTATATCAATCTTGGCGTCAAATAACCTATATACAAGCCTAGGATCATCCTCTTGAAGCGCAACAGCAAACCAGGTTTTAACCTGGGCTGTTAAATAAGCGGCCTTTTGTTCTTTCTTCTTATTTTTATTTTCAGCCCAACCGCCGGGCAACTCAACAGCATTCTTTTCACACCAGCTTTCAATCATAGCCTCGATTTCTTTTATCCCTGTTACATACGGTTTATTTCTCCTGTACATACTCGCAACAAGCGAGCGGCTTCTATTGCCTATATCTCTCCTTACATATTCATTACTCTCCCGCGCATATTCATAGAGGCTTTTTGCTTGATTGGCTAATATAAGCCATCTATCCACTGTCAAATCCAAGATTCTTTGAACGTACGCCCAGCGGATAATCTTTTGGTTAAATATAAAATTTGGTCTCTGAACATTTCCAAGCGTAAGCGTTTTGCCGTCTTTAAGCTGAAGAACAACATTGTTCTCCTTATCTATGTATACCGATCTTTGTGATTGAGGTTGTTGAGCTGCGTTTGAGGCAGCGTCCCATAGCGATAATTGCACAGGTTGTTGTTCACCAGCTAATTTTATTTCACCTTTATCTATAATATTCACTATAAACGCGCCATCTATGCCAGTTTTTATGTCCTTTTGGAAATCAATACGAATTCCTTGTTCTTCAGCTATGGTTTTAAATGTTTTTTCAAAATCACTAAGCTTCTCTTTGTTAGTCACATCATAAACAATAAATATCCTGCCTCCTGCTTTAACCATGCGTAACATCTCTCCAATACATTGCTTCACTCCTTCTTCTCCGCCTAACCAGTTAAATAATTCCGTAACACTTAACTTGGTAATGCTATCATCCTCTATCTTGCCTCTCATGTTTCTGGCATCGCCTAAAAGAATATTTACATTTTCTGGCAACGAATGTTCAACCACTTCTCTTCTGCTAACATTTTGAAGAATCGTAGCAACATTTGTTTGGCCTGCTGCTTTATCTAATAGTCCATTGCGTTCCTCTGTGGTCATATTTGAGGTATTTCTTAATAGATGCTCTGCAAGCAATAAATTACCTCTCGATATATCAAGATAAATAGCTTGTTTTACATTATAAGAAGTAGCTGCTGCTAAAGTATAAGTACCTGGTCCGCCAGCTAAGTCTAAATATATATCTTCATTATTTAACTCTAAAGCGCCCAACACGCTACTAGCTGGATAGGTTCTAAAATAACGGTACTGTTCTTGAGGGCTTGCTAACCCTGCTATTTCAGTTTCGAGCAATTGCCAATTAAATTTAGCTCCTGATTCGGCTGAGCTTGGGGCTGTCCCTGTCCCATGTTTAATCTTTGACGCGCCTAAGTCTGTCGATAAGGGCGCCTCTTCTTCTGAAGGTACTCTCTGCGCATAAACAATAAAGGATGGATCAGTAATAATACCCCCATTGCTAGTAAAACCAATTTGCTCCAGACTCTTGGTCTCTGAAAGCATAATATTGCCTATAATAAATCCGTTAGGCATTAATACCCTGTGTATCTCTTTTAATAGTTCAATGGTTTTCTTATCTCCTAGAACATCTGTCCCTATCCCTGCTGCATAGACAATAGCAAATCTTCCATTATCAAAGGGCATAGAACATGCATCAGCGCGATGTAATGTAATACGGCGACGTTCTTCTGGAGAAAGTTTCAGCCATTCTTCAAAGATAAGACTAAAATTATCTCTATCAATTTCAACAATATGGATAGTTTTAATTCCTGGTTCTCGATGCAATAATTCTTTTGCCTCAACTAAAGTTTGCCCTGGAGCCAATACAGCAATTTCTGCATCTTTTACTAAATCTGATAACGAATACCCCATGTCTTTAAAAAGACCTAGGGCGGTATTTAGTTCATCCAAGGGTTCGGCAGTAGCATTAATAGTATATTTATCATCAATAACAGGCGAAGCAAGCGCCTCCTCAAAACTAGTTACTCTATTCTGTTCTCCGTCAAAAAATATCTCTAACCTAATGTCGCGGGCAATCAATGAATTAATTTCATCTCCAAACAGCAACTCAGGCTGTTTCGTCTCAACTGGTTTGATATGTATCGTTTGCCTTGCAGTTACAATTGATTCAAATTCTGGTTTATTTAACTTTTCTATTGCGTCTTCTTTTGCCACCCTAATATATTGGTTGTTATACCTGACAGATGTATTCCCCTCCTTATCTTCTTTGATCGTGATATCATCTACAAGATGTTTCCTGAACTCAGCTGTAAACATGGATTCTATCTTATCTATGGGTAGTTTCTTAAGCTTTATGGCTATGGCTACTAGCATGATGATAAATCTATCTGGTAAAAATTCAATGCTACCCAATTCCTTCTCAAAGTCTTTTAAGAATTCTTTATTCACAAACCCCATAGGAGCTCTTAGTTTCTCATTAAGCTCGCTCATTAGCTCTTTAAGGGGCTTCCTCTTTCCTTCCAATAGGTTCCTGTAGTTCTCCTCATCTATAGCTGTCTTTGAATAAGGCGATATTACAATGTATGAGTAGTTATTGTCTTTTAAGAGTTTTGTAAGGCCTTGGGTATGGAAACCTCCTGTTATTAGAGCTGTTAATTTAGGTTTACGAGTTTCTATTTCACTTGTGGCGTTATTAAACATTGCCAAGTCTCTTTTATGCGCAAGTTCATAGAAGTTTTCCAATATAGGCAGGTTTTTATCTATTAGATCTGGGTTAAAGTCTATAAAAGAATCTATATTATATTTTGCCAGGTTAGGCTGCAAGAAGTCTTTAAAGAATATTACTTTGAAATTATCTTTATCTTTAAGATAATAATCTAAGTTTTCATTTGAGATTTTGAGGTTAAAGAAGTTTTCAAGGAAGTTTACGTTTCTCAGGGCTTTTGTGAGGAGTTTCTGGTCAGGGTTATCCGACATCAGGTCTTTTATCTCATAAGCAAGCTCTTCTATTTCACTGAAGAGCTTGCTAGAATCTAAAGAGTTTAATTTCCTGAGGTAGGATATGTAGCCAAATAGATCAGGGTATTTATCTATTTCTTCTTTTAGGTGGCGCCTTGATAATTCATCCAGGTAGCTATAGAATGAAAATGGAGAGATTTTCTTGTCTTTATATAAAACTGCCTTGGTTGATAGGCTCTCTATCTCGGATTTGTTATCTTTATCTTTTAGGAGAGATTGAAGGCTTTCTAGAAGATCCTGGGATTGTTGGGTAATCTTTTTTTGGTCTATTATCTTTTCAGCTTCCAAAGAGTCCCTGAATATAACAATATTCTGATAATTACTGATATCAAGACCAGGTCTTGAGCACAGTAAATAATCTAGGTAGGTATTAGCGTCTATCCTGGATTCTTCGTATTCTATCTCTTTGGAATCTAAGTTCAAGAGGGTTTTTGAATATATCTTTGGCTTTAATTTATTCAAAGCCTCTTTTACCTGGTTAGTAAAAGTCAATGCATCTTTGGAGAACTTCATGATTTTATTAAATTCTACGATATGTTGGAAATACGTATCTTTGTCTTCTATGCCCCATATTGGAAGGTTCGGGTATTTTGTTATAGATATATATTCTTCTCCTGTGAGCTCACCTGAATTGACAAAGAGTTTTGCGACTTTTTCCCTTACTTCTTTATCAGGAAAGCTTGATACAGAGCTTGTATCTACTACGCCAGTTGCCCCTTCAGAGCAGACTAAGTTAAGATTATAATCTTTAATTAAAATCTCTAAGATGCCTGCCATGTTAAAAGACGCTTCTGGATTTGTGTGTAAATCCTGAATATGGATTATTGTTCCCTTGGAATCAGGGGACGAGTAAGAATCGATTACTTTTCCAAGAGTATCTGGGATATATATATTAGCTATATCATTAATATAAGAGGCTTTTAAGCTATCGCTTGAGTCTTTGTGATATATAGAATCTTTGGCATTAATATTCTTTTTATGGGATATAGTATCTTTTATTGTTTCTAGGCTTTGTTCATTCTGTGAACTTATGGTATTCTGATCGACTTTTTTATTCTTAAAGAGACTTCTGGAGGCATATTGTTTTTGTTGAGATGTAGAGCTAAAGTCAGTAGCCCAGGCTATATCATATGTAAGAAAAGCTATGACAAGAACTGCTGATATTATCTTAATCCATGGTTTATCCTGCCAGTCTAACATCTAAACCTCTTTCAAGCTTTCTGTAAGTTGACACTCTAACAATGTAAGAGTGTCAACTTGATAACAGATCCAGGGCATGTCTCTCTGGTGTATAGGCCTGCCATGGGAGAGAGGTCCTATTCATTAAAAGGCAATGCCCTAGATATATTGTTAGAACATAATAAAAAAGCCAGGTATTATTATTCATAATTACCTGGCTTATATTGTTTAATATTAAGGTTCCCATGGCACAAATACCTCTATTTGAGTGACTTTTTACTGGTTTATCTTACTTCAAAGACTTACAATTCTTTTATAAACTCTAGAATAAGTATACATAATAAATAGGGGTTTGTCAAGATTAGAAATAAATAAAGTTTGCAAAATAGTTTTTGACTGCAATGCACCCTTTACTGGAAAATGTTACGAACCAGAACTTATTTTTAGGAGAGTAAAAAGGCCTAAATAGATTATGCCTCTTAAAACCTAAAATTGCTTTTTATATTTCAAAAATATTTTATCATTTGCTTACGCCTTGCCTTGTTCTTCCTGTCCAGTTTCATTGTTTTGGTCCCCTGACATAAAAATACCCTGACCAGAAACAGTCTAAGGTCCTGTTAACCTGTTCCCTTGGTATACAAATAATGTCTATAATTCGTCAAAATTGGTAATAATCGGCAGGGATGCTTTTTTGGTTTTATCGTCGCTGATAGTGGCGTCCCCACGGGGATTTGAACCCCGGTCGTCAGATCGAAAATCTGATGTCCTAGACCAGGCTAGACGATGGGGACGTATTTACTCTTCTTTTTCTTCAGGAACTACGTGGGCAATAGATGAAACAGTATCACCTGAATCAAGTTTTATTATATGCACGCCTTGCGCACTTCTTCCTGTGGATCTTATATCTTTTACGCTCAAACGGACAATCATGCCCTTCTGGGTTATAACCATAAGCTCGTCATGGTCGTTAACTATTTTAAGGCCTACTGCTGCGCCGTTTTTATTAGTAACTTTTACGTTGATTATGCCTTTACCTCCGCGGGATTGTTTTCTGTATTCGTTTATTGCTGTACGTTTTGCAAAGCCTTCAGAAGTAGCTGTTAAAACCGTGGAATCTTTTTTAACTACTTCCATTGCAATAACTTTGTCTTTTTTGGCAAGCCTGATGCCTTTTACGCCTTTGGCGCCCCTGCCCATATCTCTCACTTGTTTCTCAGGAAAACGGATAGCTTTGCCTGAATGAGTTGCCATTAATATTTCCTGCGTTCCATCTGTCAGCGATACATCTATTAGCTCGTCGCCCTCTTCAAGCGTAATGCCAATAATACCACCTTTTCTTGGATTCGAATAAGCCATGAGATCTGTTTTTTTAATAAGGCCGTTTTTAGTTGCCATGATAACAAAATTGTCTTCTTTGAATTCCTTCACTCTTACGTAAGAGGATATGTTTTCACCTTGTTCAAGCTGCAATAGGTTTATAATCGCCTTTCCTCTTGCTGAACGGCTTGCCTGAGGGATTTCATAAACCTTAAGCCAGTGAATCCTGCCTTTATTTGTAAAAAATAAAATATATTCATGAGTAGATGCAATAAATAGATGCTCTACAAAATCCTCTTCTTTCATATCAATGCCTGTAACGCCTGCCCCGCCCCGTTTTTGGCGCCTATAAGCGTCTACTGGCAGGCGTTTTAAATAACCTGCGTGGCTTATTGTAATAACCATGTCCTCTTCTTTGATCAGGTCTTCTATCTCAATATCTTCTACTTTCCCTACTATCTCGGTTCTTCGCTCATCTCCATATTTCTTTTTTAATTCCAATGCTTCGTCTTTAACTATTTCTAGAATCTTCTTCTCGCTTTTCAGAATTGTCTTATACGTTTCTATCTTTTTTATAAGATCCAGATATTCGTTTTCTACCTTATCTCTTTCAAGCGCTGTCAGGCGCTGCAGCTGCATCTCTAAGATAGCCTGGGCCTGAATTTCGCTCAAATCAAAATTTTTCATCAAGGCAGCCTGGGCTGCTTTCGGATCCTTTGACTCTCTAATGGTTTTTATAATCTGAGTCAGATGCTCTATGGCTATCTTAAAGCCTTCTAATATATGCGCCCTTCTTTCAGCTTTATTGAGCTCAAATTGTGTCCTGCGCCGGACAATTTCTTTTCTATGTTTAACATATGCTTCGAGCATCTCTTTAAGGTTTAAAACCTTTGGCTTGTTGTCAACCAAGGCAAGCATGATAATGCCAAAGCTTTCTTCCATCTGGGTATGTTTATACAATTGATTAAGGATTATCTCTGCGTTTTGGTCACGCTTTATCTCTATGACAATCCTCATGCCTTCTCTGTCAGATTCATCCCTGATATCAGAAATGCCCTCTATCTTTTTGTCCTGTACAAGACCGGCCATGTTCTCTATAAGCTTTGATTTATTGACCTGGTAAGGGATCTCTGTAATAATAATAGCCTCTTTGCCCTGTTTTTGTTTTTCAATACTTGCGCGTGCGTGAATTTTTAAAAGCCCCCTGCCTGTTTCGTACGCACTCTTTATCCCTTCCTTGCCGCAGATAATGCCGCCTGTCGGAAAATCAGGGCCTTTGACAATTTTCATTAAATCTTTTATGGCGATCTCGGGATTGCCGATCAATTCTGTTATTGCGTCCACTATCTCTCTCAGATTATGAGGCGGAATATTTGTTGCCATACCTACAGCAATCCCGCTTGAACCATTTACCAATAAATTCGGAAGCCTTGCTGGCAATACTGTGGGCTCTTCCAAGGTTTCGTCAAAATTAGGGGTAAATTTTACTGTGTCTTTATCTATATCCGTGAGTATCTCATCGGCAATTGTGGCCATGCGCGCTTCAGTATAACGCATAGCAGCAGCCATGTCTCCATCAACTGACCCAAAATTACCCTGGCCGTCTATTAGAGGATACCTAAGAGAAAAATCCTGGACCATCCTCACCAAAGAATCATACACAGCGGTATCGCCATGCGGGTGGTATTTACCAAGCACTTCTCCAACGATTCTGGCGCATTTCTTGTATGGTTTTGAGTGCTCCAGTCCAAGCTCTCTCATCGCATAAAGAATTCTTCGATGCACAGGCTTTAAACCATCGCGCACATCAGGCAGAGCTCTCCCTACAATTACGCTCATAGCGTAACTTATATACGAGGCCTTCATCTCGTCTTCAATGTAAACAGGCACTACTTTTTCGTTTTGTGCGTACATTTATTTCGGCCTTTGCTTTTATTATATGTCTAAATTCCTGACTTCTAGCGCATGTTTCTCTATAAAAGCTCTTCTGGGCTCGACAGCATCGCCCATAAGAACTGTAAACATCTCGTTTGCCTCAACCGCATCCTCCATAGTAACTTTTAAGAGCGTGCGCGTTTCAGGATTCATCGTAGTTTCCCAGAGCTGCTCGGGATTCATTTCTCCAAGGCCTTTGTATCTTTGTATGGCAAGGCCTTTTTTGGCGATTTCCCTAACGTAATCAAGGCATTCTTTTAATGTGTTAAGCTCTTTTGCATCATATTCTTCCGATGTTATTTTATATGGTTTCTTCTTTGCTTGTTCTTTTTTGTCTTTCTTGTCTACTGTTACAGCGCATTCTTCTAAAATGTTAAACCCTAATTTTTCTATTTTATCTATTATTTTTTCCATGTCTCTTGCGCCGTAAAATTCTATGACATTAAGCGCTTTTTCATCTATTTCAACATTTTTGCCAAATTCTTCTTCTCTTTTGGATGCTGCTTTTGCTAGCTCTTCATCATCATAGAGAAAATGAGATTCTCCCTCCACTTTTATCATAAAAAGGGGTAGTTTTTTGGTCTTTTGATGTCTAAAACATAGATATTTCGATAATTCTGCTCCACGCTTAACTATTGATGAAGATAGCCTGTCGTATTCTAATACTAACTGCAAAAGCTCCTTTAATGGATTGGCGGTAAAACTCTTTTTGTCGCTATTGCGTGTAAGGGTCAAGCCCTCTGTGCCTAATTCAAATAAAAACTCATTCATCTTTTTTTCTGTTTCTATGTATTCCTCGCGCTTGCCTCTTTTTACCTTATAAAGAGGTGGTTGGGCTATGTATATATGGCCTTTTTCTATCAATGGCTGCATATGTCTAAAGAAAAGTGTTAAAAGCAGTGTTCTAATATGCGAACCATCTACATCAGCATCAGCCATAAGTATAATCTTATGATATCTTAACTTTAAAAGGGCGAATTCTTCTCCGATGCCTGCGCCAAGAGCGCTTATAATAGTTCTGATTTCTTCGTTAGACAGCACTTTGTCTAACCTTGCTTTCTCAACATTAAGAATCTTCCCTTTTATTGGCAGGATTGCTTGAAACCTTCTATCCCTACCCTGTCTTGAAGAGCCGCCTGCTGAATCTCCTTCAACTATATAAATCTCGCAGATAGCGGGATCTGTTTCAGAGCAATCAGAAAGCTTTCCTGGTAATGCCATAGAATCCAGAGCGCCTTTACGCCTAGTAAGCTCCCTTGCTTTTCTAGCAGCTTCTCTCGCCCTGGCTGCAAGGATGGCTTTTTCAATAGCCTTGTTTGCGACTGACGGGTTTTCTTCAAAATACGCCCCCAAAAAATCGTTAACAATAGAAGAAACAATGCCTTCTACTTCACTGTTGCCAAGTTTTGTTTTTGTCTGGCCTTCAAACTGCGGGTTAGGAACTTTTACACTTATAACAACTGTCAAACCCTCTCTTATATCTTCGCCTGAAATAGCTATATCCGATTCTTTCAGCATCTTTTTATTTTTACAATATTGGTTCACAACCCTTGTGAGGGCTGATTTAAAACCGCTCAGATGAGTGCCGCCTTCAATTGTATTGATATTATTGACAAATGAAAATATGTTTTCAGAATAACCGTCATTGTATTGAAGAGCTATCTCGCATGTAACATCATCCTTGGCGCCTTCAAAATAGATAACCTTTTTGTGAAGCGCTTCTTTATTTTTATTAAGATATTCCACAAACGATACGATGCCGCCTTCAAATTGAAACTCGTTTTCTTTGTCAGACCGCTCGTCTATTATTTTAATCTTGAGGCCCTTGTTCAAAAATGCGAGTTCTCTGAGCCTGTTGGAAAGAGTTTCATAAGAATACTCTATGGGGCAGTTAACAAAAATTTCTTTGTCTGCTTTGAACGTAACAGTTGTACCTGTTGTTTTTGCTTTGCCCACCGCTGTAAGTTTTGAAGCAGTTCTGCCCTTTTCATATTCCTGGTGGTGGACTTTGCCATCTCTTCTTATCTCTACTTCAAGCCATTCGCTGAGCGCGTTTACAACGCTTACGCCAACGCCATGCAATCCTCCTGACACCTTATAAGAGCGGTGATCAAACTTGCCTCCAGCGTGGAGCGTTGTAAGAACCACTTCAACAGCAGGTTTTTTCTCGCCTTTGTGTATATCTACAGGAATCCCGCGGCCATCATCTACTACTGTAACGCTGTTATCTATATGCACAGTCACGGTGATATTTTTGCAATAGCCCGCCATTGCCTCATCGACAGAGTTGTCCACTACTTCATATACAAGATGGTGAAGCCCCCGCATAGATATATCGCCTATATACATGGCGGGACGCTTCCTTACCGCATCCACCCCTTCTAATACTTGTATAGTAGTTGCATCATACTTTTCTTGCTTTGGCATATTAATGAGCACTTGACTTACGGAGTCCGTAGGACTCCGTAAGTCAACCTCCTATGAATTATTTCTATGTTTGTGCGAATTAATCCTTGACATTTTGCGTAGTACATTAAAATAACTGGCTTCTAGTGCGTTCAAATCCCCCGCAAAATGTCGAGGATAAATTCGGCCAAATGACTTACGTCACCCTTCGGACTCCGTAAGTCATGGCCTCAGCTTATTTCTCCCATTCTAAACCTGATATCTTTTATCTTTTCTTTACCCAAGGTTTTTTGCATCTTTAGCAGGGTGTTTTTCTTTTTTAAACTTAACATATAGAGCCAGGTAGAACTATCGACTTCTATTGTAAGGATATTTTTTTTAATTGCAACAGGCTTTGTGTGAGCAATCGCTTTTGATTCAATTGCATCTTGCCATGCCTGCACAATTTCTCCTCTTTGGCCGTGGGTTTTTGTATCTAGTTTTTTTATTACCTGACTTATTATATTTCTTATATCTACAGGTCTTTTCCCTTTTTTTCTCATTACACGCCCATCCCGATCGCCGATCGGGCAAAGGTTAAACTAGCTGCATTGGAAGCGCAAGATACAAAAACCAGTCTTCTATTCTTATCACAGCAGGTTTGTCCGGCCCAAAGACCTCCAGAGCTATCTCGTCTTGAGGAATAATTTTTAAAACATCTAGTATGTAATTCGGGTTAAACCCTACTGTGATCTCCTGGCCTTTATAAACAGTATCTATCTCTTCCCTGACTTCTCCTATGTTCGGACTTGATTTTGAAACTATTATCTTGTTTTTCAGGATCTCAAATTTGACAGACTGAGAATCCTGTGTTGTGAGAAGCGCCGCTCTTTTTATCCCGTCCAAAAACTGGCTTCTCTGTATCATTATTTTTTCCTGCGCCTCTTTGGGCACAACTTGTTCGTGATTAGGAAAATCGCCTTCTATCAGCCTGGATATTATTGTTATGTTTTTCAAATCAAACTTCACCTGATTTTCACTGAACACAATCTTTACGTCGCCCTCATCACCCAGAATTCTATTTAGTTCATAAATAGTTTTTGACGGGACAATTATAACCTTGTTTAATCCATCTTTTTCTATGTCTCTTTTTACAAGGCTGAGTCTTTTGCCGTCTGTTGTAACTATTGTAAGATGTTTACCTTTAAATAAAAATAATGCGCCGTTTAAAACATACCTTGTGTCGTCATGAGACATTGAAAAATGCGTCATATTGATCATGTTTTTTAAAACACTTTGTTTTATTACAACATTTGGTTCGTCTTTAAATTCCGGCAGTTTAGGAAATTCTTCTTTTGGTAAACCTATTATTTTAAAAAAACACTTACTACATTTTATAACCATTGAATTATTTTTCATTGTGCTGATAGATATATCTTCATCTGGCAATTCTTTTATAATATCATTGAATCTTTTAGCAGGGATAGTTATTGCGCCTTCTTCTTCAATTATTGTCTCAAGTGATGAAGATATGCCTATATCAAGGTCTGTGCTTGTTAAAACCACTTTGTTTTTTTCTGCTTCTATTAAAATATTTGAAAGTATTGGTAAGCTATTTTTTGAAGATATTATATTTTGGACATGTTGTATGTTTTTTAAAAATGCTTGTTTGAGTATTTTTATTTTCATTATATCTCCCTATTTTCTATTATCTGATTCAGTTAAAAATAGAAGAATTAGATAGTAAGCACTGTGAATAAGTTGAAAAGACCGAAACCCAAGTTTAATATTATAGTTATGAAATAAAAATAATCCACAAAAAAATAAAAATAATCCCCTGTTATCAACTTTTTATGTCTAACATCAACTTTTGTATCAAGTTTTTCACATTACGGTTCTTTTTTAAATCAGAATCTATTTTTCCAAACGCGTGTATTACTGTTGAGTGGTCTCTCCCGCCAAAATACTCCCCTATCTCTGGCAATGTCAGGTCTGTCATTTCTCTTGCCAGGTACATGGCCACATGCCTGGGGTAGACTACCTGCCGGGTTCTTTTTTTTGTTTTCATATCAGAGAGTTTTATGTCAAAATACTCAGCCACCTTTTTTTGAATAAGCTCCATAGTTATTTTTTTAGAACCTCCGGAGCTTGTATCTTTTAGGATCTCTTTAACGAGCTCCATAGTTATTTTTTTATTCTCCAAAGCAGAATATGCGATTAGTTTTATAAGAGCACCTTCCAACTCTCTTATGTTAGTTGTTATATTTTCCGCGATAAAATAGAGTATATCATCCGAAAGCTTTGAGCCGTTGCGTTCCGCCTTTTTTTTAAGTATAGCTATGCGAGTTTCAAAATCCGGCAACTGTACATCTGTAACAAGACCCCACTCAAACCTGGAAATAAGCCTTTCTTCTAAGCCCGGGATTGTTTTGGGGGCGCGGTCGCTGGAAAGGACTATTTGTTTATGGCCATCGTAAAGCGCATTGAATGTATGAAAAAATTCTTCCTGGGTGGCTTCTTTGCCAGCTATAAAATGTATATCATCTATCAAAAGCACGTCTACACTTCTATATTTTTCCCGGAATTTCTGGGTGGTCCTCGTTTGTATACCGTTTATGAGCTCGTTTGTAAAACTTTCGCTCGTTGTATAAAACAATTTTAGGCCCCTGTGCATTTCTGATATATAATGGCAGGATGCTTGCATGAGATGAGTTTTGCCAAGCCCTACCCCGCCATAAATAAATAGAGGATTATATGCTTTTGCAGGCGCTTCTGCAATGGCAAGCGTTGCCGCATGCGCAAAACGATTTGAAGAACCTACGACAAAACCTTCAAAGGTATATTTTGGGTTTAGATAAAAAGGTTTTTTCTGAACAAGTTTTTCAGGAGGCGCAACCTGTGCCTGGCTTGCTAGACTGGTTGTTTTCTGCAGGGGCTCTTCTTTTATATCGAAAGCCACAGGCAAAATCTTGCCCAATGTTTTTAATATGGAAACATTCAATATGTCTCTATAGTGGTCGTAGATCCAATCCTTGAAAAAATTAGAAGGGACTTGGATAATTATACTATCATCCGTCACAGAAACAAGCTTTGCCTGGGTGAACCAGTTTTCAAAAGCCTGCTCACCTATTTCCTGCTTTATATGTTCGAGAATTTTATCCCAGAGATTGGCTAAGTCAAAAGACATAATCTATCCACAATTTTTCCACATTATAACAGCGCCATTCTCTCTTTTCAAGATAAATCTTTTTGGGTGTCAAGCCAATTTAGAAATGTCCGGTTTTTACCAAATTAGAAATGTCCTGTTTTTATTGTTTAGTTAATACCGGTTCTCCTTGCTTTTGTTTGTAATTTATAGCATTTAAATGCATGCTTTTATATAAGGGCCTTTT